>JAOAFA010000030.1 GCA_026416535.1 Deltaproteobacteria bacterium
AGATGTGTATAAGAGACAGATCTACGCCCTCCATATTTTCCAAATTAATAAAAGCTATATCTTTGCCACTTTTTTTATATTCTTCGTAGTAGTTATATTGTTCGTAAATGGCAGAGCAGTTTATTATGGTTCCATTACAACACAGTGCCTTAAAAGGTTCAAATTTTTCTAGGGTAAAGATGGATAGTTGGCTGAGAAATTCTTGTATTATTGTTGAAGAGTTATCTTCAAATGTAGGAGTATTATTGTTGTAGCTTTTGAAAATTGGGTTGTGTAGCATGGCGGATTGGTTAGGGCTCAATATAAGAGAAGCTATCTTTTTTCTTTTCAAGAGGGTTGTCAAAAAAATTGAGTATAGATTTTCGCCTATTAATAATATACTTGGTTTTATTATTTCCATAGATTTAAGACGTTTCTAAAAAATAATTCTTCCGATTTAATCTGTCTCTCATTTATGGTAAATCTTCTACCTCCCCACCTTCTCTCTATGAATTCGATGAAAATATCTTTGGCGGCAGATGGGTGGAGGTTTAGATTTTCAGCAAGAATTTGCGCTGCTCTAAATGAACATCGCATTCCTTGGCAGGGCCCCGTTCCTAACCTGGTTCTTCTCCTAATGTGCATCAATTCGTATGCCCATTCTTTTTCAATGGCATATTCGATCTCTGCTCGAGTTACACCCTCACAGTGGCATACTGTTTCACTTAGCACAGGTTCATCCTTTATCTTTTTTAGGATATCTCTTGCTTGACAGCCATATCTGTAGATCAGTCTTGCTAAAATATCTCTCTTTAAGGGGTAGATTGTGTAACATTCCTCGAGACTGTAACTCTCCCTTTCTCCTAATAAAGGCTCTTTCATAGTTCTACACTCATTCCTTTTTGCAAATTTTTTGTCAATGAGATCAACAAACTCTTCTGACATTAGTCTATAGGCTGCAAGCTTTCCACCGATCATTGAAATAAGTCCCTTGATATTATCAGTTTTTTCATGATCAATAATTTTGTGATCACGAGTGAGATCGTCTTCGTACTTATTATATTCATAAATTGTTGGTCTAACACCAGTCATCGTTCTTATCGCTCTAAATTTTCTGATATCCGGAATAACTCTCTCCATTGCCTCGTACAAATACTCTACATCGTCGAGAGTCGCATAAGGTCTATCTAGGTCTCCGTAATAATCATCATCTGTAGTGCCAAGTATCATCCCATTTTGATGAGGACAGATAAATACTTGTCTTCCATCTACTGCCTTTGCTATTACTGCAAAATTTATATATTTTCTGTCAAAGACTATGTGAACCCCTCTCGATGGTCTGACTTTATTTGCTTTACTTATGTTTTTTGTTAATTTGTCTGACCATGGACCTGTGAGATTGGCTACCAACTTTGAATAAAACATCTCTCTTCTGCCAGTGTGTTTATTTAGGGTTATTACACCTTTAATACATTTGTCCTCAATTATAAAATCAATGACTTCATAACCTAGTTTTATTTTTGCTCCATAGAGTTCGGCAGACTTTGCATTCTCAATTGATAACCTAAAAGGGTCAATCCCCCATTCATCTGTTGTTACAGCACCTATTGCCTCATCGGTTATCATAGGGATAATTTCTTTGAGAGTCTCACTATTGAGTCTCGCGTGGGGGAGTCCATTTTTAAGGGGTTGATATCTATCGTAGGCAGAGAAGTATACCTCGGCAAGTTCAAAGTAAATCTTAGCATTAGGATCGGATTTCAATACTGGCATGATAAACGGTATTCTAAAAATCATATGGCGAGCTATCTTCTGAATGTGTCCGGAATCAATACAACTCATTTTAGTAACAGACCTATCATGCATTAGATACCTTATGCCACCATGAATCATCCCGCTGCATGCACCTGTGGCACCACTGGATATGTCCTGCTTTTCAAGCAGTAAGACTCTGTATCCGCGCATTGCTGCATCACGTGCAACACCAGTCCCATTAATCCCTCCACCTATGACGATTATGTCAAATGTATCTACTTCCATACTAATAACACCACTGATTTTTTGAATAATATAGAATTTTAGTTTTTCAAAGAAAAATATAAAATATTTTGATTGTAATTTGAAATGTGCCGTTTTTTAAATGAGTCTTCTGTAAATAAAGTATTTCTAATTGAAAGTACAAAACTCACATATGGATGCGATTGAAAATATTTTTAGAATATTATCAATAAGTATGCATTACAATCTTGTATTATTTTTGGAGGGTCAACCAGTACTCGGTTCAATGATTGGTAGGAGTAAAGAAATCGGCTCAGTTTCTTAATTGCTTTTTAATAGTAGTAAATGTATATTTGAGCTCCCGATGAACACATTTTCATATCTGATCTATAAAAAGTTTCGCATGTTGACAGCACCGATTTATCTGATAATAGACCTCATCCCTTTAAATTCTGTTATTCTTGATCTCGGATGTGGAAGAGGTATTATAACAGAGGAGATAAAGCGCAGACGGGCCCCAAAGAGATATACAGGGGTGGATTTAAATTATAAGAATACTGAATTCTTGAGGAGAAGGTTCCCAGATTTTTTATTTGTAAGCACAGATGCTTTAGAGTTTGTGAAGATTTGTATAGATAAAAACGAACAATACGACTGCATAATTATTTCGGATATGTTGTATTTGATTGATGACGAATTAAAAAGAGAGCTTATAGCCAATGCCTATAAGATTCTTTCTAATGGTGGAGTAATGATTATAAAGGAGGCAGGACACAATCTTTTATTGTTTCTTCAGGAATATATATCGGTGAAAATTTTACATTTAACAGAGGGGACAACGATAAATCTTCAGTCAGTAAGGTTTTATGAAGATGTTATAAGAGAGGTCACTACGAATTATGTGATAATAAATATACGACGTCTTTGGTATCCTCACTTTATAATAGTCATTAAAAAGTAGGTTGTCTTTTATTTTTGAATCGACAACGGGCTTAAAGGTTTGTTAATTTTTTTGCAATTTTATGTAGTTGCCTAGAGTTTACTGAGATAAAATCTATTGTCTTTTTCTCGACCATGGTGATGGGAGAATGGGGGGTCGCTCTTTGAACTTTTCCGTTGATTGTAATTCTACTTCGGAGATAAGGACGTGAGGGGCTATAGTGGAGACAGGGACAAATCCTGATTCGGCTCCACAGTACCCGTTGAATACACCGTATTCGTTAGATGCCTTTATGATCTTGTTTATGGTTATAAGAGGTGTCCCGACGAGTTCCACTCCTCTTACAAGTTCTTCTCTCCCATCAGGATAAACTCTATATACTGATCTTGGGACTCCATCAAATGCCTGGTATCCAAACGATGAGGTGTTTGTCGACCCACCTTTTATGTTTTTTATTATAAGTCCGTATGGTTTGCCCTGTTTTTTTACTTCTTCAATAAGCATCTTTTTGAGTTCTGTATAACTCACTGCCTCCTCTGCCTTAATATAAGTGGTAGCCATCCTAGACATCGGCTGCTTGTAGATACCTGCCCTACCATGTCCGTTACTCTTGTTGAAACCCTTTACAGGTTTTCTGGACATAAGATAATTTTTAAGGACACCCTTCTCTACAAGGGTCACTTTTTGTGCCTTTATTCCCTGTTCGTCGAACTCATAGTAACCATTTAGTGTCAATCCAGCAAATTCCTTCAGTGTTGGGTCATCATAAATACTTATAAATCTGGGGAGGATAACCTGCCCAATCTTATCTTTAAATGTCTGTCCTTCTGACTGGTCATTCATTCTATCACCCTCAAGTCTGTGCCCTATTGCCTCATGGAAGAGAACACCAGTGGCCTCAGGTTCAAGGATTGCAGGGCCTGTATAAGGTTCAAAAAGAGGTGCATTTTTAAGTTCAATAAGTTCATTTATCAAATTTTTTACTTGTCTTGCAAGTTCCTCTTCACTCAAAAATTTGTCTGGTTGAGTTGAATAAAATGATTTGTCGTTTGTTAACAACATACCATCATCTGCCCTTAAATAAGCACTCGCGACAAAAGAATAGTAAGTCTTATCCATTATTATCTCTGTCCCTTCTGAGTTGATAAAGATTGTGGTGATCTTCTCGGCCTGGAGCTTTATATCTGAGTCAATTATCTCGGGGTAATCAATAAATAGTGCTGATAGGCGCTTTGCTATTTCAGAGTTTCTTTTTATATCAAAGACCAGTTTTTTGTTTTCTCCAAAAAAACTTGATTTCTCCTCCCTCGAAAAACAATCCTTCTTCTCTTTCTCTTCTACTTCATAAATGGCCTTGCCCTTCTTTTTAAGATACGCGGCTGCATTTGCCTTATATGCACTGTCTGAAAGTAGCCAGAGAATATTTCTAACAGCATTTACGTCTGGTTCAAGGGGGAGCATATTCGATGTTTTGTATGTAGGGGACGACCAACTAAACTCCCAATCAAGTCCTTTGTCAGAGGTGTGGTCATACTCGTAAGTCCCAACTCGCACATCTACATCTGCAAGCCCGAATTTTTCATTTTTTATAGAATATATATTGCCGAAGCGTGCACCGATTTCGTAAGTCTCTACAAATCTCACTAAATAACTTGTGAAGTAAATCTGGGGAAAATCTTTAAAGGATAATTCTTTCATCGTTCTTGTCAGCTCCTCTCTCATTGCTTGAAGATAGATTAGTCGTGGATCTTGCAATTTCTCTTTCCCAGCAAGAGCTTGTGATAGCATCAAGGTACATACAATGAATGTAATTGAGCTTAGCTTTTTCATAATGCTCCTCCTAAAAATACATGTTTTACTGATAATTTGCTGGATCATGTGAAGGGTTTCCTATCTCAATTGTTCCAAAGCGGGCTTCGTATTTAGCTATATTTTCATTTAATGCAATAGCGAACCTCTTTATATGCTTGGGACTTGTAATAACTCTGGATCTTACCCTCGCTTTCGGTTGTTGTGGTTGTACAAATATAAAATCAATAATGAATTCATTTTCATTGTGATTTATTAATGCAAGATTAGAATATACACCCTGAGCTATCTCATCATCAAGGGCTATCTCTATCTTGAATTCCTTTGGATTTTGTCTGTCTTCCATCTCCTACTCCTTTCTTTATCTCCTCTCTAATTTTAGTTATCTCTGCCCTTAGTTTAGGGGCATCTCTCTCAAGCATTGACAATATCCTTTCAGCATCCCTAAAATTTTTCTCTTTTACATAACACATCGCATTTAGTAGATGCGCCCTCATTGCATCGTCAGTTGGTGGATTCTCCTTAAGAAGGAGCATTATTTGCAACATCGCTGTCGAGCAATCAGCAATCTCCACAAGAGACTCGATAGCCATCATCCTAAATCTTCTCCTCTCTTCCTCAATACTCTGTTTTGCTGCAAATAGGGCTGCTTTTGCGATACATCTGTGATCCCCCTTTTCCTTACAACTAATTAACTTTGATTTGAGCTCTGCTATTGAGTATGATGAGAAGTCTTCGACTTCGACCTCACTATTTTCTCTATCGATCTCATTCGGCTTATTGTTATCTGGGTCCATAGCTGATTTTGATTCCAATAGTTGTTTTTTTATTCGCTGTTGTTCAGACAATCTTTCTTTTATTGGTTCTGAAATGGGTTTTATCTCACCCAAATTATATTCTTTTATTTTGGTAAATTGGATTACCACGGTTGTCAAAATAATAAAGGTAATAAATGCTATAAAAAATAAATATCTGCGGTTTTTATCTTTTTTATCTGAGTCCTGTTCGCCTGATATTATAGCTGCAATGTGTTCACCCATGTCTCTTCTACAAAAATTACAGGATAACAGATGTTCTTTGAATTCAGTCTTAAGGTCTTCTGGCAGTCTTCCTGCTATATAATCTTTGACTGCCTCTTTAAATTCTAAACATGTCACTTCTAATTTTATCTGACCTTAAAAAATTTGTAGTAGCTTTGGCTCAATTTGTCTCCAAATACGGATTTTACGTTACTAATAGTCAAACGATATATGGAACCTCTCTTAAGAGGGGTCTCTTTAATTACTATATGGACACTTGTTCCATCCTCAGAAATATCAAGAACTTCTGTTGATACTTTTGCACCAGCTACAGTAGTATCTATCTCCCCTATCAGTTCGAGTACAAATGAGTCATTAGAAAGCGATGCCGAATCTATCCTTGATGAAAAAAACACAAGGATGTCGCTAAGAGATGGATCTACTTCTGCACCACTCGATGGATATGTGTCAACTACGAGTAAAGGACTTTGTACTTCTATTTTGGAGTCACCACAAGCTAAAAACAAGCCTATAAGAAAGAAAATTAATGAACCATTTTTCATATGCGCTTGGCCCTCCATATCTAATTAAAATGTGTAGTTGTAACCCATGTTGATAAAAAATCCCCCTATCTCAAGATCCCTAACAAAGTCAAGGGATGTTCTTCCACCCTCAAATCCACAGATAAGTGCAATCCCGTGACTGTTGGTTAATTTCATCTCTAGTGAAAAACCTCCTCCGAAGGAAGGTGTTGTAGAGCTAGCAGATTTAGATGGTGTATTTATTTTACTGGCAAGGTCGGCAGATACTATAGAAATGCCCCCCATTGCAAATAAATCTAAGATTAACACCTTGGTTATTGGTATTGAATATGTACTCATTAGATTTATAGGAATTATAGATGATCCCATTTCGTATAATCTCTTCCCTGTATTGTCTTTTACATCTATTTTCAGATTATGATATCCCACATTTAGTCCTATGCCGAATGAATAATTGTTTTTTATGGGGAAGTATAATGCCTCGATATTAAAATTCCCGAATGGTCCACCAATATCTTGGATGGGTATTATCACACCTGCGTTTGTGCTAAGCCGGATAACCCTCTTAGCTATACGAGGCTTCTCAGTAGTCTCTACAACGGTCGTGATTGTAGTTTTTGCATCTTTTGGGGTCGTTTGGGCTGTGCTCTGTGCGATTATCTCTCTATACTCGCCTTCCTTTTTATCTAAATCGGTTTTTTTAGGAGTATCTTCCTTTTTATCAGCTACCTTGGGTTGGTCAGGAGGAATTAATGGTACTAGTGGAACGAGGTCTATCTGGGCCTGTTTTTCTTCTTCTTTAGGTGGGACCAAGGGGGCAAGAGGAACTAGAGGTATGAGCTCTATAGATGAGTCTAAACTTTTCATCAACTCTACTGCAATAATCGTCTCTGGGGATTTAGGAGATGATTTTATCTTTATGATCTGTTCACCGTCTGAGATATTGAACTCTTGGATTGATGTGGTGGAGACAGGGATATTATTATTGGTAGTAACATCCTGGGACACTTTAGGGGTTACAAGCATGGCGCCGATTAGGGTGTTGCCCTGATAAATCATAAATGATGCATTACCAGCCTTTGTAGGGTTTATTATTCTACCGTAGACCTTAATAGTATTTGGCCCTGTTATTTTAAACGAGAGCTCATTGCCGGGCTTTAGCTCAAAATATTTCCCTTTATCGTTCTTCACTCCTACCTGATTCTGTTGTCCCAATGGGGAGAGAAACTCCTGAGCGTTGATATTTGATCCCCAAAAGATTATACTTATTACAAAGATTTTTATAAAGTTTTTCATCTCACATAACCTTTTATTTCTTTATTATTGTAATAACCACAATATCTTTGTTTGAAACAAAGACGCCATCGCTTACAACAAGTGAAAAGATGAAATCACCTTCTGCATCTGGGATAAATGAGGCTAGCGGTCTATCAGAATTTGCTATTTTTGAAAGAGAACTTTTCTTAGGTATGTGCTCAATTTGCCAGTTATAAGTTAGAACATCGGAGTCAGGGTCGTAGGAGCCTGTTCCATCTAACTCTACCTCCTCGGGGGAGGAGAAATTTATTGCCACTGTCCTATCAAATCCAGCAAAGGCGATCGGGACCCTGTTCTGAGTTTCTATCTCCGAACAACTGAGGAATGCACACACAATACTTATCAGTAGTAAAGATGTTGTTCTTTTCATATAAACCATGCAGTTTAATATTAGTTTAAGAATCCGATATTGTCAAATTCTTTTATTCGCTTAGTATTAGTAGATGCTTTTATGTTTTAATCGTGTATGGGGTTAAATTAATTTTTGTTAAAATTCCACTAATTTTGGGTTAGAGAAAGATGAAAGAGGAATTGGAATAGTTATTTTATCAGAAATACGGACTCTAATTACGATGTCCCTATGACCAGCATTTATTTTGGTAAAGGAAATGAATTTAGGTTGTACTTGTTAGCTGGTTGGGATATATGTTTTGGCCGTTTTCAAATCAAACTTCTCGCATGCACAGAGTTTTTTAGAGGCAAGATAAGAGTGGGAGTGTGATAATTATCACATTGAAATAGTATTATTTGTTTGACAAAAAAATAAAGTGTAAGTAGCATCCCTTTGAAGACCTAATTAAAGGAGGTTTAAGGTGAAAAGAGAGAGGCTCCCATTTATGGGTTGGACCTTACTGTCTTTACTATTTATTACTATTTGTGGCTGTAGCGAAAAAGTTTCAGATGGGGATGATGGTCTGGGTGACACTGGGACAAGTAGTGATACGCTATGGGGATTGGATGGGTCGTCCGGTGATCTAGATCAGACTGAAAAGATTATTCACAAGAGTGGTGAGAGTATAATAGAGGCCCAAAAGTGGTCAGGGGTCCACCTACTTGAAGGAAATCTTTATATCAAGTCGAGCTTAGAGATAGCCCCTTGTACAAGAATACTTGTTGGGTCTAAAGCCAAGATTTCAGTTACAGATTCTGGCTCAATAAAATCCATAGGAACTAAAGATTGCCCGGTCATATTTACGTCCTCTAAGGACTCTAAGGCAAAAGGTGATTGGGGTTTGATAGAGATTTTTAATACAGCATCTTCAGACAATGTGTTTGATTATACCATTCTTGAATTTGGAGGTGATGGTAATTATGGGATGCTCTGGATTGATATGGGGGCATCTGTCAGGATTGATAATACAAGCTTTGATAACTCAAGATCTTATGGTGTATATTTTGATAAAAATGCAAATATTAAAAGTTTTACTAAAAACAGGTTTTCAAACATCGATTTAAACCCCATATTCGTTTATGCAGGGGAGGTTGGGGCACTTGATAAGATTACAAGTATTGACAATAACCAGAACACTGTCTTAGTTAATGGTGGAGAGGTAAAGAATGCAGCTCTTTGGAAAGATCTCGGTATTCCTTATCTTTTAAGACAACAGGTGACAATTAAGGCATCTGTAGAGATTGAACCTGGCACTAAGTTTCTTATGGACAGTGACTCTGATATATCTGTCAAAGACAATGGCTCAATAAAATCTTTGGGAACCGCAGATAAAAATATTCTCTTTACTTCTTCAAAGACCTCAAAGGCCAAGGGAGATTGGAGCCATATAGAAGTCTATGCATCATCTTCATCCGATAATGCATTTGTCTATACAGTATTTGAGTATGGGGGGAAGGATAATTACGGGATGTTATGGATTGATAATGGTGCTAAGGTGGCCATTGATAACTCTACTTTTCGACAATCTTCTTCTTATGGTTTATTCCTCGAAGATGGGGCGGTACTAAAATCTTTTACAAATAACAAGTTTAAGAATCTATCTATGAATCCTATTTCGTTGAACGCCTCTGAGATAGTTATGCTTGATAAAATAGAGGCGGTGGATAATACAAGTAATACCATTATGGTAAGAGGAGGAACTGCCTCAATAAATGGTCAGTGGAAAAATATTGGAATTCCATATGAATTCAAACAGATTGTTTACGTGAAGTCCAAGATTGAGGTTGAGGCCGGGACAACAATTCTAATCGCCGCTAATATGAAGATTTCAGTAGGTGATAAAGGTTCTTTAAGATTGAAAGGGATGCAAAATGCAAACATAAATATTAGAAGTGCAAAGTCGGCACCAGCAGCTGGGGATTGGTCTCAAATTGATATTTATGATTCGGCGGATAATGACAATATTTGGGATTATGTGAACGTAATGCACGGTGGTGGTGATAACTATGGACAGGTCTGGATAGATAAAGGAGTCATGCTGACTCTTAATAATTGTAAGTTTTCAGAAGGGAAAGACTGTGATGTTTATGTTGAAAATGGCGGCAATGTAATCAATAACAACTCAACCTATAAATTGTGTCCAAAATAGAGTTTTAGTGTGTAAATCTTACGCTGTCTACTTTGGTAAATAATAAAATTTGGGAGGTTAGGCTCCTTTGTTGTGACATAGGGAGATTACAAATTGTTTTTTATCTTTGTGACAAGTCGGTAAGACAACAAAGAGGCTTATTAACAATTGAAAAAGGAGACTTTTTGTTCTACGGATAATTTGATTGACAGTTTAGCAAACCCCTTATGTCTTAATTTTTTTTAGGGTTAAAATGAGGGAGACCTGGGGCCCAGGGCATAATGTGGTCGACCGAAAATATTCCAATGTTCTTTACTTTTAAAATTTTGTGTATAATATTATTAACAGGAGTGAGGGGTCTTGTTAATATAGAGAAAGGATGTGAATGTGAAACAATCTTATAAGACGACATTTTTACTATGGGTCATTTTGATATTGTTGTTTGTAACTATTTATAACTTCTATTCGAAGTTCTCGATAGAACCTCAGGAGATGGACTTTTCAACTTTTATGAGGCTTGTTGAGAAGCAAGAGGTAAAGAGTGTAAAGATAAAGGGTCTATCATATACAGGGGAACTTACGAATGGAACGAAATTTTCCACAACTGGAATAGTGGGAGAAAATATTACTAATAAACTAATCTCAAACAATGTCATCGTTAGCTTTGAGAAGGAAGAGCAGAGTTCTATATGGGTACAGGTTTTGACCTCATGGCTCCCCATGGTTTTTTTGATAGTTATCTTTATTCTTTTTATGAGGCAAATGACAGCGGGCCAGGGCAAGGCTTTGAGTTTTGGGAAGAGTCGCGCCAGGATGATATCACCCGATCAGAGAAAGATAACATTTGATGATGTTGCAGGTGTAGATGAGGCAAAGGAAGAATTGGAGGAGATTATTGAATTTTTAAAGGATCCTAAAAAATTTACAAGGCTTGGTGGTAGGATTCCAAAGGGTGTTTTGTTGGTAGGGCCTCCTGGGACTGGTAAAACCTTGTTGGCAAAGGCTATAGCCGGTGAGGCCGGGGTTCCTTTCTTTTCGATATCAGGCTCGGATTTTGTTGAAATGTTTGTGGGCGTAGGTGCAAGTAGGGTGAGAGACTTGTTTGAACAGGGAAAGAAGAATGCCCCTTGTATTATATTTATTGATGAGATCGATGCTGTTGGTAGACATAGAGGTGCGGGGCTTGGTGGTGGCCATGATGAGAGAGAACAGACATTAAACCAGCTTCTTGTAGAGATGGACGGGTTTGAATCGAATGAAGGAATTATTCTTGTTGCTGCTACAAATAGGCCTGATGTGCTAGACCCTGCTTTATTAAGACCAGGTAGGTTTGATAGGAGGGTTGTTGTCCCAAGGCCAGATCTCAAAGGTAGAATAGAGATTTTGAAGGTTCACACAAGAAAGGTTCCTTTGGGACCTGATGTTGATATTGAGATTATTGCGAGAGGAACTCCAGGATTTGTAGGTGCTGATATCGAAAACCTTGTAAACGAGGCAGCATTGTTAGCTGCAAGAAAAAATAAAACCAGGGTCGATGCTGAGGATTTTGATGAGGCAAAAGATAAAGTACTGATGGGGACAGCGAGGAAGAGTTTGATTATCTCTGAGCAGGAAAAACTGACGACAGCATATCATGAGGCCGGACACACACTAGTTGCAAAGCTTCTCCCAAATTCTGATCCTGTCCATAAAGTCTCGATAATCCCTCGTGGTACAGCTTTGGGTGTAACACAGCAACTCCCTCAGGAGGATAAATATAATATCAATAAAGAATATGCGAATAATAGGATAGCGATTTTACTGGCGGGGAGAGTTGCTGAGGAGATAGTATTTAAACAACAGACCACTGGTGCTGGAAATGATATTCAACAGGCGACAAAACTTGCCTCCAAGATGGTGTGTGATTGGGGGATGAGCGAAAGATTGGGCCCTGTGTCATTTTCTAAGGAGGATGAAGAGGTATTTTTGGGGAGAGATTTTGTAAAAACGAGGGCATATTCCGAATATACGGCACAACAAATAGACAATGAGATTAGAGAGATAATTCATAAAAATTATGAACGGGCAAAAGAGTTAATCAATTTGAATCTTGATAAACTTGAGAGGATCGCAAAGGCGCTTCTAGACTATGAATCTATAGATGGCTCTGAGGTGGATCTTTTAATGGAAGGCAAGCAGTTAACAAGGGCAAAACCCGAGAAGAGGGTGATCAGCTTATCAAGCTTGGAAAAGAAAAAGGACCTCAAAGATAGAATTAATGACCTAGTTTCTCCTCCCGTTGGAGGGGAAAAATCTAATGAACCTTCTACAGCATAGGTGCTTTATCTGTTGACTTATTCCCACACTTGTTGCATAAGCAAAACCATTGAGGTGGTGATATGTGTTTAGGAATACCTATGAGAATAATTGAGATACGAGATAACAAAGCTATCTGTGAACAGAGTGGAACCTCTATTGAAGCTTATATAGATATGTTGGATGATGTAAAGGTGGGGGATTTTGTGCTCATTCACGCAGGATTTGCAATAAAAAAGATTTCTGAAGACGATGCCTCTGAGACTATAAAACTGCTAAATGAAATATTTTCCAAAGATGAAAGATGAAACTAGAAATATCTGAGATAGTGGAAGGTATCAAAAGGCTTACACCTAAGAGAACAATAAAGATTATGGAGGTGTGTGGAACTCACACCGTTGCGATTGCGAGAAGTGGCATTAGGGAACTTCTTCCTAAAGAGATTAATCTAGTCTCAGGACCCGGCTGTCCAGTGTGTGTAACCCCTCAAAGTTACATTGATAAAGCCATATGGCTTTCAAAGCAGAAAGATATAATAATTACTACCTTTGGTGATCTGATGCGTGTGCCCGGATCAGAGAGGTCTCTTGCTTTAGCCAAGATGGAGGGATCTGACATAAGGGTTCTTTATTCACCAGTTCAATCTCTGGAGATAGCAGAAGCCAATCCATCAAAACTCATAGTTCTCCTTGCAGTTGGTTTTGAGACTACCATCCCTACAATTTCGGGGACGTTAGAGATCGCTCTCAGAAGAAATATTAAAAATATCTTTATATTTTCCGCACATAAGATTGTCCCACCAGCTCTCAAGGTGTTGGCATCAAGTAAAGAGCTTATGATAGATGGATTTATTCTGCCTGGTCATGTGTCCGCAGTAATTGGTATCAAGCCTTATGAATTTCTGGCAAGGGAATATAATAAGGCTTGTGTCATTTCTGGGTTTGAACCTCTTCATATACTCGAAGGAATATTTCTAATCCTTGCTCAAATACACAAAAATAATTTTTATATTGCTAATCAATATAAAAGCACTGTTGATTATGAGGGTAATGTGAAGGCACAAAAATCAATATCAAAGTTTTTCGATCTGACTGATTCAGTGTGGAGAGGCATTGGCAATATTCCACGTAGTGGTCTTACATTAAAATGTGAATACAACTTCTTCGACATAGAAGATAAGATTCAATTCCCCGAGATTGAAAGTAGGGAACCGACAGGTTGTAGATGTGGAGATGTTTTAAAAGGCCTGATTGAGCCTATAGAATGTCCATTGTTTGGTAGGTTGTGCACTTATGAGAATCCTGTTGGGGCGTGTATGGTATCATCCGAAGGTAGTTGTGCCGCATATTATAAGTATAGGAAGAGAGTATGAAAAAAGAGACTATTTTGCTTGGACATGGTTCGGGAGGTAAGCTGACAAGGGAATTGTTAGAAGAGGTTATTCTAAGACATATGGATTCTTCAGCAATTGATGCATATGAGGATCAGGCAAGACTTAATATAAAGGGTATAAAGATTGCTTTCACAACAGATTCACATGTAGTGAATCCTGTTTTCTTCAAAGGTGGAAATATAGGGGATTTGGCCATCAACGGGACCGTAAATGACTTAGTTGTAGGAGGGGCTATACCGCTTTACCTTAGTTGTGGATTTATTATTGAGGAAGGTTTTCCTATTGCAGACTTTGAAAAAATCCTAACCAGTATCAAGATGGCAGCTCTTAAGGCAAATGTCAAAGTGGTAACAGGAGATACAAAGGTAGTAGAAAAAGGGAAGGCAGATAAGATCTTTATCAACACCTCTGGAATAGGTGTCATCCCTGAAGGTAGAGATTTTGGTTATCACAGGATTCAATCAGGTGATAGGATTATCATCTCAGGGACTATCGCAGAACATGGTACTGATGTATTGCTTTCACGTGGGGATTTACCTTTTTATTCAGATATAAGGAGTGATACAAATGCATTGAATTCTCTCATAGAGCACATGATCGCCTCTGGGCTCGAGATTCATGCTATGAGGGATCCTACTCGTGGAGGGGTAGCCACAACACTTAAGGAATTTGCAAATTCAATCGGTAAAAATATTCTCATTGAGGAAAAACTGATCCCAATTAAGAAAAATGTAAGGTCGGCCCTCGAGATCTTGGGGTTGGATCCGCTTTATGTTGCCTGTGAAGGTAGGGCAGTGATATTTGTAAAGGATACTGACGCGGAAGAATTACTGAAGATAATTAAGGAGCATCCTGATGGAAGAGACGCTGCAATTATAGGCTCTGTATTAAATCAAGAGGGGACAGAACTCATTTTAAGGACTGAAATTGGCGGACATAGATTGATGGACATGCTTCCCGGTGATCAACTGCCAAGAATATGTTAGAATAGAATTCCCTTTATATTTTTTACTCTTTCTAAAAAGATTTGGCCGTTGTCCCCATAGTTGTAAAAGTTAGTATCTGAAAATCAACCCAATAGAAAGTAGGAGTGGAGTTAGGATATTTACCATTACATTCATCCCTTGGGCTGGTAAGAGTGCTTTAATGTTGTTGTAATTCTTTATGGCTTTTACAGATGACAACAAGGCGAATCCTAAAGTCAATAGAGATATTAGTGCAAAATACCCAAGTTCACCAATAATAACTCCTATGATGATTGTAAGATAGGCAAGTATATTAAATGATGAGTAGATTAATGCTGACTTTTTCCTGCCGAAGACAATAACTACATTTCTTCTTCCAACACTCTCATCAGGTTCTCTATCAGGAAATTGATTTAAAAGTAGAAGATTGTTTACCAAGAAGAAAGGGACTGATGCTACGAGGATCTCTTTATTGCCAATAGTACCTCCAAGGGCAATATGTGTTCCGAGAACCATGGAAATCCCAAATCCTAACCCAGGAGATAACAGAGACAGTAAAGAGCTTTTCACAAAAAGCACAGGGTAAAATAAGACCATTACTAAGCCCAACATACCTATTAACAACATTGTTAGTCCTCTGATATAAATAAAGTACAGGCCTATGATTGAAACTATTATTGCAGATGAGATCCCGATAATAAGTGCGTACCTTGCAAGTTGTGGCTTTGAAACTAATACGCCACTGCCACCTGAAAATGGGGTCTTAATAGTCTTAAAATCTAAACCGTTTATAAAATCGAAATACTCATTGAGCGAATTAACCGACACATGAGCTAGTATTCCTCCTAAAAACACTAAAAAGAGGTGAGAGTAATTCAATGGAATACCTTGACTGTATGCTGTTGCTACGCCCAGAAGGACACACATAGGTGCAAGAATGAGAAATGGTGCTCTTATTATGCCAATAATGTCTTTAATTTTCATTTTATTCCTCCTATTAGTTTTCTTGAGTCATGGTTCGGTTAAGCTGTAATTGCAGATCTTATCTCCAGGGGGATCAAATTTCCCATTCCCGTCAACATCTATGTAGATTGGATTAATAAAAAATCTAGGTACGTTGTTTGGATTAAATTGAGCAAAACCTTTGGGTAATTTGTTTTTTCCAAACCCGGCAATAACAATACTTGAATCCCGTTCAAGAGTGATTTTTGTCGAAGCATCATATTTAATTAGACTATTAGGGTAAGTGGTCTTGATATTTGCCACACTATCGCAGTTCACAAAGATTATGAAGTGAGAGACATCTATATCAGGTAGTGCTTGAATCTTTAACCTCACTTCAATCTCCTTGTCAACATCTGTTATCAGATCTCCGGCAGTTGCAATGTTATTTACTAGAGCTTCAGCAAAGGCACCTGTACTGATAATCACCTTTCCTTTTTTTATTGAATCAATGAACACTTCTTTTTTAGATTTGATTGGGTCATCCGTCTCTGATACAAAGAATATTCTTGGTGTTCCGGGTATGTCCCAATTATGTGCATCAGAGGCACCAACAGCTGTCTTTAGGTATCCATGATTAATAAAGCACATAAAATTGTCAAATGTCCCTTTTCCTCCATTATTATTATTGAAAGGGTTTTGTGTTCCATTCATCATCTCCCAGACATCAAAATCCCAATCCCATAGCTTTGCATTTTGGCTAAGGCCGAGTCTTGTTGGGTCGGAGAGTATGGGCTTGCATCTCTCGTTGTCAAACCCTATGTTTTCCATATATTCGTAGGGGTGATTGATTTGAATTATGGGTGCTCCTCTTTCTCTCATTGCCTTGTGCAATTCAGCTATGTCGAGTCCAAACCATTTTACATATCCGCCCCTTGCATTTATCTTATAATCTGGCTCAACAGGATAAATGTTATGATGCTCTGGGATCGAGGCAGTTACCTCTTCCCCCGGATAATTTATTATAAAATCATCTAAGCCTGATTCATCTATGCCAATCTTCCAGCTGTTAATGAATTCGTGATCTGTTGTAACTGATACATCCAATCCCTCTGCGGCAATAGTAACTATGCGATCCTTTATAGATATTGTGTTATCCGGACTTGGTGAGGCATGAACATGGGTATCAGTGGATAAATACCCCTTAGTGTCTACTACCCGGTTTATTACTTCGATTACCTCTGTTGTCTTTCCAGCTTCGATTTTTACATCTCTCTCTACATATTGATACTCATAGCCTTTGGTGATTATGAGCCTGTAGCTACCCGGGGCTACTTTAATTGTTTCTTTACCAGATGCCGTGTAAATAACTCTCGATAGGTTCTCGTTTTGATCGTAAAATGAGAGCCTGGCCGCTGTGTTTCGTGATAAATCGTCTTTAATATCAATTTTGAGAAAGCCAGTATCCGGTACATTTATTATAATATCTTTTAGGTTATCTTTTTGGACAATTAACGGGGCTGTCTCAGGATAACCTTCGATCTTAACTGAGATTTGGTACTGGTATTGTGGGTCACTGAATATTGCTACTCTTCCAAAAAACTCTCCAAGGTCGTTAGTAAACAGATCTTCAAGTGGCATAAATCCCCTCTTAGGACTTTTCGCCATAAACTCTACTCTTACGTTTGGCATTGGCATACCCTTTGAATCTAAGACCTTTCCTGATATATCATGTAGTTCATAACTAACGTTAGGAATAGGGGTGGGGTTGAATCTTATAAATTCTCTTGTGGCAGAGTTTGATCCACCTTCTCCAACTGAAAACAAGACAGTAATCGTCTTGGAGTCATTTGCACTGCCCATTGGATCTAATTCTATAGGTGAAAGTAACTGATTACCATCCACAATTCCTGTGACTCCAATAACTTCCATAGTTGACATATTTGCATTCTTCCAGCTGATAGCATAAGACTTTACATTGTCACTAGCATAAATCCATGGAATACCTTGATCTATTCTAAAACCTTCTACTTCAATGGCTGAACTCGAAAAGTATTTAACAGGTGTGGAGTCACCGAAAAACACCGCAATACCCGAGATAAAACTCTTCTTCACATTAGATTTATTTTTAAACGTTATTTTGATGTTTAATACGGGTGAATCTGGAGGGAGTATATAATCAACAATAATCTCTATTCCCAGTGGTTCACTCATCTTTCTTTCTTTACCATCTGAGAGAGCCATTTTCATAAGTTCACCTTCGACAAGCCAGAATGTATCATCTGTTCCTATGACCCTTATAATAGCTGGCTTACCATCAGATCCATTGTTAATTATTTCTATGGTATCACCTCTGAACATCCTCAGAATAGAACTCGAGAAATCTGTTGTATTTAGCTTACCTACAATAATCCCCAGTTCTTCGAAATCTTCTAAAGCAACTTGGTTACACCCTTTAACTGCGATCGCATCAATAAGGATACCTCCATAAAGGTAGTATGCGTTATCATTGCCGGGTTTAGAGATAACATAGGCAGCCTTTTCATTCATAAGCAAGTAGTCTCCCTGACCACCTATTGCCGTAAAAGAGAGACCTTTCATCTTTGTCTCGCTATCACTTATTTTCCGCGCTATGGCTTTATTTTTTATAGGGCAACCCTCTTTGAATATCCCTTCACCCTTGTCAATGTTGTCTATATCTCCCATAGAGCCATCATGGCCTATATCAGTTGTTTCAATATCGCCAACTCCTATATCCTCTTTATCTTTTCTAGAATCTTCTGTTTCTGAACATGAAAGAATGGAGATGCCAAGGATAAGGGCTAAAATTAGTCTTTTCATGAAAACCTCCTTATGATGGAGTATAAATAAATTTTACAATTTGACAACACTATTTTTACAAAATCTTAACACTTTGGATTTCCTCTTTTTGAGTAGGGCTTTTGGGGTTTAATAAGGTAGAATGGTAATAGTATGTGAGTGATTTTGAGACAGACAATGGCCTTTTATATTATTTTTTTAGGCAGCCTCAAGCGGATTTCCATCTTTATATTACCAAACTGTAAAATCTTCTGATTTCAGAGGCTTGATTTGGCTACTAATAAAGTAAGGAGTTGTTTTGCAACTATCTGTATCAGAGATTCGTTCTTGTGTAGCGATTAATCTATCATTGATACATGGAAAGATTTTTGCATATATGCCGAATTAATGGTGCAAAGGTGGATGAATAACCATTGTTTTACATTAGCCTAATATTGCTTGAATTTATACTTTTTTATGTTTATACACTAATTCGGTTTTGTGGTCTTGTTAATGAGATATCAAATCCTAGTATTAATATTTGTAATTTTATTAACTCGCTATGTCAGTGGAGGGGAGATAATGTCACCAATTGACTCTGGATTTGATATAAAGTCTATTTTGCCTCTTTTGAATAAGGGTGAGCTTGGTTTTATCGAAGATTCGAAACAGAGACCAAAACAGGTCTCTCTCTTCACAGTTATTGAGGCGACCTTAGATGAGGTATGGGATGTTCTTACAGATTATGAGCATTATACTGAGATATTTCCATCAGTATTGGAGTGTAAGATTGCAAAAAGGGAAGGAGATACAGTATTTGTTGATTATAAGCTTGATGCAGTTTTATATAGTATAAAATATAGGCTTAAGCACGATCACTACCCAAAGAAGAGGATTGATATCTCGGTTGTGTCGGGAGATCTTAAAAGTGGCGAATATAGATATGACATCCATCCATTTGAGAATAAGACTATTTTGATTTATTCTATAAAGGCAAGCGCCACTAACACATCTTTTCTGTTGAGGAGAATAGTAAAAAAACAACCGACGATGGATGAGGCGATTAATATCTCAACTGCGATAATTACGCTTAACAATATTAAAGAGGCTATTAAGAGGAGACAGAAAGAAAGATAATGGGCATTAAAATCGGATTAATTTCAGATACTCACGGGCAATTTGACAGAAGGTTAAAGTCATTGTTTAGAGAGGTAAATCATATAATCTGCGCAGGTGATATAGGTGGCATAGAGATAATTAGGCAGCTTTTTGATATAGCTCCAACAATTGCTGTTTCAGGGAATACGGATGTAGATCTGAAAGCTGTACTACCTGAATATATTTTCTATAAAGTAGATGGTATTAAGATATTTGTCTGCCATATTATTGAAAAAAATCATCCTAGTTGGGGTGAATTGTCAAAATTAATTTATTCGTTAAAGCCGGACATAGTAGTCTATGGGCATACTCACACGTATGTTGCATCTAGTTCAAATAATATTATATTTGTAAATCCAGGGAGTGCCGGGGCAAGTAGATATCCTGTGAGTAGAACATGTGGTATAATTGAGAAGACTGATAATTCGATACTTGTACAGATTTATGATTTATCTCAAGATATCCAGTTAAAATACTGGCAGAATTTTATTATAAAAGACCATGTATAAAGGAGGTTTTATGCAGAAAATATCCTTTGAAGGGATTCCCTCTAGGACACTTGGATTTATGGAGAAAAGAGGTAAATACTACGATGTGAACGACATTCTACAGAATGGAAATCCACTTAGTGAAGAAGAGAGGAGCCTCTTTGAGCGACTTGATATTCTCTATAGGACACTTTGTGCGGTCATGTATAATTATGTCCCTATGAGTGGTCATCCTGGTGGTTCTATTTCATCTGGGAGATTTGTATCTTCGATTGTCTATAACATACTTAGCTTTGATATAAAGGATCCCATGAGGGAGGATCAGGATATAATTGTATATGCGGCAGGTCATAAGGCACTTGGATTATATGCGATGTGGGCACTTAGAAACGAGATTGTTAGAACATTTGCTCCTTCAGAACTTCCAGAGGAGAAATACCAGCTTAGATTTGAGGATCTTCTTGGTTTTAGAAAAAACCCTACGAATACTTTGCCATTATTTAGGAAGTTTAGATCTAAAGCTTTAGATGGACATCCAACGCCTGCTACTCCATTTGTTAAACTCGCGACAGGTGCATCAGGTGTTGGTGTGCCTGCTGCATTTGGATATGCATTCGGAGCTCTTGATATTTTTAGGGATAATCCGCCTAAAGTGCATGTTATTGAAGGGGAAGGAGGGATGACACCTGGTAGAGTTGCGGAGGCACTTGCAGCAGCATCTGCATCCCGTCTTTATAACGTATTTTTGCACATAGATTTTAATCAGGCATCGATAGATTCAAATAGAGTCTGTAGGGATGGGAATCAAAAAGGAGAATATGTCCAGTGGAACCCCGTAGAATTGTGTTATTTAAACGATTTTAATGTAATATATGTTGATGATGGGAAGGATTTCAACAAGATAGTTGCAGCTCAGCTTTTTGCAATACAACTAACAAATAAGATGCCTACAGCGATAGTTTACAGGACAATAAAGGGTTGGAGGTATGGTATAGAGGGTAAGGCATCCCATGGAGCGGGTCATAAATTCTGTTCTGACGGTTATTATGCTGCGTGTAGAGAGTTTCAGGAGACATATAAAATGATGGTTCCAAAGTGTGAAGTAGAGCCTACACCGGAGAAGATAGAGGAGCTATACTATGAAACCCTTATGTCAATTAGAAGGGCCATAGAATCTGACAGTTCTCTTAAAATATTTGCAGAAAAAATTATAGAGGCTAGAAATAGACTTAATTCTTACTCAAGAAAGCCTCACAGTAGAAAACCGAATCTCGAAATCATATATAAGACAAGCGAAATCAAGGCTGAAATAATGCCTTCAGAACTCAAATTAAGTCCGGACACGGTAACCACGATCAGAGCCGCACTTGGCGATTCTCTGAGCTATTTAAACACAAAGACAGGAGGGGCATTTGTAGCTGGTGCAGCAGACCTACTTGGAAGTACATCAATCAATGCTTTGAATAGGGGATTCCCCGAAGGTTTTTATGACTCTGTTGAAAATCCTGATTGTAGGCTTCTGTCAATAGGCGGGATTTGTGAAGATGCTATGGGGGCTATGATGAGTGGAATTGCAGCATTTGGTAGGCACATCCCAGCAAGTTCGTCTTATGGAGCATTTATTGCTGCTATGGAACATACAGCCGCTAGGTTATACGGTATAGGTCAACAAAATAAGACGGAGCATTTTGGGGGAGAATATAATCCTTGGATACTAGTCAATGCACATGCAGGATTAAAGACGGGAGAGGATGGACCAACACATGCTGATCCTCAATGTCTCCAACTCTTGCAAGAGAATTTCCCCAAAGGTGTCTTGATTACGCTCACACCATGGGAGCCAGGGGAGGTATGGCCTCTACTTATAACTGCCCTTAGAAAGAGGCCGTGTGTGATTGCTCCATTTGTGACAAGACCAAATGAAAAGGTTTATAATAGAGATGCACTTCGAATTGCACCCGCTCTAGATTCGATAAATGGTATATATGCTATTAGAAAATCCGAGGGTAAACACTCTGATGGCACAATAATAATTCAGGAGAGTGCAGTAATGATTGAGTTTGTTAACAATGTCCTTCCAAGAGTTGAAAAAGAAGGCATTAACTTGAATATATATTATATTTCTAGTGCTGAACTTTTTGGTCTGTTAGAGCCTGAGAAGCAAGAAGAGATACTGCCATATTCTTTGAGAGAAGAGGCGATGGGTATAACTGGCTTTACGCTGCCAACAATGTTGGAATGGGTTACCAGCAAATTAGGAAGAGAGTTGACAATGCACCCCTTTATGAAAGGAAAATATCTGGGCTCTGGTTCAGGTGAAGCAGTGCTGCTTGAGGCAGGTCTCGATGGTGATTCACAATATAAACAAATAAGAAAATATATAGACCGGATTAAAAAATTAAAATAATCTAAATTATTATCCATATTTCCATAGTTTTTATATTGAGGCTTGAGTGTAAGAAGATGTCTTTTAATCTGTTTTAAATAAACCTTTATTAGGATAGTAAGATAACATAATCTCCTCCAAACAGCTTAGCTTTAAAATACAGTCTAGCCAGAGAAATAATTAGGGCATTTGTGGTGGAACAGCCTAATTAGCTACTTCTAGACCGTAAGTTGGTTTAGTTTCAAGGTACAGGCAAGTGGAATTTAAACTATACATTCTAACTAATAAGTGGATTTTGTATTAACTTCGTGTTTAAAAGTTATTCTCCAAATAAGATAAAATCCTTGCTCAATTCAATGAATCTTCCGTATTCAGCAGATAAGTAGAATAGATAAAATAGAAGTTATACATCAAGGCCAAGGGAGTTGAGAACAAGAGAATCGAGCAAGTATATTTTGCCTTTATAACTAAAACTCAGTTTGTTGTACTAATAATTTTTGTGAATAGAAATATGATATTCTCATTAAGGAGAATTGTGTTACCCTATTCATAAATCATCTCTTCGATCCTTTTTAGTATCAAATTTATTGATGAGGATAGCTCATGAGTATCTTCTACAAATTCAGCTATTGTATGTGGGTTTAGTGCTATAAATCTCTTTGTTGTGGATAGGGGTACAACGTTGTCATCAAGTCCATGTATTATGTATGTTGGAATTTCACCAATCTTGGGGAATGGGACATGATTTTTTAAATCTTTATAAAACTCATAAGAAAGGGGGAGCTCTTTTTTATAAGAATAATGCATAAAATAGAATACCCCCTTTTTTTCCCATTCGGAAATGCCGAAATCACCTAACCAATTTTTAAAGAGTTCATATAAGTTAAATCCCGGGGCAAGTAAGAGCATCTTTTCTGGTTTTATTTTAGCCTTTTCAGCATGTAGGGCTGCAATATATCCTCCTAAACTTGAACCAACAATGATGAATTTACCGCTGATTTCTGAGATGACCGCTTCAGTCTCATTTAACATTTTTGATATCGTGACATTCGAAAAATCACCACAGTTTAAATCTGGAATAATTACTTTTATCTCTTTGTTTTTGAAAAAATTTATTATATGATTTGCCTTGTTGGAAGTTGGACTAGAGGCGAAACCATGGAGGTAAACGATATTATTAATCATCGTGAACTCCTTAAAACTAGTTATATAAACAAAACAGTGAAAACTTTTCAACAGCAAAAGGGAGTATTGTATGCATGTTCAATTTGAAGGTGCGTCAAGATATGTTCTTGATGAAGAACTAAAGAAGATTGTAAATATCTCTATTGCGCTGGAGATGCCATTGCTAGTTAAAGGAGAGCCAGGAACTGGTAAGACTATGCTAGCTCATGCAATTGCTGAATCATTGAAATTGAAGCTTATAGTGTTAAATGTAAAATCAAGTATGAAATTGATTGATGCACTATACCAATATGATACTCTTACACGTCTTAATGACTCCCGTTTTGGTGATTCCAAGAGGAATGTTGCCAATATTGAGGAATACATAAGGATGGGTAAGATAGGGCAGGCGTTTGTCTCCGATGAGAAGGTTGTATTGCTCATTGATGAAATAGATAAAGCTGATACAGACTTCCAGGATGATATGCTTGATGTACTAGATATGATGCAGTTTGATATCTTAGAGATTGATAAAACTATCAAAGCAAAACACAGACCTATTGTTATTATCACTTCTAATGCAAAGAAGGATTTGTCGGATCCGTTCTTGGGTAGATGTAACTTCCATCATATAGCATTTCCAGATAGAGAGATGATGAAAAGGATTGTCCTCGCCCATTTCCCAGACTTGAATAAGAGAATGGTAGACAATTGCATTAGGGCATTTTATGAAATGAGGGAACTTCCGGAGATTGAAAAGAAACCAGCTACTCGAGAGCTAATTAATTGGATTCGTGCCTTGAGAATGGACAAAGACTTTGATTCAGAGTTGTTGTCTAGAGGAAATGTCCCGTACTTAGGGGTGTTATTTAAAAAGAGTAGGGATCTGGAGATAGCAACTAAAAACCTGCTAAGAATTAAGTAGGATGTTCTTTGAGCTTTTCTACAGACTATATGAAATGAATGTCCCTGTAACACCTACTTCATTTTTAAGGCTCAACAAGGCTATTTATATGGGATTGATTAATTCAGTTGATGACCTATATTATGCTGCTAGAAGTATTTTAATTAAGAGTGAGAGATACTTTGATATATATGACAAGATATTCGTTAACATATTTAGTGGTGTAGAGTTTAAAAACCCCGATGAAGAGGAGATTGACGAAATTTTGAGAATGATGCTATCAGAATGGCTTAAGGATCCAAAGGAACTTGCTATATTATTAGGGCTTAGGGAGGACAGCATCAGGCAATTGTCTCCTGATGACTTAATAAAGTATTTCCTTGAAAGATTAAAGGAGCAAAGTGGAGAACATCATGGTGGAAACAGGTGGATAGGAACAGGAGGGATCTCACCGGTCGGTCACTCTGGTAACCACCCAGGTGGGATGAGAATTAAAGGATATTCATTAAATAAGTCTGCGGTAAAACTTGCCCTAGAAAGGAGATATAAAGACTATTCCAATAGTACGAGGCTTTCTCGGTCAAATATCACAGAATCTCTGAAAAAACTGAGAGATATGAAGGCAGAAGGTCCAAGGGATATCTTAAATATTAGAGAGACAATTAATAATACTGTAAGAAATGGTGGTGAGATAGAATTTGTATTTGATAGAAGTCTGAAAGATAGACTAAAGGTGATTCTTGCTGTTGATAATGGTGGTTGGTCGATGGATCCATATGTAGACATTGTGCAGACAATTTTTGATTATGCAAAATACCAGTTTAAGGAGTTGAAGACTTACTATTTTCATAATACTATATACGGGTTTTTGTGGGAGGATCCGCCAAGGAGATCAAGACCAGTCCCCATTGAATCTTTTGGTAGATTTGACAGAGAGACGAGGCTAATAATCATAGGTGATGCCTCTATGGCATATCATGAACTTATGGCATATAATGGATCAATTTACTATTACGAAAGGTCAGGGATTCCTTCAATTGTAAGACTTAAATATTTAAGAAATTTATTCCCATATTCAGTATGGCTTAATCCTGTCTCATCTGAGGAGTGGGATTATGTTCAAACAATAAAAATAATTAGAGAAATCTTCCCAATGTTTGAAACCACACTTGTCGGACTTGAAGAGGCTGTCAAAGTATTAAAGCATGGGTAGGATATTTTGCACTATTGGCAAATAGTCAGTTCCTATGAGCCTTCTAATCTGTAGATAAGTGTTCTGGTAAGGTCCTTTATTGTTAGGTTCTATTGTGAAAATAGAGTTACACAGCTTCAGATATGGAGTTTCTCTTTGAAAAATTTAAGTTTATGTGTTGGTAATATTTGAGAGATTGAGCAACTTGGTAAAAGTAGGATGTTGGGGTTTTTTGGATCAGGTCTGCGTCTATCCTAAATACAGCGTACGGAATGCCCAATCTGAAACAGGGTTTCAATTAGAAAGAAATACAACGACAAGATGTCCATGAATTAAATTTTACTTTCAATATTGTGTAAATTGTTGTATAATTTTCTTATAGGATTATTGATAAATGCGAGAGCCGAATATCTTCCCAACTAATGCTAAGACAACTTGAGGTAGGACTTTTACCATGAGGATTATCACAAAAATGGAAAGGCTTTTAATCTTTTCAATGATAATTTTATTTGCATTTTCTTGTTCCTCAGAGACAGAAGGGGACAAGGTAGATGGGTCTACTATGGGTGATAGTGGAATAAGAACCTGCAAGAATACAGCCCAGTGCAGATCAGATGAAGAGTGCGTAAATGGTGTGTGTG
>JAOAFA010000067.1 GCA_026416535.1 Deltaproteobacteria bacterium
ACCTGAATAATCTTTTATCGCTTGTAATGAAGACAGGCGAATATGGTGTGAGAGTTATGCAGATGCTTGATTCTGCAAATACTGAGCGATTTGGTCATCCAGTTCCAACAGATGTCTATACAGGAACAAAAAAGGGTCCGGCAATTCTTGTAAGTGGTCATGATTTGCTGGATTTATACGAGCTTCTGAGGCAGACTGAGGGTAAAGGAATAAACGTTTATACACATGGCGAGATGCTTCCTGCACATTCATACCCTGAATTGAAGAAATTCTCCCATCTTGTAGGTAACTTTGGGACAGCATGGCATAATCAAAGAAATGAATTTAAAGATTTTGGAGGAGCAATTCTATTTACCACGAACTGCCTTGTAAAACCTGATTCCATTTACAAAGACAATATGTTTACGACAGGGACCGCCGGCTTTCCAGAGTGTGTTCACATCCCTGATCGGAAGCCGGGTGTAGAGAAAGATTTTTCACATCTCATTGAAAAGGCTCTCCAACTTCCGGGTCCTGGTGAAAAAAAGGGTATCTACTTAAAAATTGGTTTTGGGCACAATACAATATTATCCGTTGCAGACAAGATTGTTTCAGCCGTGAAAGATGGGAAGATTAAAAAATTTGTGGTTATGGCGGGGTGCGACGGCAGAAATAAAAACAGAGAATATTATACTGAATTTGCAAAAAATCTGCCATCTGATACAGTGATACTTACCGCAGGGTGTGCTAAATACAGATACAATATGTTAGCTCTTGGAGATATTGAAGGTATTCCGAGGATAGTCGATGCAGGTCAATGCAACGATTCATATACCCTCGCAGTCACAGCTTTAAGGCTTAAAGAGATGTTTGGGCTTGATGATATCAATAAATTACCTATAGTTTATAATATTGCATGGTATGAACAAAAGGCAGTTATTGTATTGCTTGCGCTCTTATACCTGGGTGTAAAAAATATCAGACTTGGACCTACATTACCGTCATTTATTAACAAAAATGTTCGGAATACGCTTGTAGAAAGATTTGGAATAAAAGGCATAGAGAGCGTTGAAAGGGATATAAAGGATATGATGGCTTAAACTATAGATTTTTTAACACCATAATTATTATAATGTAATCCGTGTCATACCTACAATTATTGTAATTTTTAATATATTTGCAAAATAGTAGAAGTATGATAAAACATAAGTATTAAATTTTGATGAGGAGGATGTATGAAAAGAATACTTATCTTTGGTATCTTAATGGGCGTTTTTTCTATCTTATCATGTGGTGAGATTGAAGAGGCAATTTTTAAGGATGTTAAAGGCATATTTAAAGGGACCACCAAAGAGTATTTAAACGTAACAATTGATATTTCAAAACAAGAGAAGGATAAATTGGAAGGGATTGTTAAGTTTGAAGTAAATCCGGCAAAAGTTCCTGAGGGTGATACACTTGTTAAATATTTACCTACAAAGGATAGCGATTTTAAAGGTGAGATTGTTATCAATAAAGTTGTTCTTACCACTACTGAATACACAGTCAAAATAGACAATAAAGACGTTCCTATTAAAATAGTATTTGATCTTACTAGATCCGATGATGGAAAGAAGTTATCTGGCGAGATGACATTCTCTGGAATCGAAGAGCTGGGTAAGATTCCCATTGAGGTAACAAAACAGTAAACAACATAGTTCTCCGTATTTTCATTGTTCGGCGAAAATAAAATTATCTTGTACCTAAATCTTATGACTATCCAAGAGGTTATATCCTCCACAATATGTAAATTGATAGTTCCTTCTCTATTTTCATTATTTAATTGAGTGAGTCTGGTTAAAAATAAGTAACCTTAAGATATGGTTGGGATTCCTAATTTTTACATACGCCTCATGATATTGAAAAGTACCCAAAATATAGGGCTAGTTTTCCATTTTTTCTTTTATATATTTATAAAATTTTCTAATATGAATATATCGTCGCAGATGATAATCATTTTCAGCAGATAGGTCATTAAGATATAAATCAATTAACTTAATTATTTCATCAGAGTAGGTATAGTTATTGATATATATGGATGAAATCAGAATGGTATTTGCTGCCTCAATTACTATGTTCTCGGGTATATTTTTAATATTTATTGCATTAAAAACAAAGTCAGCTAAATATTTTAAAGAATTATTATAATCCATTACATTGAAAAGAAGCCTTCCAAAGAGATATTTAGCTACAGGTTCATTTTCCGTTGAAATATAATCTGACAGTATGCCAACCTTGCTTAAAGGTATCTTACTTATGGAGTAGAATCTTTTTAAAAGTTCTATGTGTCCTCTCTCGTATAAATATCTTTTTAATTGGAAATTTCTTTTTGCGTCTGAATCTGGTATCTTTAATAACTGTTCTTCTACAATACTAACTCCTTTTCGAATATCCCCTTTGAATATATATATATCAGATAGTATATCCAGCATCTGATTTTGAAAATAAGCATTTTCGGCTTTATCAATATTGTTGTATATTAATTTTTCTGCTTCATCAAATCTCTTGAGATTTATAAGTGCTCTTGAAATCTCTAAAATTAATTCACTATCTGCTAAGCATAGATCAGCAATTTGGCTTGCTAATTCATAAGATGACAAAGAGTTAGATTTTCTGTTTAGTGATACTATTTGTTTTTTAATAGATGCTATTTCATGAGGACATCTTTTTTCAATTAGGCTCTTTGAATTGTATATAATAGACGAATAATATTCTTTCTGTGGGGTGATGTAAATGTTGGATATGAATTTACGATAATCTTTCTCGATTTCAGAAATACTTTTGCCATATACATGAATAAATTTTTCACTTCTGAGTATCTTTTTGAACTTCTCAATTCCATAAGTTTGAATGAGATACTTAATAAATGCACCCGATGTTGAATAAGAAATTGAGCTACTCTTGGCATAAAATTTACTCGCACTAAATAAATGCTCAAAAGATGGTAGAATACCCTTTTTTTGCATAATCGCTGCCTTTTCATATAGAGTCATTACGCCTATATCTGGTTCTAGTGCCACAGCAATCCCTTCTATTACAGCCATATTTGGTATAAGTCCACCTAGTAAACCAAGCAGTTTAATAGGAGAGTTAGTCAAATTCCCCACAATAATATGAGATATTTCGTGTTTTAGTTTGGAGTCAGTTATTGAGATTGGTGTTAGGTATATCTCATTGAGCCAGGGTTTGGCGATCTGTGTTTTACCAGCTCCTGTTAATTCCTTTTTCTCTTCCTCACTTCTAAATATATAGGAGCGAATCTTAATATCACAATCAATTGCTAGCTCTGAGCACAGTTCTGAATAATAAAACTCATGTAAAAGAGCAATCTTTTCTATATTACTAGACCAATCCTGATCGGCAGGATAGACTATATCAAAATTCTTAGTTCTATATATAGAACCTAAATGTAATATTATTTTCTCACGGGTATAATCCATACCATGTATCTTATTAAGGAGAATTATAATGGGTAACACTAACACAACTGACAAAACTACTTTATAGAAATTCCTTTTGTAAAACAATAGCCAGATTGCGATAGATATAAGAATACTTAATATTTTGGTAAATAATAAATGTTCATCTGGTGTTACATCTTCATCATAAATGGGTCCAGGAAAATAACCCCATAGTAAGCTATAAAACTTTACCCCCGGCTCCATTATAATCTTGTAAATATTAAAGGATAATGAGCCTAAAATAACTATCAAATATAGTATCAATACCATATATGGCTTGATGTTGAGCTTATAGAAAATAATAGCTATTGAGGACAGTAAAAGTAGAAGAGGGGCATTGAGCAACACATAAAATGTTAGTCCATCAAACCCAGGACAAAAACCGTATATTATCCCAGAAATAGTGAGAAATATCAAAGGGATAGTAAAAAGTATTAAAGTTATACTTGAAACACTCGAGATATAATCCTCAATAGGGCTCATCTTTTTTAATTTTGGAAACAGATATGCAAAAAATAGGACAATAAATGCATTGACGGCAATAGAAGATTCATAAGAAGGGACTCTAGTTAAGGGGAATAATAATAGTAGGATGGAGTATAATGAGGAGCCGATGGCCGATATAATAAGTATCTTCACGGAATATCAGTATGTCATTTCTTTGACAAATAGTCAAAAATGAAATAAATATTTTTTTATGGAACGTGGAAGAATACTAATAGTTGATGAAGACTGGTTTGCAAGAGATCTGTATTCCGAATATCTTCAGATTGATAATAACGTTGTTGACACCACAGCTGACCCTATTGAGGCATTTGAATTACTTCAAAGAAATGAATATGACATAATAATTACTGATATGTTTACAAAAAGATTATCGGGGTTAGATTTTATTGAAGAGATTAGAAAAAATTTTCAATCTGTATCTATTATTGTAATATCGGGCGTAAATGCTGTGGAACCGGCTGTAAAGGCATTGAGGCTTGGGGCGTTTGACTACCTACTAAAACCTGTAAACCCTGAGACGTTGAAATTATCAGTTAAAAAATGTTTAGAGGTTAGACACTTATTAAAAGAGAATCTTGAGCTTAAATCATATGTTGACTTATATAGTGCTTCTCAAAGAATAGTCTCTACTATCGACCCGGATAAGATTTACTCCATTTCCGTAGAAACACTCATGGAAATAATAAAGGCCGACTGTGGTGTTTTTGTGCAAAAAAGGGAGAGTGGCAATGACTACATAATAAAAGCTAATAAAAATATTGATATCAACAATGTCCAACACATCATAAGGTATATTCAAGATATACTTGAAAAATCTGAAACTGCACCCATTATTGAAAAAATATCTTTGTACAACCGTGAAGAGATAGAGGAGATCTACCGTAAAATAAGCTTTATTATGGTAATACCGCTAAAACAGGGAGAAAAGAATTTTGGAAATATTCTTCTGTTTAGGTTTTTTAACAGGATTACATTTTCGGCAAGAGAGATAAAAGATGCTGAATTTTTAATGAAAAATATTGTCTCTTCTTTTGTCAATATTCAACAGTTTTCTGAGATCAGAAACCTGGCTTATATTGATGAACTTACCGGGCTTTATAACATTCGTTATTTCGAAGAGGTACTTAAAAGGGAGATAAACAAAGGGACCTCTAACAACGTCTTCTCAATTCTATTTATGGATCTCGATCATTTTAAAGAAGTTAACGATACTTATGGACATTTAGTCGGTTCCAAATTGCTTGTTGAGGTTGGCAGGGTAATTAAAAATTGTGTGCGAGAAAATGACATAACTGTAAGATATGGGGGTGATGAATTTTGCGTTTTGCTAACTCAAACAGGACTTGAAGAGGCAGTGAGAATTGCTGAAAGGATTAGAAAGACTATTGAAAGTCACAAATTTATGAGTAGAGAATCTTTTAATATACGGCTCACGGTATGCATTGGTGTGGCTGTATATCCACATCATTCTACATCATTACTTGGAATAATTGAAAAGGCAGATAACGCTATGTATGCCGGCAAAAATTCAACAAGAAATGTTGTCAATGTAGCGGTAGGTTCTAATGGTAAAATCAATAGTATTAGTGACATAGAACTCAGATTCAATGAGAAGTGATTTTTGTTTATTAGCTCACCTTACCTGTCTCATTCTGCTTAGAAATTCTTCTGCATTTACATAACCTTTGACTCTTAGTTGTTCGATTTCATTTTGCTGTGAGTCAAGAAATATAATTGCTGGTAAACCTGTTATTCTGTACTTTTTTTCGAGTTCACTCGTCTCTTTAGTCTGATTTGTCATATCTACGAATATCATTACAAACCTCTCGGATTCTTTTTGAATCCGCTTATCTGGAAATGTTTTTCTCTTAATCTCCTTACAAGCCGCACACCAATTCGCATAAAAGTCAATAATTACTGGTTTCTTTAATTGGGCAGCCTTCTTTATTCCCTCATGATAATCAGGAATCCAATTGATATTATCTTGCTCTTTATGATATTCCGACGAAAAACCAATTAGACTTAAGGAAATCAAAAGAATTCCAGCAAGCTTTTGTAGTTTTATTTTCAGTGGCATAAAGTCAGCTTCCTTTGTTAGCCCACCTATTAAAATTCCAACTATTAAGATAACAGATGAGCTTAATACATTGAGGTGGTTACTAAATCTGTAAATTGAGTCTATAAGATAGAACGAATAAGATATTATTGCAACAGCAAAGATAGAACGAACTACAATCATCCATCCACCAGAGCGAGGCAATTTTTTTAATATACCCGAAAAACTACCTGCTACAACAAATATGATCGAAAGCCCAACTGAATAGAAGAACAGATACATCCCTCCCAAGAGGGGAGATCCTCCTGTGCTAATAAAAATTAGGGCAGAGGCTAATATAGGACCTGTGCAAGGAGCTGCTACAAAGCCTGCTACTAATCCCATTATAAAAATTGATACAACGTTTGAACCTTTTATATTGACAATTTTATCTGTAATGTATGTAGGGAGCTTGAACTCATAGAATCCAGCCATAGAGAGACCTAAGAGAAAAAATATAAGTGACAAAACCCAAACAAAGAGTTTATTACCCATATAACTTCCAAAAGTAAAGGAACCCAATCCGGCTATAACCCCAAGAGAAGTATATGTCATTATTATACCTGAAGCATATATCAACGACATCAATAGAGGAGGCTTTTTATTGTCCTTATTAATTTCAGAGATTATGCCTATTGTAACGGGTATCAACGGATAGACGCAGGGAGTAAAAGCAGTTAGAAACCCACCAATAAACATTATAATTATTATGTTTAAAAAGCCTTTATCTGAAAAGACCGATTGATCAGTAAAGCCAGAGATCAATAAAGAAAGAATTAGTATTATGAAATATCTTATGTGGCTCATCAATTTATGAAAAACTCCCTAACTTCTAAAGATGCATCTATATTATGATGAGATTCTGCATACTTTCTATTTTTTTCTGAGATACCTATGTACTTTGAGAAGTTTTCAGCTATCTCAAGAGGTTTTGAGCTAGTAAATTCGTATGGTTTCAATATAAATACACCTTCCTTTTCACTTGAGGTGAGCCCTTCGGCTCCGATAGGAGTTGTTATTACAAGATTTCCGTTAGCAAAGGCCTCTATTACCTTGACTCGTGCTCCACCTCCAGTAGTAGCAGGATATAGCAAGATCCTACCCATTTGAAAGAAACTATGAGGATTGCTGACTGATTCAATTATTCTTATGTTATTGGGTAAACTGTGTACATGTTTTAATAAATCTATATTTCTTCCTCCTATCAGTAGACTTTTATTGCCTAAAATTTTTTTGTAATGATTTAATATGAATTCTACTGAGTCTCTATTTGGCTTGTGTTCAAAGTTCCCAATAAAAACAAAGTCAAATTCTCTCTCCTCAAGAGGCCGCACCTTCTTGGGTATGTAAATTGTAAGTGGAATCTTTGCTATAAGCTTTTTGGGCATGAAGATCTTTAATAACTCTACCTCGATTTTGTTATAGCTTAGTATTACATCTGCACTATCCAATAATCTAATTTCTATCTTAGCTGATTTTATGGCGTCCAATAACAGATATGCCTTATCTTTTAGATTATAATTTAAAGATTTTTCTCGGACTTGCCTTAGAAAATTCAATTCGTGGATGTTTATTATTTTTGGTATGCCCTTAAAATTACTCATATAATATCCCATAGATGTAAACTCAGCAAACACTGAGACATACTCATGTTGTGAAAGTCTTTTTATAGTATCATCCATCTTTTCTGAGAAGAATCCGATCGACCCTTCGCATGTAAGGAGTGATGATTTATAGTATTTAGCAAAAGGGATTATGAAAAATTTTCTTGTATGGTGTCTAAGAAAACTTTTTACCTCTCTATTTGATGAATCATCTGCCTTTGGCAGATCAAATGATACAAAATCGACTACAATGTCTCTTCTCCTTAGGGCCAGTATTAGATTTCTTACCTGAGTTGAACCACCATTGTGTGACTTAAAAGGTAGTATTTGTGAAATTATAAGTACACGTTTCATATCTTATGATTACAAACGGTATATAAAATACAATCGCTGCAGATATCTTCAACATATCTATGGCGACAGCCTTTAGATATCCCGATATGCGCCAGAGCAAAGTCATACTTGACAGGGTCGTTAGGTTCAACCTTGCCAAGGAAATGAGTAATCTCAATCGCACACTTCAAATCGTTATTTTTTCTACGTGTCATATCCAAGAGCCTAGCTATGTTTGCGATATGTGTGTCAAGAGGTATTATCAGATTTTTAGGCTTTATGCTTTTTATGATCCCAAAGTCTATTTCATCCCTTCTTACCATCCACCTAAGAAACATGAAAATCCTCTTTAAAGCACTGCCTGAATTAGGATCCGGAAACATGAAACTAATTCCATTTGTAATTTTTACACTGCCAATGTTCATCATCTCGTAAAAGAAGTTGTTTCTTAAAGACAATATGCTAGAAATTATCTCATTTTGATTAAGTGAATCTTCAAAGAAGTCAATCAAGCTGTTCTTTCTTAATATATTTCTAAGAGTTAAAAGGAGGATGCTAAGATCCTTGGATGTATAAAATCTATAATAATTATTGGTTGAAATTTCAGCAATATCTTGTGAAGTCATCTTCTTTAGAGATTGTGCAGGCGTGTCTCCTAAAGGAGTAAATATCCTTTCGAGTATGGGAGTAAATAGGTCAACCTTGCCATAAGAATAAATGGCAGAAATAAAACCGACTAACAATACATCTTCCTCATTTTTATATCTGTGGGGAAACTTTATGGGGTCGTTACGTATTGAGCTTTTATTATTAATTTTATGATAAAGGGTTTCAAGTATCTCTCTTAGTTTAAGGGGTTCCATATTTGGATCTATTTTTATCTATCACAACAAGTAAATTATGTCAAAATGACTTGTGACTGAAAATCATACATTAGATTACCCATTTTTATAGAAAAAATAAATTTCATTTTCTATCATTTTTTTGCTTGTGTAAGATTAAATTTTGTAATTATTTATCTTAATTCCTTATTCCTTAGAGAGGAGGTCTTTGATGCCAATAATAATCACCGGGAAGAATCTCACTATTGAAGATGTATATCGAGTGGCAGTTCAAGGCGAAAAAATAGAACTCCACCCAGATGCCCTTGAGAGAATAAAAAAATGTCGTTCCTTCATTGAAAAGAAGATTCAAGAGAGAGAGGTGATGTATGGTGTAAATACGGGTATTGGAGAACTTGTAAACGTGATATTAAATGACGAACAAATTGAGCAGTTTCAGAGATATCTAATATATAATCATGCTGCAGGTATCGGTGAACCAGTGCCAATACCTCATGTTCGAGCCGCAATCCTTAGTAGAATAAACGTTCATGCTCAGGGATATTCTGCATGTAGACCTGAGATAACCCTTACACTTGTAGAGATGTTAAATAAAGGTGTAACACCAGTTGTATGTACTAAGGGTTCTGTGGGTGCATGTGGGGATTTAGCCCCCATGTCCCAGATAGCGCTCTTATTGTTGGGAGAAGGTGAGGCGTTTTATAATGGGGAGAGGTTGCCTGGGAAGGTCGCTCTAGATAGAGCTGGAATACCAATACCTGGACTTAAGGCAAGAGACGGATTAGCTGCAATTAATGGCTCTAATTTGATTGCAGGTATATCTTCGCTCATAGTTTATGAGGCTGAGAGGTTTTTAAAACAGGCCGAGATAGCTGCTGCAATGACACTCGAGGCACTAATGGCCAATCTCAAGCCGTATGATGTTCGTCTCCATAGGCTTCGTGGATTTCAGGGTGCCATTACCTCTGCAGAGAATATTATGAAGGTTATCCAAGGTTCGGATCTGACAGATCCAAAAAAGGTCAAAGTAAAGGTTCAAGATGCCTATTCTATGAGGTCGACTCCTCAGGTCATTGGTGCAGCTCGGGATCATTTGAGATGGACAAGAGAACAATTGGAGATTGAACTCAATGGTGTAGCGGACAATCCGATATTCCTACCTGATGATTATATAGTCTTAACAGGTGCGAACTTTCAGGGTTCTCCAATATCAGTGCCCGTAGACATGCTTGGTGCCGCAATTACTATGGTATGCGTATTATCAGAAAGAAGGCTAAATAGACTTCTAAATCCAGCCTTATCCGTCGGTCTTCCTGCCTTTTTGACTAAGGGAGCTGGAATGTTCTCTGGAATGATGTTGTCTCAATATACAGCAGATATGATGATTGTTGAACAGAGAATTTTATCAATGCCGGCATCAATCCAATCAATACCTGCGGCTGCCGATCAGGAAGATTTTGTTTCTATGGGGATGAATACCGCCCTAAAAACTAGGCAAATTCTGGACAATGCCTATGGGATACTTGGTATTGAGTACATGGCTGCAGCACAGGCTTTAGATTTTAGGAATTTCTCATTTGGAAGAGGGACTAATGCCGCTCGAAGGGCCATTAGAGAGGTTGTGGAACATTTAGATGAAGATAGACCATTATACAATGACCATAACAAGATGATGGAGCTTGTCAAAAGTAGAAAGATATTGGAAGCTGTTGAAAACGAGATTGGCGAACTCAAAACATATTAAATTTTAATTACGGCTGAGCCTACAAGATGACCCTGCCTAAGATCATCTAATGCCTTATTTAACTCGTCAAGTTTATAGATTGTTGTTTTTGTCTTGACGTTAGCTTTTTCAGCTAATTTAAAGAACTGAATTCCATCGTCCTTCGTCAGGTTTGCAACTGATTTTATCATCCTTTCTTCCCAAAGTATTTTATATGGGAAAGATGGTATATCTGACATATGTATCCCACCGCAGATCACCTTACCACCTTTATCTACAACTTTCAAAGCTGAAACAACAAGTTCTCCGGCAGGTGCGAAAATTATTGCTGCGTCAAGTTTTTTAGGGGGAGATTCATCTGAATAGCCTGACCAATATACACCTAAATTTCTGGCAAATTTTACTGATTCCTCGTCTCCTCTTTTGGAGAAAGCAAATATTTTCTTCTTTTCATAAATGGCAATCTGAGTTAGAATATGGGCAGCAGAACCGAATCCATATATCCCTATTAGTTCTGAATCTCTTACCATGTTATAGGCTCTGAAACCGATGAGACCAGCACAGAGAAGTGGGGCAGCAGCAACGGGATCAAAATTTTTAGGAATTTTAAAAACATATTTGTGATGTGCCTTAGCATATTCCGCAAAACCTCCATCGATGCTATAACCAGTGTATTTGGCGTGATCACAAAGGTTCTCCTTACCTGTTTTGCAAAATTTACAACTCCCACAACTATAACCTAACCATGGGATCCCTATTAAATCATCTACTTCAAAGTCTCTTACACCCTTACCTTTCTTAACTAATTTTCCAACGATCTGGTGACCCATGACCAAAGGTAATTTGGGATTAGTTAATTCCCCATCTATTATATGCAAATCTGTTCTGCATACCCCACAAGCTATTACCTTGACCAATACCTCCTTATCATTAATATGGGGTATATCTATATCCTTTAATATCAAAGGGTTGCCCTGTTTTTCCAACATCATTGCCATCATCGTAGAACCTCCCATTTTGAAAATCATAATAAATATTTTACTGATTATAAAGTAAAATCCTGTGACGATTTCATAAATCAACTACACAATTGACAAAATTTTATAAAATTCCCTTGACAGAATGATATTATTAAGGGTATTTAACTCTACTCTTTTTAATTTTTAAGGAGTGAAGAAGCTATGAAGACAGAAGGAATAAGAAATATCTCAATAATTGGTTATGATGGTGCAGGTAAGACCTGTCTTGCCGAGGCATTGGTTAGATATGGCTCACCTGATAGGGCACTGAAAGAAATTGCACCAACAAGATTAGATTTGGACAATGAGGAAGTGAAAAGGAATATTACGCTATCTACTAAGACTACGTTTACCCAGTGGAAAGATATTCATATAAACATTTTGGATACTCCCGGATTTTTCAATATCCTTGCTGAGACTTCAAATAGTATCGCTATGACTGAGGCGTCCATACTTACAGTTAGGTGTTCGAAACCCATAAGGCACTACATAGAAAAGTTTGGTTTTATGGCTGAGGACAGGGCAAAGCCATTAGCCATTTTTATAAATCAGTGTGATGCTGAAAGAGCCAATTTAGACGAAGCGATGAGTAGTTTATCCCAGGAGATCAAAGGTAAACTCGTCTTCATCTCCTATCCCATTGGTGTAGATACTGCACATCAAGGGGTGGTTGATATATTGAAGATGAAGGCGTATTATTATCAGGGGGCATATGGTAAATTTCAGGAGAAAGAGATACCCGTAGATTTAAAAGAGAAGATTGAGGAATTGAGAACTCAGCTTGTTGAGGTCTTGGCCGAGACGGATGATCTATTGGTAAATAAATACCTTGAAGGGGTTCCACTTACCGAAGATGAATTAATTGGTGCATTTAAATCGGGTTTCGCGAAGAGGACATTTTTCCCCATATTCTGCGGTTCTGTAAAGAAAGGAACAGGGGTTAATGTTTTGCTAGATTATATTGTCAGTTGTTTCCCAGATCCAACAACAAGGGAATGGCCGTCAAAGGTTAGTGAAGATAAAATGGAGATGAGGAGAGTAGACGCAAGCGAACCATTCTCTGCAATTGTATTTAAGACAACTGTTGATCACTTCCAAGGTAAAGTTTCTTATATGAGGATAATATCCGGAATCATCAAACCTGAAGACATTATTTATAATTCATCTAAAAAAATAGAGGAGAAATTTGCAACGCTGATCAGGATTGATGGTAAGAATCAAATTCCTCTTACAGAGGCAGTTGCTGGTGACATTGTAGCAGTAACCAAATTGAAGGATACTCAGACAGGAGACACATTATCAACAAGTGAGAAGCCAGCAATATATCTAACTATGGAATTTCCAAAGCCTACAATTTCATTTGCACTAAAGGCTAAGACCAAACAAGATGAAGACAAGCTTTCCAATGGACTCCAGAGGCTTATTGAAGAAGACCCTCTCTTATCATATAATAGAACCACTGATACAAAGGAACTATTGTTATCAGGTATGGGACAAGCTCATCTAGAAATTGCTATTGAGAGACTAAAACGAAAATATGAAGTTGACGTAGTAACACAACCACCGAAAGTGCCATATAAAGAGACAATCAAAAAGTCAGCGAAAGCTCAGGGTAAATACAAAAGACAATCTGGTGGTAGAGGACAATACGGAGATTGTTGGCTTGAGCTCAAACCGTTGCCAAGAGGGAAAGGGTTTGAATTTACTGAAACCATATTTGGTGGTGCTATACCAAAGAACTACATTCCATCAATTCAAAAGGGTGTAGAAGAGGCTATGCTTGAAGGACCTCTTGCAGGTTATCCAGTCACGGATATTGCTGTCAATGTCTATGATGGATCATATCATGAAGTCGATTCATCTGACATGGCATTTAAAATTGCTGGTTCGATGGGCTTTAAAAATGCATATTCGCAAGCCAACCCTGTGTTGCTTGAGCCAATAATGCAACTGGAGATAGTTATACCGGAGGAATTCTTAGGTGATGTAATCGGTGATATCAACTCTAGGAGGGGAAAGATTCAGGGCATGGATCCAACTCCAAGGGGCAATATTGTTAGGGCACTCGTTCCTTATGAAAACACGGCGACCTACGCAACTGACCTACATTCTATAACACAGGGTATAGGATATTTTACAATGCAATTTTCACATATGGAAGAGGTTCCAGCACAAATAGCACAGAAAATTATCGAGGCTTATCAGAAGCAGAAGAGCCAGCAGGAGGAAGAGAAATAGGAGTCTCTCGGACTTTAAGCCTGAGCTTAATTACTAATAAAAGGGCCTCGAAAAATATCTTTTGAGACATCTTTGATTTGCCCAATAACCTATCAGTAAAAATAATTGGTAACTCATACACCCTAAAGCCCTTTTTATAAGCTCTATAATTCATTTCTATCTGAAAGCCAAAACCTGATAATAGTAGATTGTCCAAATCTATTGATTCCAACACAATCCTACGAAAACATTTATATCCCCCTGTGAGATCCTTAATCGGAATACCTAATATCATTCTAGAATATAACGAACCTCCTTTACTTATTAGCATCCTAAGAAAAGACCAATTCTGAACTCCACCACCTTTCACATATCTAGAACCTATAACAAGATCATATTCCTTTATTTTTTCAAGGAAAAGGGGGAGATAATCAGGATTGTGGGAGAAATCAGCATCCATCTCAAATATGTGTTCATAATCTCGTTCCAACGCCCATTTGAATCCAGCAACGTAAGCCTTTCCAAGCCCTTCCTTCTTTGACCTGTGAAGGACGAATAGCCTCCCCTTATATTCATTTTCTTCTGCAAGCTCATCTGCTATCTTCCCCGTTCCATCTGGTGAATTATCATCTACAATCAATATATGTGTGTCTATCTTCTCAAAAACAGCCTTAGTGATATTTCTTATATTTTCTTTTTCATTATACGTCGGAATGATCACAAGGTTCTTTGTCATCTACTTCTCCAACCATAAAATTAATAAACAAATTTTATACCGACTGTCCCAATATGCCTTGTATAATCATAAATTCCACTTTTGACATTAGACATATTTTTTGACAGGCCATATCCTGTGACTAAATACAATTTGTCAGAGTAAAGCCTAAAATCCAAAGTAGTCTCAATAGATAATCTTGTATCTGTTCTAGCTCGTGAACTACTGTCAAACAAAAAGTCTGGATTACTTACTTTTTCAGAGAACATAAAATAACCAAAACTGGCAGAACTATTGAATATAATTGATTTCCCATATCTATAATTCAAACCTAATCTTACCTCAGGTCTCATAAATTTCCATCCATCTCCTTTCGCATCGTTTATACCAAAATAATTCTTATTATAGATTGAAAAATTTTTAGTGAAGGAATATGATATAAGTAGATATGGATCCAATAATATTGAAGATCTATCGTAATCCTTGGAATAAACCTTTTCGAAAAAGTTCTTCATATGTACTGGAAATCCAATAGAGATCAACGAACTTGCCATACGATAACCAAATTCTGGGGTTATCCTATGTCCGAAGGCATAAGCCTTGAACTTATCTGAAATAAAATCATAGGAATAATTGTAGTCAAAACTGAGATGAAAAGAGGGTCTTGTGTATTTGTAAAAGAGTTGCAGGTTGTTTGAATTAAAATTATAAGAATAAAAATTTGAATTTACCCCTTGGTAACCGCTATACATTATCCCAAGTGTATTATTAGTGGTATTTATGGGAAGATAACCCAGTGAATATCTTGCCTCCGTTCTAATATCATACCTTTCGCCATACTTAACCTCGGGCAATTTCACTGCATTCTCATCAGGATAAAGCACCACATTAGTATCGAACGCTCCACTCAAAGTTAGCATCAATCTTAAATTTTCACTCTTGTCTTGTTTTACCTTTTCTTCAATACTCATTATCTTAGAACTAACAATAAATTGATTGGTATATTTATCCCTAAACTTCTCGAGGCTCGATATAGTTCCTTCTATATCACCCGTTAAAGCATTGTTAATTATTTGTATAAATTCACTCTTGTTTTTATGGTCTATTTTAGAGTTTTCCTCAATTTTATTTAAAACCATCTTCAGATTGTCTTTGTCTTGTAAGCGATTATAATTTAAAGCCAGATAAATCAATACGGTAGGATCTTCCATATATTTTGGGATCTTTTCAAAATAGGCCATCGAACCTTTATAGTCCTGATTGTAATACTTAGATATACCAATGTACTTTATTACTTCATAATTGAAGGGGTTTAGCGAAACAAATCTTAAAAGATATTTTTCTGAATTGCTGTAATCTTTCAGTATGAAATAAGAAATTCCCCCAATAAATAGGGCCTCTGTGTTGTTTACGTCTTTTTCAAGGATTAAGTTGCATAACCTAATTGCATCGTCATATTTAGAATTTTTAAAGTAATGATATGCTTGTGTAATTTCTATATCAACACTTGCATAACTAATATTAAAAAAAATTGCCAAGGTAACAAATATTATACCCATCCTTTTCATGTCTATTCTCCTTTTATTCAACGTAGTTTATCTTTATTACAGATATATATTTTTTGCTATTTGCCTCATAATATGCTCCCAAATAGTGATTTTGGGAAGAGGGTAGAGTAGGGGGACCTTTAATAGTAGCAGTGTTGCCGTTGCTTATAATTATTCCCAATTCGGAATTTCCACCTTCTATATTATCAATAGTCCATTTTATTTGGGGGTTGTTTAGCCCCTCAGGCAGCCTGCTATTGTCTACCTTAGCTGTTACAATAACTTCACTATTGGGCGAAATATTTACAATCTTTGTGTCAAACTTAATGGGCGGTTGAAGCTCTAATTCGACCGTATTTTTGAAATCTGGGCGAATATTTACCTTTTTTCTATCTAGAAGGTATACTACATTCTCATTGGGACCGGTAATGAAAACATCTATCTTCCATTCCCCGATAGGGACATCTATAATAAAGAAGTCTTTTTGCTCTCTTATTATTTTTAAATAACCTTTCTTGTAGAGTTTACCATTTCCATAAATTAATATTTGGGCAGAATCTCCTATTAGGAACTCAAGTTCACTTGGAAGCTTTATCTCTAATATATTTAAATCTACTTCGGATATAGGTTTGTCACCGCAGGACAAAATGGAGAAGATACCCCAAAACATTAATAGAGGCAAAAATGATTTGATATTCATAGTATTTACTCCTTGTAATCTATTGTTTTACATTTATAAAGAGGGTAGAATTCTTCATAAGCATATTTTTTTCAAATTCAACAGGGTAGAAAGGGGAGGTGTAATATTCTTTACCTGCCGACTTTTTACTTGCTACATCAGAGAAATATGGATCAAATTGGAATTCCTCAATTAATTTATCAAATCGAGAGTTGTCGAGGCTAAATAATGGAACATTATACAATGGAACTTTTATCTTCTTTAGTGTTTCCTCAATATCAACTACTCTATAGGAAGTCGGATCTGTTGGGAGAACCTGAGGTAAAACCTTAGAGAATGTTCCCTCTTTGACCGTTTTATAATTATTATCTGATTGAATTAGATTCTTTACCAGAACCTCGTCCTTCAAGACAAAGAGTTCAGTATTGCCATCTTGCGCATTAACCCTTATTAATAACTCTGCCGGTTTCTCCCTAATAATTTCAGCTGTTGGGGTATTAATTACGCCTTTAACCTTGCTTCCATGAGCATTTACAATAATGCTTCCTTTCAAAACAGTTATAAGTTCTTCATTTTCTGTGAGTTTTGTGAAATTAATATCTGAATCTGGAGACGCAAAAACAACAAATCTATTATTAACAATAATCCGGAGATTGGTATTCTCATCGGTTTTTATCCTCAAGCCACTCTTTAATACGGTATCTGAGCTATTTGTTATCCATTCTTTTGAACCCTTCATACGTGTTTTATATTCCTTTCCAGAGATAAGAAAGATATTACCTTCGATATCCATACCGAGTATAACAGTCGGTATTAAAATGAACAGTACAAGTAGATATTGTCTCATTTTTACCTCCTCAACAGGCACTATATTATATACCTATATTCATTATTTGCAACACATCTTTTCACCCTTTCATTTGAAATTTTAGTGTTTGGAAATACTATCGAATCAACAATAATTGAATTAGTTATCAAGACATTATCAGAAATAACAGAATTTTTGACAAAAGAGTTAACCATCTTTATCCTCTTACCAAGAAAATTGCCATTCTTATCTCTTTTTTTACTTATATATGAACAAGTGAAGACCGGGGTCTCTAAACGTGATTTTAACAATCTAATATTTGCTTTGTAGAGGTTTTCTGGAGTACCGATATCTAATGACTCTTTTTTAGTTATATATCCTAGCAATTTATAACTATTCTTTATAAGTACAGGGTAAGTCTCTCTATTTATACACCCATTGTCAGGTAAGTATTTGAATACTGATGGATTAAGTATATGGATACCTAAGAACTTGTATTTACTAAGACCACTTAGACACCTTGGTTTCTGTTTTATATATTTTACCTCAAACTCTTCATTACAAAACACCGCATTTTCATAAGGTATAGTGTCATCTCTTATAAGGAGCATCATAGCATCGCAATCAGATGAAACGTATTCTGACCACATGTCATCTAGGTTTATATTAGAAACCGTGTCACCATTTAATACAATTATTGGTTTTTTAATGCCAAACATATTAATTATGTTTTTGATCCCTCCACCAGTCCCTAATATATTAGCCTCAAAGGCACATTGAATATTTTCAAGCTTATTATTTTTTAGATAGGCCCTAAAAATATGTGGCATGAAATGAATGTTTAAATAGATTTCATTTATCCCAGCCTTTTTAAGTAACGCTATCTGGTGCCACAGAGGTGTTTTATCAAGCAGTGGGACCAAAGGCTTTGGGAGGTGATCAGTAAATGGTTTCAACCTCGTTCCATACCCAGCACTTAAGACAATGCCAACTACATCCTTTAATTTACTCATTTTACATTAATTCCTTGAATTCAGGGACATATTTAGATAAAATAGAGTATAACTCTCTTAATTCAGGTATAGTCTTCATGGATTCAGCTGCATAAGTAAAAGAAGTAGGTATATAGGGCAAAAATGAGGGATTATTTTTTATTTTGTCAATAAAAACAAATCTACCACCATCCTTAAGCTTCCTTTGAATTGTTTGAAGTTCGAAAAGTTCTTTGAAGAATGAAAAATCAGTTACTAAGCCCAATTTATTTAATTCATCTACGTAAAATCTCAAAAAATCGTTGACCGTTTTTGACTCAAATTTAACATAACTATCTCGAAGTAAGGCAACAATATCGTAAGCAGGAGTGCTCAGTAAAGCATCCTGAAAATCAATAATAAATAACTTCTCATTCTTTACCATAAGATTTCGACTCTGGTAATCTCTATGTGTAAAAATATTAGACACTGAGTCAAGTTTTTTTGAGATTTCGGAAAAATAATTTCTAATACAATTCTTATCATTTTCAGGTATCTTAATATTATTTCTTGCTTCTATTCCGAATTCAATAAAATGGTCGAATTCCCACATATAAAGGTCGTAGTCGAATTTTCTTTGAAAAGCTATGCAATCCGTTTTAGGGGTTTCCAATGATTTCTTCTTAAGTTCGGCTAATAATTTTATTGCTTTAATATATAGGTCATAATCCTGAGTAATGGAGAACATCCTTTCAAGGGTAATATCTCCGAGGTCTTCTAATAAAATGATGCCTTTGTCTATAGAGGCAAAATAAATTTCTGGGACCGGTATATTGATAGACTTGAGATAGCCACATATATTTATGAAAGGAAAATCTTTATTTGAAGTAGGCTTGCAAGCCTCCTCGGATTTGTTTGTAAGTTTTGGGTCCCAAGACATTAGGATATACGATGAGGTGCCAGTTAGAATTCTATAATATGATCTATAAGATGCATCTCCTTTTAATTTAACCATATCCGATATCTTTATGTTTACATAATTTTCAAGAAAACTTTTAAAATTTCCATCTAACATATTGATATTTGGCATAAAATCAAACCTCCAAAAAATATTTTAATAGAAAAAAGTATCTGGCACTTTAGGCTGTCAAGCTTCAAGCTTATTAAAATTAAATTAATAAAAATTAGCGCATGGAACCCAAACTCCTTGGAACCCTTGAAAAACATAAAAAGCTTAAACAACGTCCGATAATATATATTATGTTAACTTACTCATGCTTACCCGTCCTTACTCCAACGTTTATGACTATCGATATCAATATCATTGAGCTAACTAATGATGAACCACCATAACTTAAAAATGGGAATGTCACCCCTACTACAGGTAGTAAACCTAATAACATACCGATATTTATAGAAAAATGAAGGAAAAAGTAAGCAAATGCGCCAAAAGACACATTTTTTGCAAATATATCGTTTGATAGTGAAGAAATTTTTAATATTAAAAACAGAATACTGATACAAATTATTATAATTACTAACGAGCCGACAAAACCCCATTCCTCTGCAAAAATGCTAAAAACGAAATCAGTATGTTGTTCAGGCAAAAAACTAAATTGCGATTGCGTAGACTTCATATACCCTTTTCCAAACATCTGACCAGAGCCTACTGCTATTATTGATTGAATTGAATGGTATGCTGATCCTAGTACATCTGATTCCGGATTGAGGAATGCTATTATTCGCTTTTTTTGATATGGTTTTAAGAATTTATACCACGCTAATAATGAGAAACCCACCCCAGCCAGTAACATAAATATAAAGTGACTAATTTTAATTCTGTTGAATATTATAATGAAGCCTCCAATAAGTAGTAATATCAATGCAGTGCCCAAATCTGGTTGTTTTATTATCAAAATGAATGGCAATAGCACAAGAATCATTGGCACATGCAATTTATAAATAGGCCAACTTTCATAAACCTCTTTTTTGTCACTGAAGTACTTTGAAATAGATAGGATTATAGCTATTTTTGTAATTTCAGCAGGTTGTATCTGAAATATTCCAAAATCTAACCACCTCTTTGCTCCCATTGCAGTCTTGCCAAATAGAAGTACCGCAACCAATAGAATTATACATACCAAGTACAATGGGTAAGATAATGTTTCAAGTTTTTTATAATCTACGACAACAAAAAATGAACATATTAAAATACCTATTATTACCCATATTACCTGTTGAGAATGATATTGGCTTTCTATTCCTCTTGGGGTAGCCACTGAAAACAGATTTACAATTCCAACTATTATTAAGATTAGGCATAACAACAACAAAATTCCAATATTCGTATTAGATTTCTTCCTTGTCAGTGTTTCCAAGGTTTAATCTCCAGCCTCAATATAAGAGATATTAGTTGTACTGACTTTTTCTTGAAATTCCATTCCTTTATACATTTCATAGAAAATTTTTATTGCCTTAAATACATAAGGAGCTGCCCCTGACGCCCCATGCCCACCATGCTTATGGAGAGCTGCTACTAATATCTCAGGGTTTTCTACATCGGCCCACGCTACAAACCATGCATGATCTTTGTGCATATATGCATCTGATACATTTTTACCATCCCTCATTTCAATCACCTGGGCCGTGCCAGTCTTTCCAGCTATTTTTATCCTCTTATCATTCCCAAATACTTTATATCTTTGATAAAAAGCGGTGCCACCCTGCTCACTCGTTACTCCGTATAATCCTTTAACTACTGTATTTATTACATTTTTATCAATAGGCAAATGGGTTATAACATTAATTTCATTTTTCAATAATCTTTTATTTTCCCTATCCCTGATTTCTTCAACAATAATCGGTTTGAGGAGTTTTCCGCCATTAGCTAGTGCAGCATACGCATATGCAAGCTGTATTAACGTAATTGCTACATCTCCTTGTCCAATAGAAGAGTTGATTGCATATCCTTTGTGATAAGAACCAAATTTCCTATTTTTTTTGTAATATTCTTTATTAGGTATGACCCCGGGTATTTCTTCGTCAATCTCTAGACCCAACTTTGAACCAAAGCCCAACATTTTGGCATAGTCATATATATTATCTATATCCAGCTTCTCACCCAACCTATAAAAATAAACATCACAGGATTGAACAATGGCTCTATGAATAGAGAGACTCCCATGCCCCTTTTTTGCCCAACATCTAAACGGTCTAGTTCCAAATTGGAAGACTCCATTGCAAAACGATGTTGTGTGTTCTGTTACCACCTTCTTATTTAAAGCGGCCAGAGCTGGAACAATCTTGAATGTTGACCCGGGTGGATAGTGATCCTGTGTTACTTTGTTTACAAGTGGTTTTAATGGATCATTTACAAGCGTATTCCACTCCACCTTACTAATTCTTTGACTAAGCTTTGAGGGAGAATACGATGGTCTACTAATCAATGCATAAATTTTACCTGACAATGGATTTATAGCAATCAGTCCGCCATCCAAGACGTCAAATATCTTTTCCAACTCTCTTTGATAGTCTAAATCAATTGTTAAAATGACATCGGCACCCTGTTTTGGAGGAATCTTCCTTGCCTTTTCTTTAAGAAAATCCTTTACCTCCGCTTGGTCAACTCTAAATCCTTTTGCATCAACCAAAATGTATTCTTTGCCTTCCTCCCCCCTTAAGAAGTCCTCATATGAAAGTTCTATTCCTCTCTTTCCAATTATATCACCTTGTTTGTACAATTCTGTGCCTTTATTCTTTTCTAAAAGTGTTTTTTTATCTATTTCACCTACGTATCCCAAAATATGTGAAGCTACATTCCCCAATGGATAGTCTCTAAACGAGTCCATTAAAATCTCTACTCCAGATAACTCTTCAATATTCGACTCAATAATAGCTACTTGATCAAAATTCAAATCTGAGAGTACCTTAATTGGCTTGAATCTTTCAAGACCTCTCTTCTTTTTTATTTCCAAAATGATATCATTAAATCTTTCTTCGGGAATACCTATTAATCTATCTAACATCTCTAAGGTCTTCCTATAATTTTTTACAAATGCAGGGGTAATAAACAAGTTGAAAGAGGGTCTATTCTGGGCCAAAACCCTTCCTTTTATATCCAAGATCCTACCTCTTAACGGACTTAACCTAATCTCCTGAATGAAATTTTTTTCCGATCTATCATAATAATATTCTCCCATTTTAATCTGTATTTTATAAAGTCTTAAGATTATAATGGCAAATACCAATACAACTATTAATGAAAAGATTATATAAGACAAACGGTAGAAATTCCTTACCTCATTCTCTGTTACAATCTTATCTTCTAACACCTTCCTCTCCTCTACTAGCAAATAGAAGAGTATAAAGAATATAATAGAAAAATCCAATAAATAGATTCATTAGCAGAAATTGGTAGAGATCAGAAAAAACAATTATTTTATCCTTCCAAAAATATGATATCATTTGAACGAGAAAAACTATTAGGCTTATCGCACCTATTGATATTAAATAGCTAAAAATATTAGTTATACTGTATTTTTTAGAAAAGGTCAAAATTAGAATTAGAGAAATCCCATATCCTAATATATTTGAAAATACCTCATCATAATAAACTACTGAAGAGAGAAGACCCATAATAAAAAACAAAAAAATTATCAAAGTAGTGTTTTTAATGAGGACGAAGAAGGGGATAAATGGTATAAACAAGTCCGAAAAATACCGCGAAAGGCCTAAGGGTGTATTAAGAACGACGATAATTACGTAAACTGATATTATTATTAGAAAAAGCTTTATCTCGTTTTTCACTTTAACCCTCAACAATTATAAAGAGAAATTCAATCTTATCAAATTTAACAAATGGCATAACATAAGCCTCTTGAAACATATCTTTCGAAAACTGTCTTACGTCTTTAATAATGCCTATGGGTACACCAGGTACTGAATAGGTTTCAATACTATGAGATGTAACAACAACATCATTTATTTCAACATTAGAGCTCATTGGGATATATTTGATTGTTAGCCTATTAGTTAATTTACCTTCACCTTGAATAATACCTCTTACTTGGTTATTTAAAGTGGTTACTGACAGAAGAGATCTTCTGTCAGAAAGTAGCCTTATATACGAATACAAATTCGTTGTCTCAATGACTTTTCCGGCCAGTCCTTCATCTGTTATTGCATACATCCCCTTTTTTATACCTTTGTTTTCACCTCCATCAACCAAAACCAAATCCTTTGAATAACTCCTGATGTATTCTACAACTCTCACAAGAACAAGCTTATAATTGCTCTCATATCTGTAATCCATAAATCTTTTAAGTTGGATATTCTCATTTTGGCAATAATCCAACATATTCTCCCTAGCCTTTAGTCTCTCAACCTCTTCTCTAAGAAACTTATTTTCATCGATTATTTTCTTTTGCGAGCTTAAGAATGCATTTATAAAATAAAATTTGTCATAAATCTTAACAAAAAAGGCCTTAATAGGATATACGAAGGATAACAATCTAGAAGACATCACTATGGGTTCACTCTGATATATTATCGAAAGCGTTACTAAAAGGAAGGGAACGAGAATAAAAATTACGTAAAAATATTTTTTATACATTCTCAGTATTTTTTCAGATCACACATCTCACTACCTCAAGATATATATCTACTTTTGGTGCTAATCAATTACTATTTGTTTTAACAAATCGAGTTCATCAAGTGCTTTCCCGCCCCCTGTTGCTACAGCCCCGAGGGGATCTTCAGCAATCATAACAGGGAGACCAGTTTCTTCTCTTATAAGTGTATCAAGATTGGTAAGCAGTGCCCCACCTCCCGCAAGAACTATCCCCTTATCTACTATATCAGCTGCCAATTCCGGAGGAGTCTTCTCAAGCGATTCTTTTATTGCATTTAGTATTGCATTTACGGGTTCACTTAAGGCATCCCTTATTTCACTTGAATTTACTTCAACAGTTTTAGGTACACCCGCCACCAAGGATCTTCCCTTTACCTCCATGACTTTCTCCTCGCCTGTGGGGTATGCCGAACCTATTTGTATCTTAATCTTTTCAGCCGTTGTCTCCCCAATAAGTAGATTGTACCTCTTTTTAATATGTTGAACAATTGCCTCATCCATTTTGTCACCACCTATTCTGATTGATTTTGAGAAGACAATACCTCCTAGAGAAATTACGGCGATCTCAGTCGTCCCTCCTCCAATATCTACAATTATATTTCCTGATGCCTCAGTGATTGGCAACCCTGCCCCAATAGCGGCTGCCATTGGCTCTTCAATGAGATATACCTCTCGTGCACCAGCTGAGAGTGCCGATTCTTTCACAGCCCTTTTTTCTACTTCAGTAATACCTACGGGTACACAAACAATTATCCTCGGTTTTACTAATGTCTTTCTATTATGTGCCTTTGTTATAAAATGTCTCAACATCGCCTCAGTAACCTCGAAATCTGCTATAACTCCATCCTTCATAGGTCTAATCGCCACAACATTGGACGGGGTTTTACCCAGCATCTCTTTTGCCTCTTTCCCCACCGCAAGTACTCTCTTTGAACCCTTTGAATCTTTCTGAATAGCAACTACAGAGGGCTCATTTGAAACTATACCCTTACCTTTTAAATACACCAATGTATTTGCCGTCCCAAGATCTATGGCAAGGTCGTTCGAAATCAAGCTATATATCCAATCCAATATCATAATACGATCTCCGACTTACTCCGAGTTATAATTAAAAACCCTACTAGTTAGATTGATATCAAAATATAACCTTTTTTTCAACCATAAAATCTTCCTATGTGGTTACTATTTTAAAATGTCACAGGATATTCTTACATCTCTGAGAAGAAAGCTTTGTGATGAAAAAAGATAAGGTAATTATTTATTTTGTTCCCAAAAGATAAGATGCATTAGAATTCAGGTGTATGATAATTTAGGAAGTATAGACATGAAAACTAAAGATATAATTAAATTAGTAACTAGCAAAAAAGCTTTCGATTTTCTGGTAAAGATGGAAGTTTTAAAAAGACATGTCAGGTCATCTTCTAATCAAAAATTCATTGCGGTCAGTATTTATGTATATATCTACCTTACTCGGAAATATAGTAGTACCTCTACTCTCTGAAAACAGAAAGTAATCATACTCAAATTTATTTACATCATTCTCACCACCGCAGGAATATATCTCCTTTATCAGAGTCCTTATCTCTTCCCGCACATTAAAAAATTCGGGAATATTGGGAAGATTACTGAGACCATTAAAAATGTTATATCTTGTTATAGATTCATCATCCAGATTATATGTGTGAGAACTAAATTTTATAACCTCAGGCAACTCAAACCCCCTTGCCGAGACTTACCAAACTGCTTTCGAAAGGTAATAGAAATCTGTTCGATGAGATTACTACATTAAAATATCATGGGATATAACTATTAGAAAAGTAAGACTTCTCATGATTTAGAAAGCCTCTACGTGCCAGATCAAAAGGATAAAAAGCCTGTGTTTATTCTTCAATAAAGCAGACAAGAAATGTGAACAAGGAGAATAC
>JAOAFA010000122.1 GCA_026416535.1 Deltaproteobacteria bacterium
TTAAAAAATAAATTGAATTTTACTCTCTCATAGTAAAGTTACCGAGTGATCTCCTTGAAAAAAATCTTTTTCTTTACACTAAGGATTCACTCTAATCCTCGATATTTTGTTGAGATTTCTACCTCTCTGCCATTTGAAGAGGCAACACAATCTTCAATTATGATTTAAGGACAGAAAGGAATAAAGTTTTTTCCTATCCAAAAGTTGTATATTAAATTATTATATTCTCCTTTAAGCTGAACGATAATGATATTTTACAACGAAAAACTAAAATGAGTAACAGGCCATATAACGATCTTAAGAGCTATCTGTATAAGACATTCGGCAAAAGGGTCTATAAGCTAACAATTGATGCCGGACTAACTTGCCCTAATAGAGTTAGAGGGAGTGGCTGTATTTATTGTAACGAACGGGGCTCTGGAACTGGTCTATGGGCTCAAGGAGTCGATATTAAGACTCAAGTAGCTCTTGGAATGGAGGGATTAAGGCGTAAATACAAAAAGGTAGATGGATTCATAGCCTACTTTCAGTCCTATACCAATACCTTTGCATCTTTGAAGACATTAAAAACAAATTGGAATATAATCAAAGACTTTCCAGAGATAGTGGGACTTTCAATTGGCACAAGACCTGATTGTATAGATCATGAGAGGCTGGAACTTTTAAGTGAATATTCCTCTGATTATAAAGTATTCTTGGAATTAGGACTGCAAAGCATCAATGAAGAAAATCTAAGATGGATAAACAGAGGTCATTCAGTCGAAGACTTTAAAAAGGCTGTTGAGATGGCAAGCAAATATCCCTTCGATATTGTTGCCCATATCATTTTCGGTTTCCCCAAGCAAGACATTGATGAAATAATAGAGACCGCTTATTTTTTATCAGCCCTCAAAGTTCAAGGAGTTAAAATACATCTCTTGTATGTAGCAAAAGGGAGTCTTCTCCATCAGCTATATGATCGTGGGAACTTTATGCCCATCGAGAAAGATACCTACATAGAGATGGTTACAACCTTTCTGGAACATTTAGCTCCTGAAATTGTAATTCATCGTCTAACGGGCGACGCCCATAGAGGAGAACTGATTGCTCCTACATGGTCAGTCGATAAAACGAAAATTATAAATGAGATAGAAAAAAGATTAAAGGACAGGTCGAGCTTTCAAGGTAAATTACATAAGCTCTAACGATTGTTTCTTTTAAAGGCTTCTGCAAGCTCTTTGAACCTTTTATCTTCGATGATCGCTTCTATATTCAGAATAGTTTTTTGTCTCCAGCACGGATATGTCTCTATAACCCCTGGTAGATTCTGTTGATTTATCGTTCCCAAGACATCGTCGAGACTCACTGAAAGAAGCATACATGGAGCCCTTGAGAGGTATTCATAGATTGCTTTACAGAGTGTTGAGTCCATCTCAGAGACTAAGTAATGATCAAAAAGGTCTCCTTCTCCCTGTAAAACTCCCTCTTCCATTAGAGCCTTTAGTAGTAGTTCCTTATCCCTCTTTCTATCAGCAAGATGTCTTAAATACCGTTCGTAATCGGGATACAGCCCGAGATTCCTTTTGACCTCTATATCCTGTGCTACCCAAAAACCATAACAGGTTGCAAGATCATGAGTGGTTACTGCAGTTAGAGCCTTATGCCAGTAATTTTGTGGGATCTTGAAGGAAGGTTCTGGATAATTCCTCTCGAAATACAGTAATTTATATGATAGCATATTGTATTGTTGCAGCCTCTCATGTACATTTTCTCCAACAGTTCCTAAATCCTCTGCAATGACCATCGTTTTATTTCTCACACTTTCCAAAGCAATTATTCTTAAGAGGTCCTCAGAAGGATAGATAACATAGGCACCTTCAGCGGGGATACCGCCTTCGGGTATCCAAAATAACCTGAACAATCCTAAGGCGTGATCAATTCTTAAGGCTTTTGCGTGTTGCATATTTTTCCTAATTGTCTGGATAAAGAATTCGTAGCCTGTCTCCTTCAGCCTTTGGGGAATCAAGGGGGGGAACCCCCAATCCTGCCCCTTTGGATTAAACTCATCTGGTGGTGCTCCAACATTTATCCCTAAAGCAAAGAGGTCTCGATACCGCCATACATCACTACCGCATCTATTTGAACCAATTGCCAGATCAAACATTAAACCTAATGACATAGTCTTCCCTAAATCATTCGAAATCTTCTCCAATTGAGAGTCTATGAGCCATTGAACATAAGAATAAAACAAAATCTCCCTCTCATTCTCCTTTACTGAAACCTCTACGCTTTCATCAGAAGGATTTTGATATTCTGGCATCCACTGTCTCCAGTCAGAGAGATTATGCTTTCTAAACAGAGCGAGATATAGACAAAAGGATTCGAGGGGTTCCCCTTCTTTTTCAAGATATTTTTGAAAGGTTTTACCCCTTGGAGTTCCCTTAAGGTAGTGTTCACGATAGAATTGTTCAAAGGCGTATCTCAATATCTTTTCTTTAATCATCGCAGTCGCTTCATAATCGATAAGATCACTCTGCCTCAATCTCTCTATCTCCCCTTTGAAGGAGTCACTCTGCATGAAGGATTGTGCCTCAACTGATTCTAAGACATCGGCAATATTGTCCATATCGAGATAAATAAAATTTTTATAGAGCCTACTAATAGGTGAATAGGGGCTTATATCGAAGGGCATCTTATTAAGAAGGGCATGCAGCGGATTGATTGCTATGAATCCACCACCCAACTCAGAGAGCCATTTTGAAATTTTGTCTAAATCTTTAAAGTCACCACATCCCCAATTTTTTTCAGAAGATAATGAATAGAGGTTTAGAGTCAATCCCCAGAGCTTTCTGCTGCCATTTAGAAATTCCGTAGGAATATAGCAAGTATTAGGAGCTATTATTAATCTCGAATTTACTGTAAACTGCCCATTTAGATAGTTACAAGTGATATAGAGAGTGTAGTACCCTATGTCTCTCCTTATCAAGTATGGCAATTCCACTTTCACATATCTCTTGCCATCTATCCATCTCTGTTCAATAACATGGAAGGAATCCTTAGAGAGGGTAAATTCATCTTTATTGCCAACTTCATCTACAGTACTAAAAATTATGAAAAGACTTTCTTCTTGTGCTTCATCTAAGGGAAGGTGTAAGTCTATTTTGAAAGGTTGATCATCGACAGACAAAACTCTAACAGGTTCTATTAGGGTTGTCCATTCTCTCAGGCGGATTCTCTCTATTTCTTGAGCTATCTCCTCATCGCTATCAATTCTGATCCCCATAGATCTGAGAATCGACTCCTTAGTAGCATTTGAGGCTACATATTTGTTACCGTATATGTCCCAGTACTCTAAAACAATACCACATAATATTGCCAACTCATCTATTAATTCATTGCGAGATTTCATCGGATAGTTAATTATACACTAAAAAAGGTGTTATGGAATATTAAAATAATATTAAGTAATTCTTAAAAATAGACTTTCATAGAATATTGCAATATATAATAGGATGTCGTCGTTACTGGTTTTTAAAAACTTTTATAAAAGTTCCATTTACTGCTATAATAGAAAGAATAAAAATATACAGGTTTCGGCTTCAAAATAGACAGGAGGTACCACATAAAATGAAAAAGGCTATTGCTCTCTTAGTAATAATCTCTCTGCTTGCGTTAACCATAGGGTGTCAAAGATATCACTATGAAGG
>JAOAFA010000086.1 GCA_026416535.1 Deltaproteobacteria bacterium
ATGTAGAGACTACTGATAAAGATGAATATGAGGCAAGAACAGAAAGAGAAGAGGATTTCTTAGGATTTAGAACTACAGAAGTTTTAGAGGAAAAGGAGAGAAAAAAGAAATACAAACCACCATTAAATCACCCATGGAGAAAAGGTTTGAATTTCAAAGTCTAACTGGTACCTGCTTTTGCTTATACGCTTTCACCTTGCATGCTATAACAGTGGTATTTAACAACAACATATAAACAATATCAAGCCAAACGTAGTAAATTTATAATCGTCGCTGTACACTGATGTAGCGAATAAGACATAAAATATACAATTCAATAAAAAGGGAATCTTTTCAAAGAGGTATATTCTACCTGGCACTTGAAATCTCCATTTAACGGGATAAGTAGTTTCTGCGGGAGGTGGGTAGAGATATGCGAACTTTTGGATGGAAGAACAGGGATTTTATGGGGAGGTAAAGAGTTATCATACTTAGAAGATAGAGGTAAAGAATAATTTAAGGCGGAAACAGAGAGATGAGAAGAATTTTCAGTATTTAGTATTGATAAAGTTGGAAAGAAAGAAGAGATACGAACCAGCATTAAATCACCCATGGGGAGAAGGTTTGAGGTATGTGTCATTTTAAATTATAGTAAAAAGATGTAACTTGACTTTAGGAATAATATAAAAATTTAATAACTCACATCTGTTTCTTAACTCTGCGATAGTTCATTAAGATTGTCATAAAATAAACAGAGTCCTACACCTTGTTGAAATAAGAGTATAGATAGAATTTCACTTATAATGAATGACCTGCAATTTATAAAAGCTTAGTATATATCTAACTGCTTGTTGGAGAGATGGATTATACTCTTGCAATCCTCCTCTGTAGCCGAATAAAAATTTAGTGCAAGTATAATGTTGTGTTAGTTTGGGATTTTAAAGCTCATAATTAAACTATTTATTTGTTTTTTCTAAGAGAGAAGAGCCATGTACACTCTCTGCTCATAAGAACGATAAATCTCTTCTTTACTAAATCGATTTACAATGCTAAAGAGACCTCACTTGCAATGCGCTCAAGAGGTCTTATTAATGATTGAATTGAAGAATGTCTGTTATTCATACGATGATAAAGTAGTTCTTGAAGATATAAGTCTAAGGATTGAGGAGAAGGAGAGGGTAGTTCTATTGGGGGTTAATGGTTGTGGGAAGACTACTTTATTAAAGGTGTTAAACGGTCTTATCTTTCCCCAAAAAGGTGAGTTTTATTTTGAGGGGATTAAAATTGATAGAGCGTTTTTCAAGAACGAGTGGAATAGGAGAACGTTCAGAAACACCTCAGTAATGCTATTTCAATCGCCTGATGTTATGTTATTCAACCCTACTGTGTTTGATGAAATTGCTTTTGGTTTGAGACAGATTAAAAAAGATGAATCGAAAATTAAGAAAAAGGTTGAAGATATAATGGGAATATTTGGGCTCTCCAAATATAGAGATTCTCCTCCTTTTGAGTTATCAGGTGGAGAGAAACAGAAACTTGCCCTTGCATCCATCCTTGCAGTTGAACCCAAGGTTCTCCTATTGGATGAACCGATGGCAAACCTCGATCCCAAAAGTCAGGGAGAGATAATAGACATCTTATATGAACTTAATATCACAACAATTATAAGTACTCACAACCTCTCCATGGCGCCTGAATTGGGTGAAAGAACTATTTTACTCTCTGGTGACCATAGGATTATTTATGATGGAGATACAATAGAGTTATTAAATAATGAAGAGCTTTTAATTAGAGCAAATCTGGTTCACCAACATAAGCATAGACATAAAGCTTTTTATCATTCACATTATCATAAACATTGATAGAAATTTTTGTTGGTCCAGGTCCGAGATTTGATAGCTGATATGAAAATATAATAATATCAGTCTTTTTCAAAAGTCTTATCTTTGTGTATTCGGAATGTAATTATTTGGCGTTTTTAGTCTTTGTGATTTAAACAAATCTTTGCTGTTACTGAGTCCCTAAGATTTCACATTGTATAAACTCTACCTTTAATTATCTACCCAGGGGGAAGATATGTAGCGAATTGAATCATTGTGTTTATCAAAAATAGAATCCAGACTGTATACAATGCAAAGGACCTAGTTGGAGCATTTTATAATGTTGTAGAATATATGTAAGAGGATGTGATCAGAGTTTTTCTATGGGCTCAGGATAACTGATTGTTATCTCTGTGAAAGTTAGCTTCATTTCCTATCTCTGCTTTTTAAAAGAATTTGGCTTTTGCATCACCAAAACGTCTAAAGAAAGTTTGTCTGCCAGATTACTTATTTTATATGTGTAACTTAAATGAATTATTTTCATTTTTGTTATATTGTGGTAATGTATGAGGCATCCAGAGGCAGATTCGGTATGTCTACTAAAAGAGGCAAAAAAAAGGTAGAGCTTCCTGAGGAGGATGAGTCTTTTGAAGATATTATAAAACAAATAGGAGTTCCTGAGAAAGGCGAGTTTGTACTGGATGACTTTCAGAGTGAATCAATTGGAAAATTGAAGTCAGGTGAGAATAACCTGCTGGTAATTGCACCTACAGGAAGTGGAAAGACATATATCGCGGAATCATATATAAAGGAAATCTTTAGCAAATCCGATACACATTCTATATGGTATACTACACCTATGAGGGCACTTTCTAATGATAAATATCATCAGTTTTGTGAGATATTTGGCAGAGAAAACATAGGGATTATTACCGGGGACATAAGAGAGAATATCAATGCAAAATTTGTTATTGCAACCACGGAAAGTTACCGCAATATTTTGCTTTCAAAGAGAGATTTTGTTCCGGACTTTGTTGTGGTGGATGAGCTTCACTTTATGAATGACTTATCGCGAGGAAAGGTGTGGGAAGAAATTATCATCCTGACTCCCAAAGAGACGAAGATGCTTTTTTTATCAGCGACAATTGGTAATTATCGGAAAGTAAGGGAATGGATCGAGAAAGTTCGGGGTAGTTGTGATTTGGTTGTTCAAGAGGAGAATAAGAGGTCTGTTAAGCTAAAGGCGGCCCTCGTAGATTCTCGAGGGTTAATTTTTACGTATAATAGTTGGAAGAAAAGAGCAAAACTTGCCCCATTTGATTATAAGAACTTGAATGGTTTCGTGGCACTCACAAAAAGACTCGAATCCAAAAATCTTCTTCCAGCTATATTTTATATACCCACAAGAAAATTGTGTGAAGAGGTTGTAAAATTCGCGTCCTTACGACTTTCTCCAATTCTCACAACGGAAGAGGTCGCAAAATATATTGATGAAGAGACGTTATTTTTAAATGATTATGAGAGGGTGGCTCTTGAGGCTGGCTTTGTCCAACACCATGCGGGGAGATCTCCCAAGTGGAGAAAATTGATTGAGGATCTGATGAGAAGTGGTAAACTAAGAGTCATTTGTGCAACAACTACTTTATCTGCGGGCATCGATTTTCCTGCCCGCACTGTCTTTATCTCAACCTCTTATAGACCTTCAGACAATGGTTGGGTAGAACTTTCAACCAATGAGATAAAGCAGATTGCGGGGCGGGCCGGAAGGAGGGGGAAGGACAAAATAGGAGTAGTGTTATTGACAAATGAGACTATGTTGGAGAATTTGTATGCGCCCTCTGATGATATTGTTAGTAAATTTCACCCATCTTACATGTTAATCCTGAATCTGGTGGAGACTTACTCTCGAGATGAAATAAAGGAGATTATCGAAAACTCTTTTTATTACTTTACTAATCAAGAAAGGATTGAGGAGATAAAAGATGAAATAGAATGTCTTGCAGGTGAGTTTGAGAGTAAAAAGAAGTCGGTGCGTAAACATATCCATAGATTAAAACAGGAATTGCATCTGTTAAATTACGTAGGTGAACTACTGGCAAAACGTTTGTCTGTCCTGCAGGATATCGGATATATAAAGGCATTAGGTAATAGGTTCATTTTATCACAATCTGGACAACTAGCGTCAAATATAAAAAGGGACTCAAACTTTCTTCAGCTTTCAGTAGCATTGGTCAATGGAGTTTTTGATAGAGACGCACCGATTCTTCTTGGAATCCTTTTTGGGAGATTAGCACAAAACAGATTAGTTACTAAAAGCATTGGAAGATATGGAAGACCTCTCATGGAAATCTACGAATATTGTAGATATTATGAATCAAAATATGGACTCAAAGATGAGGAGTTCTCATATAGCTCTTATATGGAAAAAATAGGTATAGAGATTGCATCAAAGTACAAAAGGATTGATCTTGAGGTTTTGTCTGAAGTATCTTCGAGATTTAGAGTTGAAGAGGGAGATCTTTATAAATTAATTGTAGATGTGAGGGATCTCCTGTATACCCTATCTGATTTGGATGCACCGTGCAGCTATATGGCTAAGGAGCTCATAGATGTTCTTAAATTGGAGGAATAAATTAGGTTATAGATAGAGATCTTGGTAGGACAGATGGGATGGTGTGTAAGTACTACAATATGGTCAGGAGCTGGCAAATATACTCCAAGGAGTTGGTCTTTTACACCCAAGTCTCTTAGATTAGGTTTAACATCTTGAAATTTCTTAAGATATAAAAGAATTGAGATTTTGTGGGGTTGTCTCCACATGGGATAAAGTAGATATGCCTGGTCAAATATAGGGTTTCACTACCTAACTTTACACGCAGGTCCAATGGCACATAGGGAGATTTATCTAACAGTAATAAAACCGGAGAATATAATGCAGTGAGAAACTAAATATGAGATGATAGAATTAGTTGAGACTTTGTATGTGTTGACTTTGTGCAATAAAGTTAATAATATAAATCTGTGTATTTGTAGAAAGGAGATTTCTTCTTTATGGAAAGGAAGATATATTTTGACAATAATGCTACGACTCCGATTCGGAGAGAGGCTTTTGAAAAGATGATTCCGTTTTTGACTGAGCATTTTGGTAATCCGAGTTCTGTTCATTGGGCTGGCAGGAGGGTCAGTCAGGCGATAGAGGAGGCAAGAGGATATGTTGCTAAGCTTTTAAATGCTACAGATAGAGAGATAGTGTTTACTGCCGGTGGTTCGGAATCGGATAATCATGCAATAAAAGGAGCGTTCTTTGCCAACAAGCAGAGAGGTAGACATATTATTACCACAAAGGTAGAACATCCTGCTGTTTTAGAGACTGTGAAAGACCTAAAAAAATTTGGGGCGGATGTAACCTTTCTGAATGTGGATGAGAATGGAGAGCTTGATCTGCAAGAACTTGAAAGTGCCATAAGACCTGATACAATTTTGGTTACTATAATGTATGCAAATAATGAGACTGGTGTTATATTTCCAATTAAGGAGATTACTCAGATTGTCAAAAGAAAAAACCCTGATATATTAGTTCATACAGATGCGGTTCAGGTGGCGGGAAAGGAGAGAATAGATATTAAAGACCTTGGTGTGGACTTACTCTCTATATCAGGGCATAAGATCTACGCCCCCAAGGGAGTTGGGGCGTTGTTTATTAAAAAAGGTGTGAAGATTGACCGGTTAATATCTGGGGGTCATCAGGAGAGAAACAGAAGGGCTGGAACTGAGAACGTGGCCTCTATTGTTGCCTTTGGGGAGGCGGCGAGGTTGGCCATGGAGGAGATTGATGAAGAAAAGAAAAGACTCTCCTACCTAAGAGATAAATTGGAAAATGCCATTCTTCAAAAGATCCCGTATGTTAAGTTAAATGGCCATAAGACTAAGAGGCTCTGTAATACTACAAATTTGTCTTTTAAGTATGTTGAAGGTGAAGGAATACTCTTGTCTTTAGATATGGTCGGAATCGCGGCATCCTCTGGTTCAGCATGTACAAGTGGATCTCTTGACCCTTCACATGTCTTGCTTGCTATGGGGCTCGACCATGAGACAGCCCATGGTTCTGTAAGAATATCACTCGGTAGATTTAATACGGAAGAGGAGGTAGATTATTTTATTAGGGAGTTACCTCCTATCATTGAGAGATTGAGACAAATGTCTCCTCTCTATAATAGGAGACCGGATGAGCCAGAACCATTTAAAGTAGAAAATGCTCATAACCATAAGCATGGGGAGGAATAATGGCTAACCAGAAATGTAAGAGAAGTCAGCAGAGAAAGGCAAAATGTGTGAAGTGTCTTTCCCTTGTTAATGAGTTGATCAAACAGGGTGACATCAGCGAAGATGAGCTCGAGAGGCTTAATAGAATCAAAAAATCTCTTGAAAAGGGCTCTGTCATTAGCGAGGCTCAGGTGAATTATATTTATGAGCTTTGGGGAAGATATCAGTAAAATTCCTGGAATAATTTTTTTGATATTCTGTTTTGTTTGATGATGCGAATTAATAAGAAGAGAGAGATTATTAAGTCAGAATTCCTCAAATACCTAAAAGATGTGTATAATCTCTCCCTGTATCTAACCAGAAATGTGGAGGATGCCAAGGACCTGACGCAGGACACATTTGCTAGAGCCCTTGAATACATAGACTCATACACACCAAATACAAACGCCAAGGCGTATTTATTTAGAATAGCGACAACTATATTTTTTAACAATCAGAGTAGATTAAATACAGAGCAGAATCACTTGGAATTCAGGGCATTTAATGAGGATGATGGCTCAGAGGTTATAGGTAGAGACCTCAATCTGATAGAAGATGAGGAAGAGAAATTTATAAGGGAATATTCTTCGAGAGAGGTAGAGAGGCTTCTGTTAAACTTGTCGTTTGAACACCGCACGATCCTAATTCTTGCCGATATTGAGGAGTTTTCGTATGAAGAGATCTCAAAGATACTTAATATACCTATTGGTACAGTAATGAGCAGGCTAAGTAGAGCGAGAAGCGCCCTTAAGAAGGAGTTGTTGAAAAGAGAAGAGATAATAAGAAGAGAGACAGGAGGAGAAAATATTATTAGGCTCAGTAAATATGATCTTTCAAAGGCAAAATAGGAAGACAATGGACTGCAAGGAAGTTAGGAGACTTATAACTCTGTATGTGGATGGAGAGCTTGATGTAATTGAGAGTCGACATGTGGTTGAGCATGTCGCTAGGTGTGAGACCTGTTATTTTGCAGTAAAGTCTGAGAGGTTGGTTAAGAGACTTTTGAAAAAATCTATAACCTATGTTGAGCCTCCCCTTAGCTTGATCTCTAGTATCAATGAATTGTATGAAGAGAAGAGAAGTTTCCTACCGATCATAATGAGATTTGTCCCCACAATTATATTAGTTTTGGCTATTTGCCTTGCATTGATTTACAAAATTAACGAACAGAGGTTCGACAACAAAATCTTTAGAAACATAAAGAATCCACCCTTAACTGCTTCTATAAGTGATGTCAACAAGTTCTTCTCAATCTTCAAAAACAACAGTGAAAGACTGTTTATAGATAGAAATAATTCCCCTAATATTAGGTTTGTGGGATTAAGATATAATAAACTTGAAGATCGAGACGCGGCCCATATATTTTATAATCACAAAGGTCGGTATATCTCGGTATTTGCTATAAGCGGTTCGATCAATGATAAGATTTATCTAACACCTTTGAGACCTTTTAAGGGTGATTCTTATATTATTAAGCGAGATGGTAAGAGCTTGCTCATTTTGAGTAATCAAGATATTTCCTATGCTGTCACTGGTGATGCTGATGAGAATGAACTATATGAGATACTCTCAAGCCTTAGATGAGACAGATTGCTATAATAACAGACTTTGGAAATTCACATTATGTTGGGATATTAAAAGGGGTAATTTCTTTAATCGATCCAAACATAAGGACGATAGATATTACCCATAATGTAAGTCCACAAAATATTGTTGAAGGGGCGTTTATCCTTAAAGAGGCTTTGCCGTTCTTTGCAGATAATACTGTGTATTTGGGGATAGTTGACCCTCAGGTTGGTTCGAAGAGGAGAGGAATAGTTGTAAAGTCTGCCAATAGGTTCTTTGTCGGACCTGATAATGGATTGTTTGAGTTCGTCTTTCGAGAATATGATTTTGAGGTATTTGAAGTGGTTAAGAATGATTTTTTTACTAAAAACGTCTCTTATACATTCCATGGAAGAGATATATTTGCGCCACTTGCGGCACTAATAGCGTCAGGAAGAGACCTTAGTGATATAATCAGGAGGACTGATAATCCCGTAAGGTTAGATATACCGTCTCCTATTGTTAGCGAACAGGTAATAACAGGGGAGATTCTTTATATAGATAGCTTTGGAAATATAATAACCAATATATCCTCCGATCTAGTTAAGAATTGCCGTTGTTCGGTGAAATTTAAGAATAAAAGACTTGGAAGGATAAGGAATACATATTCAGACGTCCCAAGGGGAGTACCAGTTGCTGTAATAGGTTCATCCGGTATGTTAGAAATAGCCGTTAACTCTGGTTCTGCTAAAAAACGGTTTAATGTTAGAGATGACAGAAGAGATAAAAATAAAATTTATGTGAGGATATACGGACAGAAATAGCCTATTTATCCCTCCTTGTATAAATTTTATCCTTGAATTGCTAAAAATAATGATATATTTGTTAAATCTAATGGGACAGATAATCGCTTATAAGTCAGGTAGGACAAGAGGAATTAGGATTATAGGTGAGCTTGAGAGAGAGAATATCTCCATAAAAGAGGTATTGAGTTTGATAAAATTTAAGAGGCCAGTAGTTTTCTTAAATAATGCTAGAATAGGAGAAGAAGAGTTTGATTGTATTTTGAAACACAAGGATATTTTGTTTGTCTTTGAAGACAAATAATAGAATAGAGAGGAGGTCTAATATGCCAGTGCCGTTTCCATCAGAAGAATGGGTAGCAAAATATAAAGAGGCGATAAATGCAAGCGCTGATTACAAAATAGCGGGCAAAGATTGGACTTACGGTGTAATAGCTCTGGTATGTAAGGCAAAACCGCCCATCCTTGAAAAGGACATTGGGATATGGCTGGATCTTGAGAAGGGTGTTTGCAGGGATGCAAGGATTGTGACTCCTGAGGAGGCAAATACGGCTCCGTTTTGTATTACAGGGGAATATGATAGATGGAAGGCCGTTATAAAGGGAGAACTTGAGCCAATTAAAGGTATGATGCAGGGCAAGTTGAAGTTAAAGGGTAATTTGCCGACTATTGTTAGATTTGTAAAAGCTGCACAAGAGCTTGTAAAGGCAACAAATTCGATTGATACAAAATTCTTGGATGAGTAAGGAGATGAGATGCCATATTCAAGGGAGTTAAACTTTATTCACTATGCGCCAACAAAAGTCATTTATGGTGTGGGTATTTCAAAAGATGTAGCAGTAGAGTTAAATGCCCTCGGCTGTAAAAGGGCATTACTTGTAACAGATAGAGAACTGAGTAAAAATACGGATTTGCCAAAGAAAATCAGGGAATATCTTGGGAATAATTGTGTGGGAGTATTTGATGAGGTAATCCCTGATAGTGGGCTTCACCTTGTAGATAAAGGGGCAGAGTTTGGAAGGAGCCTTGGGGCAGATTCCATTGTCTCAGTGGGTGGAGGTTCTGCAATTGACACTGCTAAAGGAATAGCTATTTTATTGAAAGAAGGTGGAAGTATCTCCGACTATGAAGGTTTTCAGATGCTAACACGTAGGCAAACACCACATATTGCTATCCCCACAACGTGTGGCACTGGTTCGGAAGTAACCTATGTAGCTGTAATTAAGGATTGGGATAATCACAGGAAATTACTTTTTGGCGATTACAATATAATTCCTGACGTGGCTATTCTAGATCCAGAGTTAATACGAACTCTACCACCAAGATTGGTAGCGGCAACTGGCATGGATGCCTTAACACATGCTATTGAGGCGATAACATCTCCCCAGAGACAACCAATTTCAGATGCATTGGGGTTACACGCAATAAGAATGATAAGAGAGTACATAGCCATTGCCACAAAAGATTCGGATGTGACATATAGAGGCATGTTGTTGCTTGCTTCAAATATAGCAGGTATGGCATTCTCTAATGCCCAGGTAGGTCTTGCACATGCTATTGCCCATACGATAGGGGCTAAATACAATATTCACCACGGGCTTGCTAACTCAATTGTATTACCCCATGTAATGCAGTTTAACAACGAGGTCGTTTACGAGCAACAGGCTCGCATTGCAGAAGCTCTAGGCATAAAGGAGGACATACCAGATAAAGAATTAGGTTATAAGGCCTCCGAAAAAGTTCTTGAGATTGCTAAAAGTTGTGATCTTCCTACAAGACTTAGGGATGTAGGGATTCCCAAAAGTGAGTTAGAAGAATGTGCCGAGATTGCCCTTACTGATGGTGCTATAGTGTACAATGGAAGACCCATCTCAGACCCATCAGAGATTTTAGAAGTTTTAATAAAAGCTTATTAATTGTTAGATGGGTTCAAAATTAAGTGAGTGCATAAATCGTAAATATATTTTTGGTGGGGTCATATTTTGTCGTGTTCTAATACCTGCATAGAATGCGTGTTGTAGGGTTGCTGATTATTTTTTTAAAATTTGACTTTGAAATAAAATCTGAATAGTATTTTTGCTACTCTTGGAGGTGTAAAGTTGAAAAAAATAATTATAATGTTTGCCCTTGTTCTGTTAGTTGGGGATTTATCAGAGGCAAAATCCAAACAAGAAAAGAAAGAACAACCAAAACAAGAAGAGAGGAAGGGGGATCCACCCCCTGCTATAAATAGGACTGATGATCTCATTCCTCCATGGGAGCTCTCTCCCGAAGAATTTCCGACGTGGGAGGATTTTACAGAGAAATATTCATTGTATTGTATGGCACCCTTTGGTAAGAAGATTAAAAAACCTCATGAGGTCCAGATAGGAGATAAGAAGTTTATTTTCGAAGGTTCGACTGCGAGAATTGAATCCAATGCGAAACCGAATCGTGAGATCAAGTTTGGTGTTTTGTCTGGTATAAAAGACTGGCATCCCGATACTCAAGCAAACTTAAAATATTTTATCAATGAATGGAAGAAAGAACAGGTAGAGGGAGTAATCATTGGGGGTGACATAGCCTATGAAGAGGATGACCTATCTAATATAATGAAACTTTTTGCTGAGACGAATCTCCCTATATATGTAGTGGTTGGGAATAATGACTCAAGATCAGAGTTTAACAGGGTCATAAGAAAATTAAGTAAGATCCATAATAATATAATTAATATGGATATGGTGAGAATTCTGCGTGGTGATGGGTTTGACATGATAAGTCTTCCAGGATACTATGACAGGAGATATACTAGAGGCTCTTCATCCTGCACCTACAAGCCGGAAGATGCTCAAGAGCTTGTAAAGCAGAGTGAAAATCTTAACGAGCCTATAATACTAATCACGCACGGTCCTATGAAATTAGAAGGGAGAGAGGCTATCGATTATGCATGGGAGGCAGGAAACGTTGGGGATGAACATCTCACAGATGCCCTCAAAGAGGCAAGGAATATAAAGTTTGGCATTATGGGTCACATACTTGAGGCAGGTGGGAGGGCAAATACGATCGATGGGAAATTAATAAAACAGGGTGTATATTCGGAGACGCTGTTTTTAAATCCAGGTCCTGCCCAGTCTTTGGGGTGGAAGATGTTGGATGGGAAGACAAGTTACGGTATGGCAGCGACATTTTATTTAAAGGGAAAAAAGGGAAAATATAGAATTCTTGTGGTACCAAAGGAGTAGAAAATGGATTGCACAATAAGTAAAAATCTTAAAGATTGTTCATGTACGTATGAACCGTGTTCTAGAAAAGGAAAGTGTTGTGAATGTGTAATGTATCACAGAAGAAGTAATCAATTGCCGGGTTGTTTCTTCCCTAAGGAAGCTGAGAGAACGTATAATAGATCTATTTCCTACTTTGTCTCGGTGATGCAAAAAGGAGGAAAGATTTGAAAAGGTGTCCACAGTGTGGCGCTCAAGTAGATGAGATAGCAATCTTTTGTGACAACTGTGATGCCGTGCTGGATACAGAGGCCTTGCTTCAAGATGAGGAACCCCAAGGAATTCCGCCACCGCCTATTACGAAAAATGTGAGACATTCAACTACATTAAAAAAGAAAGAACAACCAAGACCCGTAGTTACTCCTACAAGAGATGCCTCAAAGAGGGTGGAGTCTCCTCCCTTTACACCGAGGCAGGCTCAAAAAAAGGATTTGCTTCAAGACACTGCTGAGGTTCAATTAAGAGAGACTTTTGATGAAATGCTGTTGGCATTTAAGAGAATGGGAATTGGACAAAAGGTGGGGTTAGTAAGTGCACTCCTTTCTTTTGTTTTTTCTTTCTTTCCTTGGGTGTCAGTTCCACAAGAAGGTTCGGTGCCTGGGCTTGATGTCGGGGGTCTTTACTTAGTAATCATTGCTACTGTGTACTTCTCTTATATTGTCCTTGACTACACTGGGGCACAGTTTGTCTCAAACTTTGAGCAATATAGATTGTTGATCTTAGTTTCGCTCGGTTTCTTAGGTATATTATTATGCACTTATAGAGTAATTTTTCCTTACGACATAGATGAAAGCACAACAGTATTAAAGGACATTGGCCTTAAACTGGACATTCATAGGAAGTTTGGATTGTTTTTAGCATCGGCATCTACATTAGCTATGTTTATATCTCCACTTTTGGGTGGGTTTGTAAAGAAGGATTAAGATATTTATGGATTTTGATAAAATAGGAATTATTGATTTTGGAGGTCAATACGCACACCTCATCGCTACCAAGGTGAGAAGACTTAATGTCTATTCTGAGATAAGACAACCAGATGATCCTATCGAAAAATTTTATGAGTATAAAGGGATAATAATCTCAGGTAGCCCCTCTCTATCTTCATTTGGAGAAGATTCTGAATACAATAAAAAGATATATGATCTAGATGTCCCAATCATTGGATTCTGTTTTGGTCATCAAGAGATTGCCAAACATTATGGAGGTAGAGTTGTACACGGTGGAAGAGAGTGGGGCGAGGCCAAATTCAAAATACTTAAAAAAAATCACCCGTTGTTTGAGGGGTTATCCGATGTTGAGTCGGTTTTTATGAGTCACTTTGACTCTGTTGATGCAATTGGTCCTGATTTTGAAGAATTCGGTATCTCTTATTTAACAGAGGGAATGGATATTCATAGATTTGCAGCGATCGGTTCGGATAAATACAAAAGATATGGTTTCCAGTTTCATCCTGAGGTAGATGATACCATAAACGGTGAGAAGATGATAGCAAATTTCATATTTAACATATGCCGCTGTAGACCAAATTGGACAATGGAAGAGTTTATTAGGTTACAATTCGAAAAGATAAAAAATCAGGTTCAAGATAAGTCCGTATTTCTACTCGTTTCTGGTGGTGTAGACTCGACTGTTGCTGCAGTCCTTCTTAAAGAGATTCTGGGAATAGATAGATTGAGGTTGTTACACATTGACAACGGTCTTATGAGAAAGGATGAGTCTAAGGAGGTCTTAGAAAGATTTAAAAAGCTTGGGTTTAATAATAATCTCTTTTTCAGAGATGCATCAGATGTTTTTTTGGATTCTTTGAAAGAGGTGTTTGAACCAGAGAAAAAGAGAGAGATTATTGGGGATACTTTCGTTAAAGTATTTGCAGAGGAGGCTGAGAGATTAAAAATCGGCGATTTTCTTTTGGGACAGGGGACAATATATCCAGATACAATTGAGACAGGAGGAACCAAGAGGGCAGACGTAATTAAGACTCATCACAATAGGGTACCTATTATCCAGAAAATGATAAATGAGGGGAGAGTAGTAGAACCTCTGGCAGAACTTTATAAGGTTGAGGTCAGAGAGCTGGGAAGAAAATTAGGTATAGATGAGGATATCCTCAACAGACACCCGTTCCCGGGGCCAGGGATTGCTGTTAGAGTCTTGTGTAATAGTGGTTGTGAGGATCTGTCTGATATGAAAGAGATTGAAGCAAGTTTACAAAGTATGACAATTCACCATAACATTAATGCAATAGTTTTGCCAATTAAGTCTGTAGGAGTTAAGGCTGACCTTCGTTCCTATGAAAGACCCGTGCTTTTTAATTCAGATTACAACGAAAAGGTATTTGAGATAGCTTCAGACATCCTTGCGAAGATAAAAGGTATTAATAGATGTATAGTAAATATCTCCCCTTACGAGATAAAAGAGGCAAAACCCTTAAGGGCCTTTGTCACAAATGAGAGGCTCTCTCTATTAAGAGAGATAGATTACTTAGTTAACTCGATATTAAAAAAGGCAGGTATATATTATCAGATTTGGCAGTGTCCAGTGGTTATATTGCCTTTGAGTCTTAATGGTAGGGGAGAAGAAATGGTCGTTGTAAGACCAGTTTTATCTGAGAGGGCAATGACTGCAAGAGCAGCACTATTACCTGAAGGGGTTATAAGGGAGTTATCGAGAGAGATTCATAGATTTCCAAAAGTCTCTGGTGTGGCAGTAGATATTACCAGTAAGCCTCCCGGAACTATAGAATGGGAGTGAACCCTTTATAGGTTATCAAATATATATTTCTTTGTCTTGTTTAAACTTGAATGTTACCAAAAGAGGAAGTTTTTAGAGTAGAATTAAATTAATAGCCATATATGTTAGGCAGAATTTTTGTTAGTCGCACAATGGGCAAAATACGGGGAAGAGGGAGGGGAGTTAAGATTAGAGGTGTAAATTTCTTGATTTATTTTAAAAATGATATAATAGTATTTAGCTAGCAAGGAGGTAGTTAGATGAAGAGATTCGTTGTACTAGTATTAGTACTAGCTCTAATGATTGGCTGTGCTTCTCAGAAGGCAGCGGCACCAGCCACCCCGGAGACACCTAAGACTGAGACACCAGCAACTACAACTCCAACAACTCCTGAGGCACAGACACCTTCTACACCTGCTCCTGCAAATCCAGGACCTACGGGACAGTAAGAGTTTTTTTATTTTGGGATTGGGCAGCGCGCCATCAGCAAAATTGGCGCTGCCCTGTGTTTTAGTAAAGTCAGATTGAAAAGATAATTGGGAACAAGAGGGTATATTACTTCAGTGGTAAAGATTAAACTATAAAGGTGGATTGCCCTCGCCACGAAATGATTCTATTAGTGGAAGAAAAACCTGTATCAGTTCATCTTGTGTGGCTAATCTTCTCTCAACATTTATTAGGAATAGTCTTTGTCCTGTATACCTTGGGATAAGGTGTATATGAATATGAAACACCTCTTGGCCAGCGGCCTTCTCATTAGTTTGGTGAATATTAAGCCCATCCGGTTTTAATATCTCTTTTAACTTCTTTGCAATCTTGGTAGTAGTCTTAAATAATTGGGTCGCACATTCCTCATCGATCTCATATATGTTGCTAAAGTGCTTTTTGGGGATTACTAGGGTGTGACCCCTCATTAATGGAAATATGTCAGCAAATGCTAGTGTGTAACTGTCCTCATAAATTATTACTGCATCCTTCTTTTTTTCAACTATTTGACAAAATATGCAATCTCTATTTTGCATAAGTCCTCCGACATATAGTCTGCTACAACTAATTATTATCTCTTTTAAGAAAGTTTTTCAATTTAATTGAAGACAAACATTTCTTTGTTATGTAAAAGCCCTTTAGATAAAAGGTTCCTAGAGTTGGATGGGGTATTAAAGGTAGAATTTATAATTAATCTGCATTAATTACATACTTAGCTCTCATTTTTGCTTTTCATAATCCTTGTTGGATTTGTTGTTCATGAATTCCTTACATTTGTCTCAATGCATAGGATGATACCTTAATATGCCTTAACTTTTTAGGAAGGCCTTATCAGTTTTATATACTCAATCCCTGCTCTAGATTTTTGATTTATGATTCCGGAAAGTGAATCTGTGCTATTGAACAATTTCCGTGTGCACAGGATAAGGAGGGATACGGTTTTACCTTCAAAATAGAAGCAAGACGATTTTAAGAACCAAGCCAGATTATGGTGAATTGATCTTATTCCCCCAAACGGGATTATCTCTTATCACAGTGAAAGGCTAAAGGCCATTTCAAATGAATACTATTAGGCAATAGAGATTAAACTATTCTTTAAATCTGCTCCGACCGATATGTCAAGAAAGGCTAACTTTCACCAGCAATAGCAGAAGAATGTGGCGTGGTTCCAACTCAGGAGTAAAGCAAAGAAGGCAAGGATGGTCTGGTGATTGGACGTCCGTTGATATTCACTAATAAAACCTGAGATTTACGAATTAAAGCAGATGGTTAACTCCAGATTAGTTGAAAAAAACACAACCTCCTTGAGACATTAGCTATGATTTTACCTCATGACAAAACATTAGTTCTCTCTTCTAAAAAGGTCTTCTCTAGAAGCTCTTTTACATGGTCTAATATCCTTTTGGCTTTCAAGGATTTCTTAAAGGTTGTGCAGTAGTTTTTCCATACTTACTTTCATGGTTATGTTTTTAGTGTTGGGGTGGTGTGAGGTATTTTTGTTATACCACCTAACAGGTTAGACAATCACTAGAACATCAAATGTCACCAACAAATTTTTCACAAAGGGGGATGCTGAAGTGTCTAATCTTTATTCAGCTTTTTAGATAAATTAGTTTTCATTTTATCTTTGAAAAATAACGCTGTAAAAAGAGACAAAATTCCTCATTTCATCGGGTATTCTAACAGAGAATTTAGTATTTTCATTTTTTATAAATCTAAGGCATATATCTTACACATTAGTCGGTATAGTCAATAGCCTAATATATTATTCCTGTAATTTTATCAAAAGGTCATCTATAATGGTGTTTAGCAGCATATGGGATATTATTTTACTTTATCTAGAGTTTAGCTCATATTTATTAAAAAACGAAGGGCAGTACAATATTACTGAATTATCATAGGCGTGAAATTGATGATAAAACACCTTATACTAAGCTAGGTGATTATATATTCTCAGTGTGGCTACGAACTAATGAATTCCTAGATTTATTCCCTCTTTCTACCTTCCCCCAAATTATTAATTATCTCATGATAAATGTGTAAAAAATCTATAGAAACGAGATTACTGAGACTTCCCTCGTAATTTATGAACATATAAGCTATTGGACTAACTAGATAATTTGAAATGTGAATAGATGACCATTACATCTTAAATCAACACTTCAAGATTTATACAATCTAAGGGCTATCATAATCTATATCTTTATTTCTCTTGCCTTTTGAGCCACTTTCATTTTTTAATTCTTCGTCGATAAATTGCCCCTTATCATCGAAGTGACCACCTTGCTTCTTAAGTATCTCCTCTGTTGTAGGCTCAGGGGGCTCTTCTTTTTTTGGAGGTGGTGAGGGTAGTGTTGAAGGTGTTGATACCGGTGGAGCCTGAGGCACTTGGGGAGTAGCTTTTGGTAAAGTCTTCTCTATTACAGGACTTCCAGCCTCTATACTAAACCCCTCATCTTTTGCAGGCATACGCTTTATCTCTTTGGCAGGTAACTTCTCCTTCACATTTATTTGTTGAAAGGATTTTGCCTCTTCATTAAACAATATGTCAGATATTGTCCTCCTTATTTCTTGAAATTTTGAGAGATCTCTCTGCCATTCTGAAAGTAAAAATGAGACTCTATTTCTTGTCTGATAAAATTCGTCAGATAGCATCTTCCTTTTTTGTGCTAGAATCAATGCCTGTTTCTTTGCCTCCTCTTCTCTATCCCACTCCTCAGTTCCTGTGAGATAATCAAGAGGATCGTCTGAATAAAGGTTGTGAGTGAACAGAAAGATAAAGACAAATATTAACTTCTTCATATAAATTTAGATACATTATTGTATGAAAAATTCAAGAATTAAAATACGCACTAGGCTTTTTGAGGTAACATGTGTTGTTTTGTATTTTAAGATGAGCATGTTCTTGAATGAATTGGGTAATTACGTATAGAGGCGAATATATTGACTCTGAGAAGATTATGAATGGCACAAAGTTAGTAGAGATATTTTGATTCAATGCACATGGACCAAAACATTCATGAAGGCGAATATATATAAGTAGTAATCCACCCTCTGGTGTAAACGATAGACCTTTGGGAGGTGGGAACTTGCTGAAAAAGTCCTGTTATGTTTGATGAGATCTCAAAGTGAAAAGATTTCAATAGACTACAAATATAATTATATGCTCTACCAATTTGGTTATGGAGGGAGTAAGATGAAAAATCCACTATTGTATGATATAGGGCAACATATGAGCGAAGTTCAGAGGTTGAGTAAAGACAAAATCTCTATATTAATTAATGCAACTATTTGGGTAGATGTTGATTCAAGGGTTGCCATAGATGGGATAGGCCTTTCAAAAATTCCTATCCTAGTGTTGATTAGAGTCTTTTATAATGACCCGCCGGCGATTATTATAAATGTACTTGATTGTGATAGCGTCTTCCAAAGAGTTTTTTTCTTTGGCAAGTACTGACCAGATAAGGCAATGAGTAAAATAGTCTCCTCATGTAAATATCGTATGGATAGAAAAAGGCCTGTTAAAGATTGCGTAGAATTTAAAGAGCTTTTTTACTATTTATACTAAGATAGGGAGGTGTAAATATCTATCAGATTGTAATAGGAAAAAGCCTGAATCAAATTATAGAGTTTGGTGGAGCCTATAATATTAATTCTATGTGTAGATCAAATAGTTATTCTTGTATTTGGAATGAAAACTTTAGCTATAAGTATCAGCGTTTACAAATGTAGTGCAAAGGAGCTAAATATGATAAATCACACAATGGAGACCTTGAAGAGTATCAGTGTTTATGTAAGAGAGACTGCGGGGGTTGTCCTAAGAGTTTTGCCTATCACCCATATCTTTGCCATCGTAAGAGAGGACCACTTTAATAATGGTCAAAACATGAAGATGTTGCGATTATTGTTATTTGCTGGACTACTATGCTGCTGTGTAAGACGGGAAGTAAGTATAGAAATCGCCGATGGTCAAAAGGATGAGATTTTGGATATTAGTCTGAATGAAGATATTTTGGTTGGTGAATCAGAGATAAATGACTATGACAATAGATTTATTGATTCGGACAATGATGGCATTCCTGATAGGCGTGAAGAGTTATTAGGTACTGATCCTGCAAATCCTGATACAGATGGAGATGGTGTCTTAGATGGGGATGAGCTAAAGGAGAAGACTGATCCCTTAAATCCAGCCTCTGCTAGTGCATATCATCCAGGGTATAATAAAAGATGCAAATTGTTTTTTGACTGTGAAGAAGCAGACCTAATAAGACAACATATTAAGACTAAGTTAGATGAACGAAAAGAACCTTATGTGATCCTTTTGAATAGGATAAAATTGGTAGCAGATAACGACATTCCTAAATATTTAGGTCACTTTGACACAAAAATATCACCAGTAATTGGTGAAATAGCAGAGTCGAATGCCTTCTTGGGCTGGCTTTATAAGGACCCAAGATATATAGAAAAGGCTTTTAAGGCCATTTCTGAGCCATTCCCTGACCCGACGGGTGTCTCAGTATACGCTAAGTATAATCTATATGAATCAGAAGCTCTCACATCCTTTTGTACTGCATACGAATTTCTGTCTGCCTCAGATATGTTAGGGATAGAAGAGTTGGATATTGCAAAGGAGAACATAATAAAAAGGATTAACCATTTTAGAGAGATTACTCATAATGGAACTTATGCGGCCCAACTTGCATATTTGAACAACAATCACAAAGCTAAAGTCCTATCAGCATTGGGATTATGTGCACTTTTATTTAATAAAAGAAAAGAGGCTGCATTTGAAATGTCTTCAGCGATGACAGGTATAGATTATATAATGGCAGATTTTCAAAATGCAGAAGGATTTTATGCAGAGGGTCCTTACTATCTTGTCTATACTGATAACTCCTTTCTCCCCTTTATGTATGCATATCATAGATTTGCAAGAGGGAGGGACATGCCGTTTTATGGAGTAGAGAATATTTCTGGCGGTTCACCCTACACAAATAGGGTTGTAAAAATAAAAGACTTTGCAACAAATGAAAAGATAATAAACCTATATAAAATGGCACTCTTTATGACACAACCCAATGGGTTAATGTTACCTATTGATGATGCGAATCCCATTTGCCTTCATGGGGCAATTCACTATAGAATCTTTGGCAACAAGGATTTTCTATGGCAGTGGTATAAGCCTGAGTGCGGATTTTATTCAAACAAGTTAAATGTATTATCACTCCTATTACTAACCGATGAAGAACCTTTGTCTAGTCCCTTGTCCATTAGATTAGATGCCTCATATAAAGATGGGGGAGTCGCAATATTGAGAGATAGTTTTGATGAGAATGGAGTATTTTTTGCTTTTATTGGTGAAAACGGAAAGGCCCGAAGGCATGGACTCGGTCACGAACATCCAGATGAACTCTCCTTTGTGTTATGGGCAAATAAGGTGCCATTGATAATAGACCCCGGTTATATAAATTGGGAAAACCACGATCTAGTAAAATATCCAAAAGATCATAGTGTAATATTGATAGATGGTGAGACGCAAGAATATGATGTAATCAGAAATAAAATAGGTTCAGACGCATATCTCAGTGATGTTGTGAAGGATGGAAGAGTGACATATATAAGTGGAATCACTGCTTATAAAAATTCAGATATAAAACGAAGGGTTATAAGAATAAATGAGAAGTATTTTGTCTTATTCGATTCAGTTGAAATACATGACTCAGAAAAACATAAGGTAACAATTCAGATAAACGGAGCCGGTGGAGGAGACATACCAAACTCCTACTTTAGTCTTAAAGATGATGGGGCAATCTACTCAAGAGACTCTATAACCCTTTTTATCTCTGTCCTTTCCAGTGGAGACAATCTCTCTTTTTCGTCTAGAAGAGAGGAGTTTGCGAGTGGTTGGGGAGTTTACGGATACAACGATTTATTTGTATCTGAGGCAGAATGTGTAGGTAATATCTATTTTCAAACCCTACTTATGGTATCAGAAAAAGGCTTTTCAAGTATTACAAAGGAGAGGATTTCAGAGAGTTTGTTTTACCATAGTTGGTATGATGATGAATTTGAATATTCAGTAATATTTAATAATACCAGAGGCACACAAAAAGTAAAAATAAACAACAATGAAGTTGTAGTTTCAAATGGTCTGACTGTAGTAGTATATCTTGATGGAGTAGAGGTACACCGAACCGAACTTATAGATGTACATGCTACATTCTAATTTATATTATATGGGGTGTGTTTCCAATTTTTATTCGTCTTGCTGATCTAATTCTATCTTCAACAAATTTTTTATCTCTCAGATAAATCGTATTATGAGCTCCAAATGTCTCCAGCTCCTCTAATCGTCTCCTTTGGGGGTTATACATGAAAGGTTTAAATTCAAAATTCAATAGTTTCTTATGAACCTCGAGATCATCATAACCATACCTCTTCCCCAAACCATTCAATTCAATAATAATAGCCTTCAAAGCATCTCTGCCTAAGGTCTTTTCCGCCCCATTTAGGACCTCTGTCTCAAAACCCTCTACGTCAATTTTTAGTAGAACTGGAATCAACTCAGATGACAATATTGTATCTAAGGTGCTAACTTCAACCTCAATAGTATTAGTCTCCCCTCCAGTTGCAACATGATTGGTTGAATCATAAAGCGTAGTAAATCTTAGTTTTCCATTTTTGCTTCCTAACCCAATATTTAATGCTTTGACCCTATCGTGTATTCGATTAACAAGTATATTGTCTAATAAAATTTTGAACGTTGGAGGTATTGGCTCAATAGCAATTGTATTGGCACCAATCTCTGCGGATGCTAAAATTGTGTAAGCCCCAATATTTGCACCGATATCAATAAATAAATCCCCTTGTCTTAAAAAGTGTAGAAGGAAGCCCATTTCGTTGTATTCGGCTAGTCCGCAATATAAATTCCCTGTAGCACTAGTCATACCTTTTGCGATTATTAATCTCGAGTTCTCAGTAAACTGGTATATGATTGGGTACTGATTTAATAGACAACTTATTTGCCACTTAAAAAATCTTAATATGCCATTGATTCTATTCTCTGAATTAAAGGGGTGAGTATAAATAAACTTAAGTATGTTAAATAATTGTGTAGTAGACATTTTAATAAGTTGTGCTCATTATTTTACGGCGAAAATAAATTAAAAACAAGTTGGGACATATCGTACTGTTATTGAGTTGTAAATTTCAATTCGCCGAAACCTATTTCCTAAGATATTGATTAATACCAAACTCTTAGCAGAGTCAAGAAATTTAAGTGTCTTAACTGCTAATGTTTGTTGATTATTTAAGAGCTTTTCTGTTGTCTTATTTACGTATATCACAACACAATACAAAAGGCTTAATTATGTAATAAAATGGTCATATGGAAACCTATTAACAATGCAATGAACGAGTATTTATAGTAGCAACAGATATATATATCAGGACATCAAGAGCTGTATTATTAAGAGACATCAAAAGTAATAAAAGAGGCTAATGATGAAGAGGGTTTTGATTACGATCTTTCTCCTTTGTCCATTGACGTTACTTGTTTATTCAAAGGGAGCCGGGGAATCCGTAGGACGAACGGGAGCCTATGGGGCCGGGGGCAAATCATGAAGAAGTTGCAATAGAAGCCTTAAAGATCCCAAGATTCTCTTACTTTAGGGTTATCATGGAGAAACTATAAAACAAGTGATTAAATATAGGTGAGGACTAAGACCAAGATGATTTAATGAGACGACTCCTAAGGTTATCATTTAACCTCAACTTAGGTTATCTTTAACGATATTTTCGATTTAGTCTTTGGATGACTTTGTAACTCTACCACATACAAGCATTTGACTTACATATTTTTATACCGCTGTCTTGCTGTATTCTTCTATAATTTCCTCCTGTGTTAAAAGAGCTTTTCCTCTGTAACACGCATACGTCGTTCCATCAATAAACTTTAATACCTTTACATACCTTAAATAAGTTATTTCAAAGCCTAGTAATCATCACGAAAGCAAAATACGCATTATTACATAAAACCCAATGCACAAAAATTTATGCCAGGAGAGCTTAAATCAAAAACCTTCTCCAACTCCAACCTTTTTAAAGACAAATTTATTTGACTAACAAGTGTATTTTGGGCAATTGATACTAAACATGAGGAAGATTTTTAAGAGGATAAAGAACGATTTTATTTATTTTGCAATAAAATTCTTTCTCTCAGTGGTTAGGTTTCTACCACTTATGATGACAGAAACAATTCTGGATGTGTTTGCCAAAATTGCTGCGAGGCTGCCTACTAGAGAGAATAAGATAGCATTAAAAAATCTATCAATGTTTTACAGTAAAGATGAATCAAAGAAGATACGGATAAAAATGTATTTAAATTGGTCAAGGTCCATTGCGGAGTTGATATCAGTAATAATAAAAGGAGTGGACATAAGAGAATTTGTATCAATTACAGAAGACGCAAAAAGGGTTCTTGATGAAGCCTTAAATGAAGGGAAAGGGGTTGTCTTCTTTACGGCGCATATAGGAAATTGGGAATTGATGGCGATGTGTCTTTCTGCACATGGATATAATGTAAACACTATTGCAAAAGAGAGCTACGATAGTAGATTGACAAGACTTATAAGGGAAATCAGAGAAAAAAATGGTGTTAGGTGTATATTTAGAGGAGAAGAAGGTATTATTAACAAGATTCGTCAAATCATTTCATCTAATTCGATTATGGGATTTTTAATTGATCAGAATACAAAAGTCCCGTCTATTAAAGTCCAATTTCTAGGGGCGGAGGCACCTACCCCATTGTTGCCAGCAAAAATATTGAAAGAAACTAATGCGGCGCTTGTTGTGGGTTTTAACCATAGGATAGATGGAAGGATTAGAGTAGAGATAAAGAGAGTGATTTATTCAAACAATGAGAGTGAGAGGGAGATCCTTGAAAGAGTTAACAGGATACTTTCGGAGGAGATAACCAAATTCCCTCATGAATGGATTTGGATACACAATAGATGGGATATGACCTGTTAAATTCTTCACAATTTCAAAACTTGTGATATTATACTGCTCATCCCTTTGAGTCTTTGAATTGGAGTTTTTATGAGAGAGTATAATGTTGTAATAGTAGGAGCAACTGGATTAGTTGGCAGAACATTTATCAAGGTCTTAGAGGAGAGGAATTTCCCGATTAACAGGATTAGATTCCTTGCATCCCCACGATCTGTAGGACAAAAGATTAGATTTAGGGGAGAGGATATAACGGTTGAAGAGTTAAAAAAGGGGATGTTTAGTGGATACGACATTGCCCTATTTTCTGCCGGTGGGACAATAAGCAGGGAATTTGCTCCAATCTCTGTATCCGAAGGGTGTATTGTAATTGACAATTCGAGCACATGGAGGATGGAGAATGATATCCCACTCATCGTCCCTCAGGTAAATCCACATAGGATAAAAGAGTACAGAAATCGTGGGATTATTGCAAATCCGAACTGTTCTACTATACAGATGGTCATAGCGCTGAACCCCATTCATAGGGTCAATCCAATCAAGAGGATTGTTGTCTCTACTTATCAGGCAGTCTCTGGTGCTGGTCAGAAGGCAGTAGATGCATTGAATAAAGAGATAAAGGCATATTATAACAACGAAAACATTCCTCCTCAGCATTTTCCTTATCACATAGCCTTTAATTGTCTCCCCCAGATAGATGTCTTTATGGAAAATAATTACACAAAGGAAGAGATGAAAATGGTGATGGAGACACAGAAGATTATGGAGTCAAAGATCAGGATAACAGCAACTACTGTCCGTGTTCCTGTAATGAACAGTCATTCAGAGAGCGTTGTAATTGAGACAGAAAGACCCATCTCTCCTAATGAAGCCATAAAATTACTAAGTAATGCCCCCATGGTAGTCGTAGTGGATAATCCTCAAGAGAAGAAATATCCGATGCCAACAATAGCCACAGGGAGAGATGAGGTCTTCGTAGGTAGGATAAGAGAGCCTCTTGTATTTGAGAACGGACTCTCCATGTTTATAGTAGCAGACAACATTAGACGAGGTGCTGCTACAAACGCCATAGAAATTGCTGAATTATTACATACTGTACTATAAAGGAGCATCTATATGAGAAAATCGGTTTTTTTGCTCTGGTTAATGGTTTTACCTTTTAATCTGTTTGGATTTAAAGTGACTGTCTATGACCTATCTGAGGAGGACTCATATTTTAATGCAAGGGACATAGATAACAACAAAGGGATAACTCTTAGGTGGACAAGCAATGTAAAAGACGCAACCTACTACATAAATATAGACTCTTCGATAAAAAGTCCAAAAAACCAAGTTGCAAGTGGCCCATATAGTGGGGGAGATGCAAGCTATACCATCTACGCCTCAGACATCTTATCTCATGCTAATAGCCCCAATGATGGTGATAAGGAGATATACGTGTTGATAGAGGCACAAGAATCAGAAGATACAGGAAGCTCTTCACCAAAATTTCAGGAAAATATTAGGGCTATTATAGTACACTTTGACCGAGTTCCTCCGCCTCCTCCATCTATAAGCTCTATTGTTCCGGGTGAAAACAGCTTATATGTTTATCTAAGCTGGGGCACCAACTCCTCAGAATCTGACAAGTACGGCTTCAATATTTATTGGCGGAAAAAGGGCACGAGTGATGAGCCACACGTTAGTAAAAACGTTAGGACCACTACGCATAAAATTACGGGGTTGACAAATAACATAGACTATGAAATTTGGGCAGAACAGATTGACAAGGCAAGAAATATATCAGAAAGTTCATCTGTTGTAACTGGTACCCCCCGAGAAGTTTTGGATTACTATGAATATTATAAAAAAAGTGGGGGTAAGGAAGAGGGGGGATTCTGTTTCATAGCCACTGCGGTATATGGCTCGCCTGTAAATTCAATTGTATACATCTTTAAGGCATTCAGAGATACGTATCTTGAAAAAAGCAAACTCGGAAGATGGATTATGACACTTTACTACAGGTTTTCACCAGATCTGGCGGAATTTATTAAAAAAAGGCCCCTTCTAAGGTTCATTGCCATACTAACTCTCACTCAAATTGCACTAATACTGTATCTCACCCTAAAACCCCTTATCCCTTTATCAATCGCTATTCTCTTCTTAATAATAGCATCGCCGGCGCTGAGAAACAGGTTGAGGTCCATTTTACTTATACTTCTATTGTGTGTATCAGTCCCCTTATCCCTACATGCTGAATCAGAAAAGACATATGGAGTATCATTGAATATTGGTGATTACAAACCGTCTGAGATAGACAATGAAGAAGGGTTAGCTACAAAACCTTATAAGGATATTTTTAATGACAAAAGTGAGTTGATGGTCAAATTAGGCTTTGATTACAAACTATTTCAGGGGTTTGGCACTCTTTCAATCGGCAGCATGTGTGGATTTTGGCAGGTCCTAGGCAAGGGAATATATAATCTCAGCAATGGCACGGTAGAGAAAAGTAGAGACACAACAGTATTCAACATTCTTCCACTTGAGCTTAATCTTATATATAGATTCGATTATTATATGACTTTTGCCAATATTCCATTTGTGCCTTATTTAAAGGGTGGACTCGATTACTACGTTTATTGGATTACGGATTCAAAAGGAGATATCTCAAGGTACGAAGGAGAGGGTAATAAAAGATATGAGGCGTTGGGAGGGAAGACAGGGTATCATTACGCATTAGGCTTAATGTTCCTTCTTGATTGGATTGACAGAGAGACTGCCTCTGACTTTGATATGGAATTCGGGGTGAATAATTCGTTTATATTTATCGAATATTATGAATCTAAAATAGATGACCTTGGGGAAGGGGGCTTTAATCTCTCCAATAAAGGACTCTTTTTCGGACTTTATCTTGACATCTAATCATGAGATATGCTTTACTTATTGAATACAATGGGAAACTCTTCTCTGGATGGCAGGTTCAACCCTCTAAGAGAACAGTCCAAGGCGAGATAGAGAGGGCGCTGAAAATAATATTTAAAAGGGATATTAGGATATTAGGGGCAGGGAGGACAGATGCTGGTGTTCATGCGACAGGACAGGTAGCAACCTTTGATGTTGAAGAAGATTGTCCACCTAAGAAGATACTCTCATCCCTAAATGGAATCCTAGCAAAAGATGTGTCAATTGTATCAATCTCAAGAGTTGGAGATGACTTCCACCCAAGGTTTTCAGCAAAAACAAAGATATACGAGTACCGCCTCTTGACAAGGTATAGTAGGCCTTCTCTCTTCGCTGATACAGTCTGGCACTATCGTTATCCCCTTGATTTTAAGAAGATAGAGGAGGGAATAGGTTTCTTTAACAAACTCAGAGATTTCTCAGCGTTTAAGGCGGCTGACAACGAGTGTAAAGGTGATATAAGGGAGATAGAGTTATCACACATCGAGGTAGAGCCCTCATTGTATGTATTCATATTTAAGGGTAGGGCATTTTACAAAAACATGATAAGGATTATTATGGGGACACTCTTAAGGCTCGGTAGAGGTGATATCGGTATGAAAGAGCTATTAGAGATTGCTAAAAGTGGGGATAGAAAAAGGGCGTTCGAAACTGCGCCCGCGTGCGGGCTCATATTGAGAAAGGTCATATACGACCCTGATATAAAGTGGGAGATATAATTGTTTGAAGGCTTCTCAATTAAAGAATTAAAATACTACTTTGGATTCGGCTTTCTCTTCTTTATACTTGCAACCTTCTTATTTACTAATCTCTTCTTCTCGTTTATATACGATTCAAAGATGCCACTTTACCTAGTCCTTATTCTCCATGACTCTATATATGTCTTTTTTTATCTTGTAGAAATCTCAATGTTGGCTTACTTCTTCAGACTTAATGCCACACGAGCTATGATATTCATCCTTCCTCAGTTCTACATATATGAATACTTGAGTGGGTTCTTTGTTCAAGGACTCAGTTACCTTACATTCACTCCCAGGACAGTTGTGCTAAGAATAATAATACTTGCAATCGGTATAGGATTAATATATCTACTTTTGAGGTTAATTATAAGGCGTGTGAGATGATGAGGAAAATATTAAATATTCTGATTATTATCATGGCAACAGTGTTTCTTGGTTCAGTCGCTATTTTAATTACCATCATTACTAGAAATAACAAGAGTTTTATCTGGTGTACTTACAAGTGGACCAATATCTTAATAAATTGGTGTGGTATCAGTGTTAAGAAAAATATACTGTGTGGAAATGAGGAGTTTGTGCCCCCCATACTTTTTATGTCGAATCACCAAAGTCACTATGATATACCCACGATCTATTCTACACTACCCATCTTTACCATGTTTCTTGCAAAGAAAGAACTGAGAAAGATACCATTTTTAGGTTGGGCGATGTGGCTTGTAGGTTTCGTGTTCATTGATAGGAAGAATCGGGATGAAGCCTTCAAGGCCATTGATGAGGCTGCAAGGCAGTTTGTAGAAGAAAAAAAATCAATAGTAGTATTCCCCGAGGGCACTCGTTCTAAGGATGGTAGTATAGGGCAATTTAAGAAAGGTGGATTCCATCTCGCCATTCAGGCAAAGGCAAAGATCATCCCCATAGGGATCTGGGGTACAATTAATATTCTCCCCAAGGGTAGCTGGTTGGTCAGCCCAGGTAAGGTTGTAATCAATATTGGCAAACCTATTGATGCATCAAAGTATACAAGAGACTCTCTGGGAAAATTAATGGATGATGTAAAAAATGCAATAGAATTTCTTACAGAAAAGAGTAAGAGTGAGTGGGAGAAGGGTATATAGAAAAGTATCAAAAATCTATCCCCATTTTCCTTCCCCTTAATTGACCTATGAGATCTCGAAAGCCTTCTGATCTTAAGCGGTTTTACAGACTCCTCTCTGATCTCCGGAGTAGTTCATCAATTGAGTAATTTCAAATTGAAATACTGAAGGGATACCTAAAGAATTGTCCTGTTTATCTCCGCGCAGTATTTATCCTTTATCCCTTTACACTACTTTTAACAATACTCCCAGTATCGAACAAAAAGGATCTGTTTTTAACTAATAACTATAAGAGACTGAACAGTAAGAATATGAAGGAATTTTATGAGAGGTTTAAGGAGGTCTATCCTCTTACAATTAAGTCATGGCAGTCGGATAATGGATTAGAGAAGCCTTTTCCTATCATTGTTGTCCAAAAATAAACGCATATCATATATTGAGAGGTATAATAGAACCATATAGGAGGAATTCATTGAAGCAAATCTAGATATTATCCACGATAAG
>JAOAFA010000096.1 GCA_026416535.1 Deltaproteobacteria bacterium
TGTGTATAAGAGACAGGTCACATATAGGGCAATCTACGGGGTGATTAATAAATAAAAACTCCATAATAGCCGCCTGTGCTTTTCTAACCTTGTCTGTGTTGGTAAAGACCTCCATCCCATCAACCACTCTCGTCTGACATGCAGGTAGGAGCTTAGGACTGCCCTTTACTTCCACCAAGCACATTCTACAATTAGCCGCAATAGATAGGTGCCTGTGATAACAGAAATAAGGTATCTCTATCCCATGTTGCTTTGCGGCTTCAATTAGATTAATCCCTTCACTAACAACCAATGATTTCCCATCAATCTTAATATTGCACTCAGCCATTTATCTATCACACTCTCCACCAATCATATTTATTGAACCGAATGTTGGAATTACATCAGCTAAGTATCCACCCACAACCATCTTTTCAAGACCTTGCATAAGAGCGAAAGATGGCGACCTTACACGGCACTTAACAGGTCTTCCACTCCCATCGGAGACAAGATAAAAGCCAAGCTCTCCATTAGCAGCCTCTGTGGCATCATAAATCTCACCCTTAGGAACCTGAATTCCATCAATAATGAGTTTAAAATGATTTACAACGCCTTCAATGGTATTATAAACCTCCTCTTTAGGTGGTAATATATACATGGTATTCTCTATGTTGATTTTGCCGTCTGGCATATCCTTTATTACCTGTCTAATAATCTTTATGGACTGACGCATCTCTTCCATTCTAACCATGTATCTATCATAGTTATCTCCCCTAGAACCCACAGGCACCTCAAATTCTAACCTATCATATATGAGGTAGGGTTGCCTTTTCCTCAGATCATGGTTTACTCCTGTAGCTCGGAGACATGGCCCTGTAAATCCTATTTCTATAGCATCTTTGGAGGATATTATACCTGTACCTCTCATCCTATCAATAAAAATTGGATTATTTGTCAGAAGCCCATCAACCTCTGATATGACCTTCTCTATTTTCGGAAGTATTGAGCAAACTCTCTCATTGAATCCCTCCGGTAGATCCCTTGCAAGACCTCCTATCCGCACATAAGCAGGGGTAACCCTAGCTCCTGTTAACTCCTCAATTCTATCCCATATTAAATCCCTCGCCTCCATACAGTACAAAAACACAGTGAACGCCCCCAGCTCCATAGAAGCCGCTGCAATACAGGTCAGATGGTCTGCTATCCTTGAAAGCTCGCATAACAATACCCTTATATACTTTGTTCTTTCAGGAACATCTATTCCGATAAGCCTCTCAACTGCCTGTGCATATCCCACGTTGTTCATAAGTGGACTGACATAATTAAGTCTGTCTGTATAAGGGAAGATCGCCTGCCAAATGTTGGCTTCACACATCTTCTCAAATGCACGGTGTAAATAACCTATCTGTGTATCACACTTAACAACCTTCTCACCGACCAATGTGAGTAATAATCTAATAGTACCATGCATAGCCGGATGAGAAGGGCCCATATTTATTGTAATTTCCTGAACTCTTTCATTAAGGTCGCTCACGACTCTCCTCCGGCCTCCTCAATTTTACTAAAGGCTGTCTCTTGTCAATCGGATAATCCTTTCTCAAAGGATGCCCAACAAACTCTGGATACAGAAGTATTCTTCTTAAATCAGGGTGATTAAGAAATATTATCCCATACATATCATAACATTCCCTCTCAAACCAGTTCGCACCAGAAAATATCTCAGTAATTGTTGGCACTTTTGCATCGTTTTCAAACAGATTTACCTTGAGTCTCAATCTGTGATTAAATGTATAAGAATAAAAATGATACACAACTTCAAATCTCTCTTCCCTCTTCTTAAACCAATCCACAGCTGTTATATCAGTAACCTGCTCCATCTTTACCTCTGCACATTCTTTTAAAAACGTTACAAATCTCAATAATGCCTCTCTCCTTATCACGAAGACAGGCATATCTCTATCTTCAACAAATGAAATTATATCATTTGCAAAATCCTCTTTAATCTTTAGAATAAGTTCTCTATTCATCTCTTTTTTTCCTTGAAAATCTCCAATCTGCCTTTTCACAGTCGATCTTCTTCTGTAACAGCATCAAGGCATCTAATACTTGTTCTGGTCTAGGCGGGCATCCAGGAATATATATATCCACGGGTATAATACAATCTATGCCCTGAACAGTTGCATAATTATTATAAAATCCTCCGGAAGAGGCACATACTCCATAGGAGATTACCCATTTGGGTTCACACATCTGTTCATATACACGCAAAAGGACAGGAGCAAGCTTATGGCTTACTGTTCCTACCACCCATAGAAGATCGGACTGCCTCGGCGAAAACCTCGGCACCTCTGCCCCAAACCTACCCAGATCATACCTTGGACCCATGGTAGTCATATACTCCATAGCACAACATGCTGTTGCAAAAGGATACTGAAAAAGAGAATACTTTCTAGCCCAATTAAGCAGCTTATCAAAGAATTTTATGGATTCATCCAACCTTGAAGTAATAACAGCACCTTTTAATAACTCTTCATCGCCCATATACCTACTCCTCAAACTCAAATCCCCCTCTTCTGTAAACATATACATAGCCAACAAAGGCAGTAATTAAAAATATTGCGACTGCTAGATAAACAAGTAGAGTATTTTCTCTAAATACAACTAAAAGTGGGACAAGGAATACCACCTCTACATCAAAAATAACCAGTAGAATTGCATAAAGGTAATATTGAATAGAAAACCTGGTCCTGTTTGGACCTATAGGTTCCATACCACACTCAAAAGGTCGCGATTTAGCTTTGGTGGTATTTTTGGGACCGAACAAAAATGACAATACCCACATCCCAAAAACAAATAAAAATACAACTCCTGCAAATATCAGCAAACTTAAAATCTGACTCATAATACAAAAAATCTCACCTAATATATATTTATTATTGTGTCAATAAAAGAATAATTATTCGAAAAAATAGAAGATCAAATTTTTATACAAAACCTAATCTTTTTTCAAATATTAGTAACACTGAGCCTCGTATTTAACAACGATTGTAGCCCCTTTAGGTGGAACTGCATTAGAACCAAAATAGATTGAATTGTGATCTGGATCATATTGATAACCATTTACTGGATCTCTACTTACTGGATTACCATTAACTGTAACCTGAATAGTATTTGGGTCTGCAGGTCTTGAGAGATAATATTCCACCTGGGCAGTCCATATATCAATACCCAACTCATTTAATTTATCACCCCATGTGGTATCACATAATGAATAAGCCCTGCCATTCCCTATTTTCTTCCAGAAATCAAGATATCTCTTCCCGGCATCAGCACCCGTACTATTCTGCTGATCTCCACATGCAACAGCATTTGGTGGATTTTGAATAGTTCCATGTCTATCCAAACCACAGATAATACTTGCTGATAAAAGATCTGTATTTCTTACCCCTTTTATCTGTTTGAAGAAGTCAACATAATAATCGACACTTGCGGGTGATTGATCCTCTTCATCAGTTAAAACAATTAGTGCCAGTTTGGAGAACTTTGTATTTGTATTTCTCAAAAAGCCTTTATTCCCCTGTGGGTCACTAATAATCGGATCAGATAGAGCCATTTTCATTGCCTCAAGACATGCCTCAGATTCATCTGAGCAACATGTCCCAACTGTTGCATTTGCCGCAAATGCCTTATTAAAATCTGTTGTCACGGGTTCAAATGCAGGATCCCTTGGCGGGGGTGGTGGATAATTAGCTATAATTTTAGGGTATCCACTCTTAGCATACAAGACACCAGGATAATTCATCACGCCATTTATCCTTTCAGGATCATTTATCTCAGAAGTTATTACTCCAATATTAAAATCTATTTTATACTCATTTGTCACAGGGTCTTTCGCTGTGGCATAACTTGAAAATTTTGGGAAATTACCAGCGACCATTGATTGCTCATTACCCATAGAGCCCGAGTTATCGATGCACCACAAGACATCCACTATTGGTTTATCTGATTGCTTAAACGTATCTGTTACATGTTTATCAGGCGTTGCCTCACCCCTCAAGGGAACCTCTATATAACCATTATTCGCATTAGGTGCATCTGTTTGAATTCTGAGTTTGCCTGTCTCAACACCCCTTTGAATCGATGGCCTGTACTTAATTTTGACAACAATCGAGGAATTAGGTGGAATGGTTGTAGCTCCTGCTGGTTTGGATGTTATGATAAATGGAGGATTTGGAGTTGCTGAAATATCAGGTCCGACTGTTAATTGAGCAGTTCCATTATTGTAAAGTTTTACGACTATTTCCTGTGAATTACACCCATAAGTTACTATCCCAAAATCGATTGGGTTTGGCAGGACATCAAGTCTTGAATTCACACCTGTACACTGAAGTTTTATACACCATCCAGGTGATGTCTCCGTTGTGCATGCCCTCGTTGGCTGATTTGCTGCATCCGTGTTGATATAAAGATAGTTATAAGTACCAAATACATCTGGTACTCCCATTGAACTCGGAGCAGCCCCTGTACCATTTGGACAACATTTCGTCTCTATCTTTGTAAAGTTACCAATATCAACCTTTGTTCCATTATAATTTTTCACCAAAGAGAACCAAGAACCTGTCATTTGCCCTTTTCTAACGGTATTTATAGTACATACATCTGCCCCTTTATTCTCCATTAAAATACTTTTGGTACTACAAGATCCCTTTGCTACATTACCAAAATTGAGTGCAGAAGAGGGAGTCACTATAAATTGACACTGACCCTTCATAATCACTGTTGCCTTCATGTTTATTTTGACATTTCCAGCACTGTGAGCAACCGTAGCAGTATCTGTAAAAGTACCTAAGTTATTATCTGCCTGAAATCTAACTGTTACAATTCCCTTTTCTCCAGGGGGTATCTTGAAGGCATATGGGGGGTTAATATTTGTACGCTGTCCTATTCTATTCTCCTCCACAACCTTTGTAATGGAAAATTTATTATTTGTCAGACCTCCTATACTCGTAATATCACAATCAGCATTCCCTATATTCAGAACATTAAATGGAAGCTCCTTTGAATTATTTTGCAGAATATTTCCAAAATCCAAGAAAGCAGGATCAAGTTGAATTCTACACTCCGGCGCAGTCTGACAATCCCCGTACATCCTGACAACTCCAACTCCGTTTGAAAGAGATGGATCATTGGCGGATATCTTCAGTTCAGCCATATCTGGTGAATCAGTACTAGCACAACTCTTAGGTTGGAAAAATATCTTAGCAAATACAAACTGACCTGGTGACAAATTAGCCGGTAAAGCCTGACCTATCCCTTCATAACCAAAATCGCCTTCAACATTATTTTTAAACTCTATGTTATTGATGACAAGCTCCTTGGTACCACAAGACAAAATCTTAATCTGCCCTGTAGACTTTTGACCAACAGTAGTTGTCGGGAAAGAATAATTAGTCGGTTCAACACATATTTTGGGGGCAATACCTTTAGCAGTAAGCTTAACATATACAGAATTCATAACCGCATCTTCACTTACTACTTTTAATGCACCATGACTAACGCCTCCGCTTAAGGCTTTATATCTTACCTTCACTATTACCATATGCCCACCTTTTGGATACTCACTTAATGTACCAGTAAAGGCACCATTAGATGGCTCTATCATAAAATATTCGTTCGAACTAGTAGAGGGCACCATACTATCAAACCCACAATCAGGTGTAGATTTAGGGCACTGAACAACCCTTGAATCAATAATATTTAGAGGAAATCCACCCTTGTTTTTAATAGAGAATTTCGCAATAGCCTCTTGATTTAGATCAATCTCTCCAAAATTCTTCTCTAAGCAAAAATCGATCTTTCCATTAACAGGCGGACAGTTTGACTGGCACTTTACCTCTTGGTTGTTATCATCTAAAATACATACATCTAAATCTGTCTTCGCACCCTCACCTTTTATCTTCACAACAATCTCAGCTGTCTCTCCTACAGTTTTATTTACATAGTACGTTATCCGTAGTTCAGCAATGTCTACTCCAACTACCTGCGGTGAATAGGTCAATGTAATGGTCTTTGATTTGTCTACCCCAATCTTTATATCTTCTATATTATCAAGGCTCTTATTCTCAATTAGACCACTATATGGTTTAGGAGTCTTGTGAGACTTAAGTTGGATCTCCGCCCTCTCAAAAATCAACTCTGCTTGTCCCTTATTAGTTATCCGAAGCTCTCTCTGGGCCGTTGAGCCTACTAGCACTTTCCCAAAATCAATCTCCTCTTCACTTGCCTGTGGCTCAGGTTTTACAGCCGTAAGACCCCCTGCCGAATCATCACACTGACAGTTAAATAACATTATCGAAACCAAAAGCACAACTAAGGAAAGTAGCTTCTTCATCTCTGACCTCCTTTATTCAGATTACTATTATATCAAAATTTGAATTTCAATGTCAATTGATTATGTAATATTATGTAATTTAAGGATCCTTAACTTAATTTTGCGAATACTTTGCATAACGCTGTAATAATACATCCCAGTACAAACTAAATTCCAAATAAAGCTGAGTCTACTTTTTTACATTAATAATCGAGTATATCATAGTCAAAATTTGTATTATACACAATGTGCCAATACAATAGGGCACCCCAATCACCGGAATCAAGACGAGAGAAGTAATAGGTGCCGCTACCATCCCTCCCAAACAGTCAGAAAAATCTATGATAGAAGCGGATCTTTGAAGAGGATTTGTTTCGAACCTTACTAAGTATAATGATAAACTTCCAAATACAAGACCGGTCACAACACCATTAAAAAGTAAGACCAGAAAAAGAACCGAATTTGAGATAGTTGGCAAATACAATAATGCCAGTATAATCAAATTCCCCACTATTATTTGATGAGGTTTTATCCTTATTTTTCCTACTAAATACGAACCTACAGAGAGCCCCAACATAAACAGGGAAAACAAAAAAGATATGTGATAGTAAAGCGTCCCACTTTCTATCTGAAATCTATAGATAACAATTATTTCTATAGCCATCGATAAGAATCCCTGCCAAAACATAATAGTTGAGGAGTATATATATCTCACCTTTCTCAACAGAAATGATATAAAAAACGCTAACCCTAATGTCATAAAGAAGACATAGAGTGAATACTCTGCCACCAAGAGTGTAATAGACTCACCTGCCTCATCGACCGACATCTCCCATAAAGCAAGGGCAGATAACATGGCTCTTGGTTTTAAATCAGTATTAATAATTCTCTCCCTTACTTCAAGGGTGTTTCTAACTCTCTTGTTACTTTCCTCTTGTAGTGCTAGGCTCATTATCTCAGGCTCAAAATTACAATTAGAGCCTATATCACTCTTAAATCTCTTCACAACCTTTTCAAGGTTTATATCAATTGGCGACTGAGAAGCCACAAAAAATGTCTTCTCATAATCAAGTACACTTATATGCGAAAAATTATCTTTTAGTGCATAAAAAACAGACGAAAGATAATCACTCTTGGGTTTTGAAGGTGCAAATGAAATAGAAGGAAGAGAAAACACAAATACCCCATTACTACTAAGAATAGATTTTACCTCCGCAAAAAATTCATCTGTATAATATCTATTAATTTGTAAACTCAGGGGTTCAGAAAGATCTACGAAAATAATATCATATTTTTTGTGAATATTCCTTACATACCTCCTACCATCGTCCAAAACAAATTTAATATTTTTGAAAACACCCTCTTCCAACCCATAATATCCCTTTAAAAATTTTAAGAGCTCTTTGTCATATTCAACATAATCTATTAAAGATTTATACTCCTCGAAATGTCTTAGTAAATCATATGATGCCTCTCCTATAATAAGAACCCTCTCTTTTACATCTATAAGAGACATAACCAAATGGGCAACTACCTTTGAAGAATAATCATCTATTAATAACTTCGAAAAATGATTATTTACAAAAAGTGTATATTGGTGATTCCTTTCAGATACAACATACCTATTATAATTTGTCTCTTTAGCGTCTATAAATTTATAGCCCTTATTTTGCAACTCAAATGAGCTTTTTAAAAGTGTCCTATCCATGTATGATCCAACACCTACCAGCAATGCTATGAAAAATAAAAGAAAAGCAGACCTTACTCTATTTACACCTGTCAATATTAACCACACAAAGGGAAAAGAATAGCTAAGAATCAATATTGGAATATGAGGAACCCCAAATAATAACAAAAATAACATCAATAGATAGCCGAAAACCAGTCCAAGAGATTCTGTAGCATATACATAGGCAATACTTAGTTCTCCTTGTTGCCTTTTCAATATACTACTAAGATATGGAAAGGAAAGACCAGAAATTAATGCTGGGAAAAACAGAGAAATAATCGAAGAGACGACCATCATTTTTATATCTGGAAGCAATCCGATCTCAAGACCAAAAATAACTCTTGCATACCTCAAAAATAAAAGCGATATAAGCGACGATATAACACCTACAACTGGCAAAAAATATATCCCTTTCTTACTATCAAACTCCTTTAAAATCCCTATTAGAAGTGCCCCCAAAGAATTAAAAAACAACCATAACGAAAGTAAAATTCCTAAAGAGAGCTCACTACCCTGAACAAAACACAGATATTCTCTCAACAAAATAGTCTGAGTTACAGAAAGAGACATCCCCCAAAAAAACACAAATACTGCTAACCTACTAAAAAAACCTTTGAGTTTCAGGATGCCTTGTTTTATCGACCCTATTTATTCTTCTCCTTAACTATAGTTTTAACACAACCCTTATAAAATTTTACATTCAAGACATCATCAACAAAAACCTGATCGCTATCACATACAATATTCCCATCTTTATAAACTATAGAATATCCTTTCTTGAGTATATTCTCAGGATTTAGTAGCTCAAGTTTAATCACATTATTATTCACCCTGTTCCTCAACAATTCAAGATAAGTCAAAATTGTCCCATTTTGTCTCAATTCCAAGAGTGATATTCTTTCAGAAAACCTTCCTACCAGCCCTAATGGAGAGTACCTCTCTAAAATCATATAAAGCTGTACAATCTTATTATGGTTATTAACCAAAATATTTCTCACAGACTCTCTAAGTCTTCCCATATACGAACTTAATAATTCCATCTTCTCATCAAACCTATCTTTATCTTTATAAAAGGCATTTAGAAACCGTCTTATTACTCTCTCTTTACAAAGAATATTTTCAACTATAGATCTATCGAGTCTATCTTTATAATCCTTTATAATCTCTACTATCTCATCAATTCCTTTTACAATAGACTCAGCTGCAGCAGTAGGCGTTGCAGCACGAAAATCTGCGACATAATCGGCTATAGTATAATCGATTTCATGCCCTATCCCAGTCACAATAGGGATACTACTCTCTCGTATTGCATAGGCTAAACCTTCATCATTAAAAGGGAAAAGGTCTTCAAATGAACCACCTCCCCTCACAATAGCAATAACATCAACTTCTTTTTTCTTATTAAAATATCTTATTCCATCAATTACCTCCTTTGCTGCATCTTCGCCCTGAACTTTAGAAGAATAAACAAATACCTTAATATAAGGATTCTTATTTAAGGCGGTCTTGAGGAAATCTCTCACAGCTGCACCATAAGGACTTGTAATTAATCCTACGTAAAATGGAAAATTTGGAAGGCTGCGCTTCTTATCCAATGAGAAGAGCCCTTCTTCGAACAACTTCTTTTTTAGTTCCTCAAAGCGAAGATATAATTCACCCTTTCCGTCAATAATTACTTCATTAACAACTATCTGATAAATTCCTCGTGGTGGATATACACTAACCATTCCCCCCACTATAATTCTATTCCCATCTTTGAAATTTATTTTTATATTCTGCCCTCTAAACAATACAGCTGATATTTGGCTCTTATCATCCTTAATTGTAAAATAGGCATGACCTACATCAGAGACCCTGAGATTACTTACCTCTCCCCTTACATAAACATAACCTATCCCTTCATCAAGGAGCATACTAATATAATTGGTCAACTCATAAACCGTTAGAATCTTTTTGTCTGATAACATTAAGTCAACCTCAGTCATTTTGGAGAATTATTATCAGAGGTATCTTTTCTATCTATTCCATATCTTTCCAACATATTATAAAGTGTCATTCTCTCAACACCTAAAATCTGTGCTACCCGAGATTTATTATTTTTATACTCTTTTAATAACAATCTCAAGTATCTTGATGTAAACACATCAAGGGTCGGTCTATCACTCACAATATTAAAATAGTTTATCTTTTTATCACCTTCACTTATCTCCAATATTTCGGTATCAAAACTCATCCCATCTTCAACAAAGGCCTTACTCTTTCTCTCTCCTCCCCTCTGAGACTGAGATACGACATTCCCAGATGTTATGGGAATAAGTATATCTTGCATGTTTCTGGACTCATTAAAATCCTTAGTAATATTCTTAGGCAATTCCTTAGGAGTAATAATCCCCTCAAAACTTAGTGAAACAGCTCTCTCTATTGCATTCTCAAGTTCCCTGACATTACCTGGCCATTTATAATTTTTAAGAAGACTCATTGCGGATGACGAAATCCCCCTCATAGGCTTATTTTGACGAGCTGAAAATTTCTTGATAAAATGCTGAACAAGTAATTCTATGTCATTACCTCTTTCTCTCAACGGTGGTAGTCTCAAAGTAACCACGTCTAATCTAAAATAAAGATCCTCTCTAAATCTCCCCTCTCTTACCTCTCTCTCCAAATCTTTATTTGTAGCCGCTATTACCCTAACATCCACTCTATAGACCTGGTTGCTCCCTACTCTCTTACACTCACCAGTATCAAGGACCCGCAAAATTTGTGCCTGCATCTTAGGAGAGATATCTCCTATCTCATCCAAAAATATGGTACCACCATTTGCCTCCTCAAACAGTCCCCGCTTTTGGGAGATTGCTCCCGTAAAAGCCCCTCTCTCGTGTCCGAATAGTTCACTCTCCAATAAAGACTCAGCAAGGGCTGTGCAATTTATCACTATGAATGGTTTATCTGATCTTTTAGAATTTTTATGAATAGATCTTGCCACAAGTTCCTTTCCTGTTCCGCTCTCACCAATGATAAGAACTGTCGAGTCAGTAGGAGCAATAACAGCTACCTGCTTGAAGACATTTATCATCTCCTGACTCTTACCCACAATATCTACTATATCGTATTTCTCTTTTAAAGAATAACTCAGTGCCTCATTTTCTCTCAATAAGTCTCTATGTTCAATCGCCCTCCTAATAGTCAATTCCGCCTTCTGTATATCAAAAGGCTTTGATAGGTAATCAAAGGCTCCTAATCTCATAGCCATCATAGCATCATCAACCGAACCGAAACCAGTCATCATAATTACAATAATGTCGGGATAATTACTCTTTATCCATTTCAGGACCTCATAGCCAGACATATAAGGCATTCTAACATCACAAAGAACGACATCAACGCGTTCTACCTTTATTACCTCAATGGCGGACTGCCCATCAGAGAATTGCATGATATTATAAATATCGAAGTCATTTAGGTATGTTATTAGAGGAGCAAGATTTTCGAGTTCATCATCTATAACTACGATATTAGACTTCTTCATACTCTCCCCTCCCTTCTGTCTTTGAATTTAAATGTAAATACAGAACCCTTTCCGACCGTACTCTCAACCTCTACATCTCCACCCATGGCCCTTGCTATCTCTCTACATATGGTGAGTCCCAATCCCGACGCCTTACCTTTGTGTTTTGTAGTAAAGAAAGGTTCAAATATTTTATCTCTTAGTTCACTTGAGATACCAATACCGTTATCTATGACTCTGATATAGCAATTTTCATTGTCAATTCTACCAGCCACAATTCTAATTAATCCTTTACCTTGAATAGCCTCATTCGCATTAGATATAAGATTAATAATAACCTCCCTTAGCATATCTGGATCAGAATATACCACAGTAAAATCTGACTCTATATTCAACTCTATACTTTCAACGTCTTTTTGAAGAGATGGCAAAAGAAAATCTACAATTTCCGATAGAAACTCTCTTAAATTAATCCTTTCATTTTTTTGCTTATCAAGTATCAAAACGTCAAGTGCTTGCCGAATTATCTTCTCTATTCTAGTCAATTCTTGGCTAATTATGCTCAACCTACTCCTTGTCTCATAATCAATTTTACTATTGGCAAGGATAAGCTGAATGTGTCCTGATATAGAATTTAGTGGGGTTCCCAGCTTATGAGCAATTGTCGCAACCAGATGCCAAAGAGCTATATTCTTCTCCTTCTCTATTAACTCTTTATTCTTCCTATTTAATTCAAACGAACAACGATTCACCTCTTCTGTCAACCATCTTATAAACTCATCTCTCTTTGCAAGATCTCGCTTAATCTCTTCCTCCTTTTTCCTCAGCACCTCCAAAATATTATTCATAAACTCTGAGGTAGCCTCTTCAATCGGATACCTCATATATGGATTTCTGATATAATCAATTGCCTTCTTAACATTATCTATCATCCACCGTATGTGCCTTTCAAAGACATAAATTATACCAATATAGGTTATAACAGAAAAAAATAAGGACAACAAAAGAACATATAAAAGAGCTATAATGCCAACCCCAGATGGGATTAGATAAACGGAAAGCAAATTTGCAACCAAAAAAAGGATAAAAACAATAAAAAAACCGAGTATCCTCATTATTTGCCTGTGATTATGTAATCGAGCGATTGAGCAATTTTTTCAATAGAGACATTTCTATATCTTTCACTTCTCACAAAGAGCGCAAATGAGTAAGTCAAAAATCTTTCTCTATTCCTATCTATATCTTCTCCCACGATCTTCTTCAATCTCCTCATCAATATCTTTTTTACCTTATCTGGATATTTTATATAAGTGCTCATTATCCGACTTCTACCATCTAGAACACCTACTCTACATTCTAAAAGTGATTTCTTCTCCGTATTCTCAATCCTTGGATCAGGATCAACAAAAAACTTATCTCGATCAAAAATATCTTCCAAAACAGCAAATTCTCTTTCCTTCTTCAAAAGAATAAACAGAGAGCGCCTAGACCTTATCATGGCCTCCGCCATCCTTCTTATATCACCATTAAGCTTACCTACTATTCTTCCCAGAAGAGGTCTTTTAATTGTAGGTGTCTCTGCATCCACAAAAAGCCATTCCAAGAAAGCATTTATTCGCTCTTCGTAAAAATCCTCATTTTCATAAATATCTCCAACAAGTGAAAAAAACCTCTTTCTTAAAAGAGCAATATGAGGTTCATCAATGATCTGATTAACAAATGGATAAACCTTTTCTATAAAGTTCTCGTCCATGTCATAGCTCTGAATAAAGAATTCTTCCCGCTACAAGAGTTGCAACTGCTTTACCCCTAAGCTTATAACCTGCAAACGGTGTGTTTCTCCCTTTGCTATGAAATTTGGACGGATCTACTGTCCATTCCTTTTTTAAATCAACTATTGTAATATTAGCATCACTTCCAACACTCAGACTGTTAGGTGGTATATTTAATACTTTAGCTGGTCCAGCACTTAACAAATATATGGCTCTCTTAAGAGAGATAACCCCTTCATTTACAAGATTTAATACCAATCCAACACTTGTCTCTATACCCGATATACCTGGCTTGGCTATATCAAACTCTACATCCTTTTCCGCAGAAGAATGTGGCGCATGATCACTAGCTATACAATCAATAGTTCCATCTTTAATTGCCTTTCTTAATGCCTGTACGTCAGCACGAGACCTCAAAGGAGGATTAACCTTTAGGTTTGTGTCATAAGTAGCAAGCATATCATCACTTAAATATAAATAGTGAGGAGCTGTCTCTGCCGTAACTCTAAGTCCTCTTTTCTTGGCTCTTCTGATATGAAAAAGTGAGTCGGCAGCAGAGACATGGGCAATATGTAGTCTGCAACCCGCTAAAGCTGATAGGGCAACATCCCTATACACTATAATATCCTCTGCCTGTGTAGGAATAGGTCTCAACCCATAACGAGTAGAGTATATGCCCTCATTCATAACTCCTTTACCACTTAAATTATGATCCTCACAATGAGAAATAACCAGTAGGTCATGGGTAGCAGCATATTCCATTGCACGTCGAAGAATACCACTATTCATTACACTCCTACCATCCTCAGAAATTGCAATAATACCTTCCCTTTTCATACTAAAATATTCACACAGTTGTTCACCCTTCTGCCCAATAGTTATTGCACCAATAGGCATAACTCTAACCCCATTAGCCATTCTGGCTCGCTCCATTATAAATCTCGTAGTAGAAGGATTATCATTAGGTGGAATTGTGTTGGGCATGCATGCAATCGCTGTAAAACCTCCACATGCAGCCGCCTCACAGCCACTCTCAATGGTCTCCTTAAATTCCTCTCCAGGTTCTCGCAAATGGGTATGAATATCAATAAAACCAGGACATACAATTAAATTTGTAGCAACCAGAACATCAGCTCCCCTAACATTAATAGAATTCTTAATTTCCACAATCTTACCTCTATCAACTAGCATATCTGCCTTTTTATCAACATGATGCAATGGATCGACCAATCTCGCACCTTTGATTAAAAGCATAATTAACTCCTTTAATTATTGTTCTATACTTACCTTTTCAGCACCCCTCAACAGAAAGAGAACGGCCATCCTGACAGCGATACCATTCTCAACCTGATTCAAAATTACACACCTCTTATCACCCACTACCTCTGGCGAAATCTCTACATTCCTATTTATAGGTCCGGGGTGCATAATAATAGCATCTTTTTTCAAAAACTTAAGCATATCCCTATTTAAACCATAGAGCATAGAATATTCCCTAATAGTTGGGAATAGCCCCTCTGTTAATCTCTCAAGTTGAATCCTCAGCATCATCACAACATCTGCCCAACAAATTGCCTCTTTTAAATCATAACTAACCTTGACATTCATCTTTTCTATTGAAGAAGGGATAAGTGTCTTGGGTCCAACTAACATAACCTCTGCCTTGACCTTGTTTAATCCTATGATATTACTCCGAGCAACCCGTGAATGGGCTATATCGCCAACTATTGCTACTTTCAAACCCTCGAGCTGACCCTTATACTCTTTCATGGTATATAAATCCAACAACGCCTGAGTCGGGTGTTCATGAAGACCGTCCCCCGCGTTAAGGACTGATGCAGACACAATCCTCGATAAATACAGAGCTGACCCAGAATATGAATGGCGAATTATCATAAAGTCTGGTTTCATAGCCATTAAGGTTTGAGCGGTATCTAAGAGCGTCTCGCCTTTTACAACCGCAGATGCTGTTGAGGTTATATTCACAATATCTGCAGAAAGTCTCTTTGCAGCTATCTCAAAAGAGGTACGCGTCCTAGTTGAGGGCTCAAAGAATAGATTTATAACTGTCTTCCCCTTTAGGGCAGGAACCTTTTTTATATTTCTGAGTGAGATCTTCTTAAATCTACTCGCAGTGTCCAAAATCATGTAGATCTCTTTTTCTGACAATTGCTCCATCGAAACAAGATCTTTATGTGGAAACTCCCCTTTCTTTATAACCTTCGGTATTGTCATATCTTACCCTCCCCTCTTTCTAAGATGACAACATCTTCCTTCCTCTTTCCTTCCTCGGTAAACACCACATTAATTTTATCTCTACCAAGGGTTTCTATCTTACAACCCACAAACTCGGCATAGAAGGGAATCTCTCTATGACCTCTATCAATTAAAACCGCTACATCTATCTTTTTAGGTCTCCCAAAATCAATAATAACATCAATCGCCGCCCTAATCGTCCTTCCAGTATAAAGGACATCATCAATCAAGATTATGTATTTATCATTTACATCAAATAAAAGCTCAGTTTCACCAACCTCTGGCTTTGACAGAGGAGAATCAATATCGTCCCTGTAGAGTGTTATATCAACTATCCCCCTTGGCATATCAGTCTTTAGCTTTTTCTTCAAAATCCTATATATTCGCTCCATTAGATATACACCACCTGTTCTAATACCTACTAGTGCAAGGTCTCTTGAGTTACATTTGTAACGTTCAGCAATCTCTTTCGCTATCTTAAGGATCAACTTATGTATCTCTTCACCCTTTAAAATCACTTTGTTATTACTCTTCACCTATAACCTCCTATCTTCTAATAGGCCATATAATGCCCCATTGCTGTATGCTCTGCTGTTATATTTATAACATGGATATAATCAAAAGGAACATACCTAATATGCTCCTGGTATTGCATCTTTGCGGAGACCCTAGAACGAGATGGTTCTCTTATTATAACTAAGGCTGTTGGGTGAACATTAATACCATACTCCTTTTTCAATCTCTTAGAAAAATTGGTTCTTATTAGATCATCCCTCTTGTCAGAAAGAGCCTGGTTAGCCGCTCCAGAAACTGCCTCTTTAATATTATAGTATCTTATCACCACAGGCACATACAGATACCCAAAGTAGAATAAAGCTACTAACAACATATATATAGAAATCTTTATCAGAGAAATTCCCTTCTGATTAAAGTACACCTTCATAAACTCACCCTCCCTTTATAAGCAAAAATTTTAACTACCACTACAAAACACATTATGCAAGTTTATTGAATTAAGAAATTAATTATGCACTGTTGTAATAGGCAACCACAACCAACTACTTTATAAAAATTGTTTAATTTTTCTGGAAATTAATACAAAAAATTGATAGATAGATATTCATGAATATTCTTTGGTGAGGTATCCAATATGGAAAAACTAATGAACTCTATCTTTTTTTCTGCTCTTGCCTCGATTATCTTGGTCTCTTGCAATGAGAGGGGCACTACAATAAATGAAACTGATGGTGGTGACATAACCTATATCACCGATGTGTTTTCTGAAGATGATGTAATAATTGAAGACATAAAAGGAGAAATTGACTCAGGGCTCCCCAAAAAACTCCCCTTCACAATTGAGCGGGAAAACGAAGGAGAGCCCTTATCAAACGAAGAGATTATCTCATTCACCAAAAAGTTGATGAACTTTTATAAGAAAGTCGAATTCGGTAAATGGGTCAATAGAATTAGTCACGGAGTTCACAAATCAACAGGCTATCCTGATTATATGATATGGTGGCACGACGTAGACCCCATTAAAAAAGGCGATACAGTCATATGGCATCACAGCACCAGAGGTGGAGCACATAATCCGGCAATACCTACCTCTAAAATCTTAGGACAGATGATAGCTGGGTATCTTTTAACAGGCGATGAAGATATGAAGCACATAGCAGAGCAGTATATGAAAGGTGTTGTAGCATGGATGAAAGGCATGGTCTTTGACAAAAACGACCCATACCAGTTTGTGATGGCACGAAATATTATTACATTTAATCATAGTTACATTATAGAAGGCAATAAGAAAAAAGAGGTTGACTACAAAGACTGGTATTATCCTTATGAAGAGTGGAATGCTCACAGATTTGAATATAAAAACAATCCCTACTGGGGTAATATCTGGGTGACTAATATGCGCTCAAAGGATGATGTCCCACATATTTATAGAGCTACCGCATATATTATCTATCTAGAGGAACTCGCAAAAGACGAAGATTTAAGAAAGGTGGCAGAAGAGGCTCACTATTATATGAGAGGATTTACGAAAGATATAGTTGATTCAGGATATTATATCAGAACTAAAGACAAGTACGGAAAGATTTACATCCCCAAAGAAGACCTAGCTAGCTTTGTAACCTATGAGTTTATGGATCCCTATGCTGAGTGCAATGCAAAGCTTGCAACCACTCTCATTGCCTATAGCGATCCAAGAGGGATCAACTGTAAAAAAGGCGGGATAAACTCCTATGAAGAGGTAGCGGTTAAAAACCACTATTACAACTTAGAAATAGTCAGCAACTTCCATCTCGACTCACAATTGTTTTCAATAATCAAAAGACAAGACAGATACGCAAAAAGCCTCACTCAGGGAATAATAGAACGAATAGACACATATCTCTCACAGGTCGACACTGAGTTCAAAAACCAGAAGAGTTTCAAAGGTGACATGGCCACTTACCTCATTAAGGCCGCTGCCCAGGGGGTTCCTCTAAAAAACAGCGAAGCAAGACTGATCCACAAACAATATTCCTTAGCAATAGATGACTATCTACAATGGCCATACTGGGACCTATGGGATCCAAAAATACCTGATGGGCAATACCCTTATGACCCATATTCTGAGAATGGACATGTGGCAATTGAAGATATGTTCTTTGTATTTGAATACTGTTTCTCATATTTCAGAGCAGAAAATGGAGCAAAATTTGTAGATTGCGAAATTGTAAGAGATAAATCAAAATGGTAAAAGATGGTGTTGGGATAAAAAGGCTCAAGACGATCATCTCAAATGTATGGTTATTTACCGACCAAAGTGGGGATAGGTATCTCATTGATTCAGGACATACTGCAGAACTTCCCGCCATTTTGATAAGCCTCAGAGTGTATGGCATTAAAAAGAAAGGAGACCTCAAGGCAATTCTTCTTACTCACCGGCATTCTGACCATGCAGCAAACGCTGAATATCTCTCAGAGAGATTCAGTGCAAAGGTCTATGCCCACAAAAATGAACTGCCATTTCTAAGAGGAGATAAGAGTCCATCCAGAATTCCCTATGGCATCGGCAAGTTCTATGACGACATTCTCATAATATTTGAAAATAGAAGACCTGCTACATGTAAAAATGTTATCCCTTTTGAGGAATTTTCTAATAAAGATTTTGAGATATATGATATGTTTGGTCATACAGAGGGTTCTGTCTTTATATATCACAAGGTATCAAAAATTCTTTTTTCAGGGGATGTCCTCTTTACAGGGATACCCGCAATCGGCAGAAGGGAAAGACTATTTGCCGCGGTAAAACAATATTCAAATAATGTGAGAGAATGTCATAGAAGACTATATGAATTTTTACAAAATCCCCCACAAATTGAAATTATCTGTTCCGGTCACGGTCCGGTGGTTACAAAAAATGTAATGGAAAAACTAGCCTCATTCAGAGAAAAGTTGAACGCTAGTAAGTAAGATAAGGATCAATCTTCCAAAGGCTCTTTGTAACGTTGGTACAAACTCATAACTAAAGCCATTGCAAAAAATAAAAAAAATGCAATGTGACCATCATAGATTGTGCACTGCGTTAGGCTCGACAAAACTATAATTATAAAAACCATATTCCCCCATATATACATCGATAATTCCCTTTTACTACCCAACTTCATCCTTATAGAAAAACTATAAACTATAAACTTATACATCATCAGTAAAATTAGAACAAATCCTACTACTCCCATTTCCAATAGATATTGTAAAAACAGATTGTGTGAATGGCATCTAACCTGAAAATCCCGATAGAGATCATCAAAGTACATGTACGTGTAATATGTGAAATTCCCAAATCCTATACCTGTCCCAATATTGTCAGCAAACATTTCCAATGACCTTTTATAAATAAACAATCTTTGCCATCCTGATTCAGACTGGGATGACAGGCTTTCAAGGTATTTAGTTATCACAGAAGGGCTTATAATATAAACAGTTAAAAGCACCAAAAAGGCTACTATCATAGGATAAAGTAAATAACTCCTCCTTACAAAAAATAACACCACCATTGCACCTACTATTGCAGTAATAACAGGCGCCCTCACATATGAGAAAAGAACAGCATACAGCATCGTAATGGAAGCGAGCATCAACAAAATCTTTTCCTTAAAAGAGCTCTGATACAAAAAGAGCCTTATGATTGCATACATAAGAATAAAAGTAGTTGTAAATGCAAATGTAGAATGTTTATTGAAATGGGCAGTCGAGAGATACCTTATTCCATCGGGCGAGTGCCTGACAATATTACCAAATAAATTTATTCCTGTAAAATGTTGTATAATAGCATATATGGAAAGAACTACTGAGACAATAATGGATATATTCAGTGCCCTCTCTATATATCTAAAATCCAGATTACTTACCGAGTAGTACAATACAGGATACGATAGAAACACCCAGAATGCGGAAAAACTGAGCCAGTGCGTAATAGTCTCCCTCGAAAAGAATACAGATATCATAGCAAAAGCAGGAATTAGCAGAGCCTCTTTAAAAAGTGGTTGTCTAAGACTGAGCTCTTTTGTTGTTAGGTGCTTTACCAAGACAAATGTTAACAGGAGAAAAAGAGATACCTCAACACCAACAATGGTTATGCTAAGAGACACTATAAAGATTCCCAATGAGACTGCCAGATAGGTCTTTGTCATCTTATACTATCCATGAACAGGAGAATTTTTTCTCTAAATACCTCTTTTGAAAATCTCTTTGCCCTTTCAACAAGTGTCTTTGTATCAAATAGATCTTCACTTCTAATAAAGTTTCTCACTGCTTCACATATGTCATCACTGGTTTGGTTATTAAATAATACACCGGTAGGAACCTTACTTTCACTAATATCACTTACAATCTCTGATGCCCCACCTCTTTTGAAGGCAATTACCGGTGTACCAGAGGATAATGCCTCAACCATTGTAATACCAAAGTCTTCTTCAGATGGATAGATCAAGGCGCGGGCTTTTGAGAGATATTGTACTACCTCTTCATCACTGAGATACCCTGTAAACTCAATATTTTTTTTGGCAATATTTTTTAGTCTTTTTAATTCTGGACCATCGCCAGCCACTACAAGCGGTAATTTTAATTGTGAAAAGGCACTAATGGCAAGGTCTGCCCTTTTATAAGGGACAAGGCGCGACAAAAATAAAAAGTAATTCTCCTTTTTCTGGGGTTTAAATCTCGCCGTGTCTACAGGCGGATATATAACAATAGAGTCCCTGTTATAATACTTTTTAATTCTTCTCCTAGTATATTCCGAATTCGCTATAAAATAGTCCACCCTGTTTGAAGTTGTAACATCCCAAAGACGTAGATAATTTAAGATTGTATGCGATAAAATTGAGGCAACCCCCCTATCAAGACCTTTTGTCCTTAAATACTGATGCGACATATCCCATAGGTATCTTGCAGGAGTATGACAATAACATATATGTGTCTGATACGGTCTTGGGATAACCCCTTTGGCTGCTATGTGACTTGAAGATAAAATAAGATCAAAGCCCGATATATCTAGACTTTCTATGGCCACCGGAAATAGAGGTAAGAGTGAACGGTAGATCTTTGATATACCCTTTATTTTGTTAAGGAAGCTAACTGAGACTCTCCGCTCTTCTATCCCAATCATATCAAGACTCTCTTTTCGGTAAAAGATAGTGAAAAGATGATAATCCGGAAATAGATTGACTAGTTCACCTAAAACCTTTTCAGAACCACCTATGTCAGATATCCACTCGTGAACAATAGCAATACTCATGTTATATTGATATTATTTTTAATAACCATAAAAAGCAAATTAAAAATTTGCATTATTTACAAAATGGTGGTATTATATAAAAATTAATGTAATCTTTTATGGAGGTACGATCATGAATAGAAAGTTTATGTTTTGTTTGATTGGTTTAATTATTATTTGCTACCTGGGATGTGGCAGTACTGTCACAGAACCTACGGGAAACAATCAAGATGCCACTATCCAAGATATAGTGCTTTCAGACATAACAAAAGACACCACAACAAAGGATTCAGAACCATCTGATATTACTCATCAGGATACAACAATACCTGATGTAGATGAAGGGGATATAATAGTAAATCTCGACGTTGAATTTGGAGATTCAGAACCTTCTGATTCAGGAATCTATCTTGATATCTCACTAGATTCCACAATAAAAGACATAGTAGATGAAGATGCTACAAATAACGATGTTGGAGCAGACACAGGTGCACCAGATACTGGCGTCCAGTATTGCAAGGTAGGAGAAGAAAGATACTATACATGTCCAAACGGCACTCAGGTTACAGAATGCGTATGTGAATACAAAGGCTGTATGCCAAAATGTGATAAGATTGGAACAAAGAGCGAGGGCTGGTATGACTGTGACGGCAACCTTATCAGATTTGCTACGTGCAAAGACTGTAAAGTAG
>JAOAFA010000038.1 GCA_026416535.1 Deltaproteobacteria bacterium
GGATATTGTTCCCCCCATATATCATTTCCAAGAGCAAGGGCACTATCTCTAAAATCCCTCTGATCGACTCCGGTAAAACCATCCGTATAGAACTGTGCACCATAATCCATGACGGAGCTTAATTGATAGAGATATGCACCCTCTTCTCTCATCTTTTTCCGGAACTTATCCCAAATTCTCAAATAATCAGCATAACGACTTTCATCTGCAAATTGAGGCACATTAAAAAATTCAAAGTTTGCAAACTCCGGATCAGACGCCTTCACCCTCTTGTAAATCTCCCACCACTCCTTTGGGAAATTGATTGCATCAAATGAACCCTCAAACTGATGCCTTAATCCAAGGGTATGTCCTATCTCATGCTCCATCACACCACGATAAATACCAGTAAATACCAACTCAGCAACTTGCTCTCTTGTCCACCCCATTTCTGCATACTTTTTCACAAGGAAGAGCACTCCATCATCAATATATTCGTTCGGTTCCAAAATACAGTGGAATCTACCCTTCAGATACTCAGCTCTATGATACCTTCTAATATTTTCATTCCAGTATTCTCTTAAGGGGCTTATATAATTTATTATTTCTTCTGTCATCTCACCATCAGCAAGCTCGTACTTTATACCCCCCTTTATAATAGCGAGATCCTGGAACAACATTAACCTTTCAAGCTCTGGATGGTTCCTGACAACATTTGACCTTCTGGCACTAAATGCTGTCATTACATTTCTGTCGGAGAGTATTTTTGCTACATCCTCATCTGTCCTTGCACCGCTCGCCTTAACTTTAGCAAAGAGTTTATTTAGTTTACTTTGAACAATCTCAGTGGGCTTCCAAGGACCATTTTCAGGACCCATGGGCTGAACCCCAGTCCCATACATATTCATAAAATATCCCCTAATATCTTCACCTTGGGCTATGCTCTGAATATACTTCTGACACTGCTCATCAGTGGTAGTACTTCTAGAACAATAATAGACTATATCAAAAAACTCCATTGCCCTCTCTTTGTATACTTGAAGAGCCGCACCATAAACATTTGCAGTAGCATTGATAATCTCACCTGTCTCTGGATCAGATTCCGAAGGACCATAACCAAGAGGACCTCCTGCCATTGGCTTCGTAACATAATTCAGCATACTATACCTAAGGTCACCTATATTCTTCCTGCATTCAGGTGAGATCCTCTCTTCAATAGTAAGATCTTCAACATTCTTTTTGGTAGCTCCTTTAGACTCTTCATTTATTCTATTAACTATTTTCTCAAGAATCCCTCTCTGATAAGTCTCATCACAATGGTGATTCTCCCTCAACTCAAACACAAGGGCACCAAGACCCTTTGATGCCGACTTATCAATTCTCTCTTCGACCCACTTCTTACCTAGCTCATCAGCCTCCTCTCTGGATCTTCCCTCAAGCATATATTCAGTAGCAATCATCCCCCTCAATGCCTTTCTAAATGCAACATCCCAATCCCTCACAACTAAATATGAAGGCCACTTTAGGACCTCTGGCATATCCTCATTCATATAAAAAATTATCTTCTTAATCTCCCTGTCTCTTATCTTTAATAGATTTCCATCTTTGTCTCTCCACTCCTTAAATATGTTCCATCTTGATATATTATAATTCCTTGAGAGTTCATTAAGCCCCCAATGATTATCAAAACCCTCTCTATCAAGTCTAAAATATCCATATCCAACATCAAAGAATAGATCCGGAAAATTAGCTGGCTCATAAGTACTTGGTTTGACCTTCAAAAATGAATGTCTAAAAGTTACGGGAACTTGAGAGAGGACAACCGGATATGAATATTCATACCAAAGAGAATTAGGAGTAGGAGAAACAATCTCTGCATTAACTATATCCATATAACCATCTTGAGGAGTAATCACAGATTGACTTTGATCCCAAAAGACCGCGGGCTCCTTTTTCATATAAGCATACATAGGATCAATGTATTCAAGAATGAAATGAAACCAATCAAACATAAGATTTTGGGACCAATCTACCCTTATATATTCTCTATCCCACCAGAGTCTGTCGGTTGTATTCTCAACAATAACATTGTATTCTTCCCCTGTGGTCGGATTGTATTGTCTCTGAATATCAAAATGGGATATAATTCTATACGCAGCAATTGGCGCTCCAAAGTACTTCTTAGAGCTCTTTAGACAAAAATTTCCAGGGTCACACTCATTGTCTTGAAAGCAGGTTTTAGCATTAGAGGTATCCATAGTTTCGAGCTCTTCAACCTTTGTCCCAGCCTTCAGGCAAAACCCTTTCTCAGTATTCATTATGGTCTCATAGGCCCTATAAGCATACAAATAGTTTTCATCTATCACCCATCTAATCTTTTCTAGCTGAAATCCCTCTTCACCTACGAATGTCCATTTTGCCTCATATGGATGGTCGATAACAGTCAGTTTGTAATACCAATATCCATCCAACCAACTCTTCTTAATCGGATACTGCTGCACATATGATCTCTCAGGTCTTTGCTCTGCACAACTAAATAAGTATCCAGCAACTAATAATACTGCCAAACATAGAACAACGAAACTCTTCTTCATAAACATAAATATACCTCCTTAGACATTTTTATTACAAAACAAAATTTACATCAAAGTACAACGTTGTATAGTTTTCATAAGTATTCCGCCAAAAAGGATTATGTGTATAAGTACTATTTGGTAGCAGTTGCGGTTGGAATGTATCAAGACCGAACCCTACGGATAACCACTTCATTACCTGATAGCCAAATTCTACATTGAAATCTATACTATCTCTTGTACCCCTTTTACCTCCACTATAAAGCTCATATGCCCATCCATTAATGACCCAGAAGTAACATACAAACGACAGCTTCTCCGTAATCGCCAAAGAACCAGAAAAGATGTGAGCCACTTGATACTCCAGGTTAGTGACGCCCGTGTTTAAATAATCCGCGGCTTTAACTCGCAGAGGATATTGCTTGTAATAACCACCCGAACTCTCTTCGGTCTGAGAGGTCGTGTATTTGTGCCAATTTTTATAGAATCTGAAATCATACCCCAAAAATAGCTTCTGCGTATCCGGTTTACCTTTCTCTCCGAAAAACCCTTTTGATATACCCACATCAATCATATTACCCCATCTTAATGTTGCATACTGAGATACCTTTGAAGTAGGAAATGAGGTTCTAAAGAGCCCAGAAAAAACAAAATCTGTGAATTTCTCCCTATACAACTCTGGAAATACAAATTCAATTCTTCCGTCCGAAAGCTGAGTTTCATATTGATAAGATGTTGTATCCGAATTTGTCACCTCCTTGGATATATCGATTCTACCACTTATATAAAAAAACTCAGTCCAAGGAAGATTCAATTTAGGCAATAGCTTCATAGAAAGTGTACTAAGAGGATTATCTGGATTTATTCCAAAACTATTACCAAAACTTATAGCACTACCTGTAAAAAACTCCTTTTTGGGTTTACTCTCAACTGTGGAAGATCCCTTACCACTAATAGATGTATCCGACTGTTTTACTTCGGGCTCTTTTTGCACCTCCTTTGAGGTATCCTCCAAGGCCCTTTTCTCTTCCTCACTCTTCTTCTCATCTTCATTATTCTTACTCTCCTCACCCACATTTTCTGATTTCACATTAGTCTCTGTCTGCACAGGCGAATTTTGAGGGTTATCTTGAGCATAAAGACAAACTGTTGATAAATAAATGAAGAGTATTGATAATGAAAACATAACTTTATTAGAACTCATCACTCCTCCTTCTTGGTCCTAAGGACTTTCTATTAATATTTGACACTACGTTATGCAACTCAAAAAAATAAGAAAAAATCATTTTTATGCCAAATTTGTCATAATGCCGGGGGCGGGAATCGAACCCGCACATCCTTTTGGGACGAGGGATTTTAAGTCCCTTGCGTCTACCAGTTCCGCCACCCCGGCGAACTATGCATCACAAACACAACTAGGATTTTGCAAAAAATCACAATTTAAAAACTATGTCAAGCAGTAAATACACTAAAATTTATTTTACCCCAAAGAACTATAAGCTTCTCTTTTTTGTTGAATTACTAAAATTAATAGGTAAAATTTAAGAGTGTTATGAGGTTAGTGTGCAAAAACTGTAATTTTGAACTAAAATTAACCATCAAGTCTGTACCCAAGAACGCAAAATTATATTGCCCAAAGTGTAAAAACGTCTTAACACCTATCGAAACAGATTTGCAAAACAACATGACTCCTGGTGAGACCGAAACAATTAAAACTACAACTACAACGAGTTATCAAATAGAAACCAAGACGATACCTTCCATAACACCGCATACAACTCCACCTACAATACCTCAGCCTTCAGAAAGGATTAATCCCACAACTGCACAGAATCAATTATTCAGTGAAGACATAAAACCTGATATTGAACTTACTCAATCAGAAGAAGAAGTATTGAAAAAGAGGGAGGAGTTATTCGCAAGACCTGAGCAAGTATGGTATGACACTCAGGTAAAACCACCTTCTATACCCCAACCACAGCTTAATCCCCAATCTGAGGTGTCTTTGAGTTCTCCACCTCCTCTACCGCCCAACATTCCGCCTCCCATCCCATCCAACATTCCCCCTCCAATTCCTATAACCACCCAGCCCATTCAGAAAGGATATATATCTGCCTCCTCAAATATCCAAATTGACTCATCCCTTATTATGCCTTCTTCAACACCAACGCAACCACAACCCACTCCTACAGAGAGTGAAAAGATTGAATTAGTAACGGAAACCAATTTACAAGTACAAGAAAAAGAATTAGAGCAACCCACAGTTGATCAATCAAATAGAGACTCAATTTCAAATCTATCAACAACAAGAGTTGAGACAGCCGAGAAAAAAGATGTAATAATATTATCTTCCCAGCCTTATATGCACAAAAAGGTCTCTATTACAATGCCAGCAATATTCCTAATCCTCCTTGCTTGTATAGCCGGATTTATATATTACCAAATAGTAGTAAGCTCATCAAAGAGCGATTTCATCAAAGACCTAAAAAGCACACCCGCTCTTGGTTCAATACCCGCTATTCAAACCAAAGAGTCACAAGAAAAATCCCCCAAGAAAGAACCTTTACAATCAAACTCAGACTCTCAAAAACCTATAAGCTCAAAAATCCCGATAAAAGCAAAAAAGTCAGCGCTCGAACACTATAAGAGAGGAAATCAATACTACATGGAGTCGAAATACGAACAGGCAAGAGATGAATATGCCATGGCAATAGCCGCCGACCCCACATTTGGACTCGCCTATAGAGGTCTTGGGACCACTTATGCAAAACTTGGACAACCCGATCTTGCGGTGAAGAACTACGAAAAGTATATTGAGATTATGCCCAATGCTACCGACGCTGAACCTGTCTCTTATACACATC
>JAOAFA010000051.1 GCA_026416535.1 Deltaproteobacteria bacterium
CATAGGACTCTGTATGTGGTATGAGAGTAAGAATCATGAATGTAGTAGGATATATGACTTTGTATTAATGGAAGATGTAGGGTTTAAAGGTGGAGAGAAGGTAGAGTGCAACTTGTCTAATCTTAATATAGTGATTCAAGCAAACTTTCTAACAGATATAACTATAGACGATTGGAGGTTAATGCTCAGCAAATAAATAATACTAACCCTGAATCTTTGAGGTGAATATTTTGGTGCATAGGACTAAAACCAACTTCCGTTTCGCTGGGCAATGCTTTATAGAGAACCTATAGAGATATACGGTTAATTTACATCAATGTGCATTATGAATGTGCATTATGAATTTCTGAGATATGAAAAAATCTTCCTTACAGTATATTTTTACGAAGTTAAGAAAGACTTGGATAGTAAAGGGGATGTTGGTTTGGCTATACCTCAATTGCGGTAGATTCTAATGGTTAAGAAGAAGGCTATCATATATTTGACATTTCAAATTTAGTAATATTGTGATGTTTAAAAGTAATTACAGATATTTACCATTTTCTTGACATTAGATGTAATGAATGTAAAATTTTAATTGATTGTTGGTAAATTTTGATTCGGAGGAATCATTAATGAAAAAAATTATTTTAGTTTTTTTATTAGTTATTGTGTATGGCGCGGGGGAAGGTCCACCTATTAAAGATGAATCCGCTAAAGATTTATTAGAGGGGAAAAGTGATAAAGTTTCTGAAAGAAAGATAACTATTGAAGAGGGTAAGATTTCTACACCCTCAGAAGAGAAGTATATCATTCAGCCCGGAGATACACTTTGGGACATTAGTTCGAGACTACTTAATTCTCCTTGGTATTGGCCTAAGCTCTGGTCATATAATCCATATATTTCTAACCCACATTGGATATACCCGGGTAACGAGCTAAGATTGACTCCTGGTGGAGAGGAGATGCCTACGTTGGTTGAGACTTATGAACCTATAGAGGAGAAGGAGCCAAAAGAGCTAAGTGAAGTTTCTATGGGAACTGTAGAAGGTGTGGGGATTGATGTGCCTGAGGAATTGGAAGGCGCAGTTAGCATGACAGGCAAGATAGTTAGTGCTACAAACTTCCCACCATTTATTAGAAGAGATACGTTTGTGTCTAAGAAGGAACTTGAATATGCGGGGAGGATTATATCTTCGTTTGAAGAAAAGTTTATGCTTTCAACTTATGATTCTGTGTATGTTAAGTTTGCAAACATAAGCGAAATTAAGGTCAATGATAGATTTATGATATTTGATAAGCCGAAGCCAATAAAGCATCCAAAAAAGAAGGATTTGATAGTTGGATATGTTATAGAAATAATAGGAGGTCTTAAGATTGTAAAGGTAGATGAAGATATTGCCACTGGACAAATATTCACCTCGTATTCGGATATTCAGAGAGGTATGTATGTCCTCCCTTGGCAGGAGGATAATATTAGGAGAATAAAAGCTAGACCACCTCAGGTAGATTCCAAAGGATATATTGTGTACACAACGGTCGATGATAGAAGTATGTCCGGGGAACATCATTTAGTTGTTATTGATAAAGGGAGAGATGATGGCATATTTGAGGGAAATGTGTTTTTTGTAGTTAAAAGAGGGGATCAGTTAGACACAAGTATGATAGAGTTTAATTATAAATTTGAGGGAAGGGTTAAATACCCTGATGAAGTCATCGGAGCGATTATGGTAATAGATGCTCGCGATAAAGCATCTACAGGGATCGTTCTCTCCTCTCTGAGGGAGCTTGTAGTTGGAGATGAGGTTGTTACAAAGTCTATAACTAAGTGATAAAAAGTAAGTAAGCTATGGTAAAAATAGCAAATTTGCCTCTTTTTATTGTTTTTGTCCTGGTAGTATCATCTAATTTTTGTTGCTCTTCCAATAATGTTTCTATTTCTGATATCCATTTTATGGATATCTCAGAGAGTAGAGATGCTTCTATTTCTGATATTGATTTAAACGAGGATATAAAAGTAGATGTATTGCAGCATGATAAATATTTTGCAATAAGTTTCGAGGACAATACACTTAAATTTTTTGATAGAGAGAAGAGCTCTGAACAGCCATTTTTCTCAGTGAATTCGAAAGGTGAGATATCTTCTCTTGAGTATATTGCAGATGAAGATATGATTGTCTTTTCAGATTTGGGCTCTAAGGAAGTAGTGTTTCTTAAGAAATTTATTGAATATAAAAGGATTCAAAATGTAGGCAACTTTCCCTATTCTATGAGATATATTCCCAAAATAAAACTCCTTATTGTGCCTGATAAAAGTTCCAACAGACTTTATGTATTTGATACGGAAAAGATGGAGTTGTCCAATATATCTCCGATGACAGCAGGTGGGAATTATCCTATATCAATATGCTATGATGATAAACCTCTTACCCAAGGCCTTATTGTAAGGCTGATGATACTTAATTATGGTAGTCTAACTGTGAGAGCCTATGATATATTTGACAAAGATAATTGGGGATTTAGAAGTGAGCAACTCCCGACCCTTGCAGAACCCTCAGATATTGCATGTGACTCTGAAAACAGAAGACTTTTAGTAGTGAATTCGGGTTCAAATAATATATCGGTGTATGGGCTTGATGATCTTGTTCAGATACCAAACTCTCCCTTTGAGGCAGGAAAAAATCCTACTTACGCAGCAATTTATAGTAGTGCATCTGTTGCATATGTGACGAATACCTCTGATGATAGTCTTACAATCTTTTCGACGGTGGAGATGAAGGCAAAAGGGGGAATTAATTTTAAACCTCAAGATAGACCTACAAGGGTATATGTCAATGGAAGTGAAAAAAGGTTATATGTGTTATTATCCGGTGCGAAAAGTCTAATTATATATAGTATTGAAAACCCTATGGTTCCAGAGAAGATATCTCAAATAATATTTACTAGTACCCCTAAGGAGTTGATATATAGATAGAGAGTAACGGTGCTTTTACCATTTTTACTGTTTCTGGCTTTTTGGTAAAAGATGTGTGATTGTGTTCTTCCTTTGTTAATGTATTAAGTATAGAAGACCCTTTTATTAACAAGGGGATTATTTGTGTCCCATTATCTATGTAAAAAGGGGGAGCCTAATTAATACATTATTTAAATTTCCTTAACTGTGAATTAACAAAGTCGGTATAGAAATATCATGTGTTTGTGGGAGATGTATATGAGTAGAGAGTTTATATGTATTTTTGCCTTAATTTTTTTATTTGCTTTAAATTTAAATGCTGGTCTTTACGAGGAACTGCAAAAGGAGGAACTTCATTGGATTCCACCACTAAAACCACCGAAACCGGATCCTGAGAGCTTATACGAAAGGATTTTAACTCCTGATCCAGAGGCTACTCTCACTAAATTATATGATGCGCGATTTGAACCTTACATGCTTATTAGAACATCTTTTACATATACAGAAGAGGATGAATATGAGGTTCATCTTGAGGATGGTAGAAGACTTAAACTTAATTCTGCTAATATGGATACGTCCCAATTCGGGCATAAATTTGGTCCTGCGTTAGAGAGTGTAGAGATGGGGATGAGAGGTAGATATCAGAGTAGTGGATTTCACTATCATATTAAGATGGAGCTTGTTCCGAGGGAGAAGGATGGTAATAGATCTTCAGATTATCTGAAAGATGCGTATGTTGGATGGGATAAGTACACTGTATTCTCGGTCGATGCAGGAAGAATGAAAGTGCCATTTTCTCAGGCAAATATGAAATCAACAGATAAAAACAATCTTATATATGCGCCTGTGCTTGATATCCTTTCCTCTAAGAGACAGGTTGGTTATAAATTTGTAATTCAGGATCCTTGGAAGATTCTTAAATTTACTTATGGTATTTTTACATCAATAACATTTGCCTCAGAGCTGATCAAACAGAGTGAAGAGCTTCTTTATACTTACAGACTTGATCTCCAAGGGTACAATCTTTTAAAGGCGCTGAATCTACTGTATAGAGATTTAAGTTTTAACATAGGGTTAAATGCTGCTAAAACTGATAAGAGTTATGATACCCAGTCAGAGGTTTTGTACTTGGGGGCAGATTTTAATTTTCATTTATTTTTATTTACCTTGGAAGGAGAATATGTAGTAAAAAACTTCTATCAACCACCGCTTCCGGATGGGACTGTTAAGGCTGATAAGGGTTGGGGATGGTATATAGACTTTATAACCCATATATGGCCAAATATAATTGATTTGGTTGTGAGGATAGAGGAGATGGATGGTGATGAGGTTATAAGAGGTCAGAGTTCTGATCTGTCAATTGGTGAGATGTCCAAGCAAAAGAAGCACTGGACGACATTTGGTATAACAGCGTTTTTATCAAATCAGGTTAAACTACAATTAAATTATATCCAGAGGGGGGAATTAGAGGGTTATAGATTTGACAATAACGTCTTTATGGGGCTTGTCCAATTTAGTTATTAACTTAGGAGGAGGAGTATGAAGCTATTGAGAATCTCTATCATATCTATCTCTCTTTTCATCGTGTATTTTATAGTGAACTGCGAATTTAGTGATAAAAAGATTATCGAAGATGTTGGAAACAACTCTACTACGGATATACAGCAGATACAGGAATCAGAGATTGTCGATGTGAATGAGCCGACAAGCTGGACCACGGATCCCAAAAAGAATGTGAAGTATTTGCATATAACATGGCAGAATGACCCGGCTACCACTTTGACCTTTCAGTGGCAAAGCGATTTTATAAATGTGACAAAATATAAGCCTAAAGTCTGGATAGTAAAATCAAGTCTTGTTAAGGTTGAAGGTGGTAAGGTTTTCATGCCTTATGCCAAGCAATTTTCTTATACCGGAGAGGGATTTTTATATGTTACCCATGATGTACATGGGAACAATGAAAAAAGGGCACAGTATACAGTTGAGGTATTCGGTCTTGAAGAAGACACAGAATATTATTATAGGGTAGGAACTTTTGATGATTTTGATTTTAGTACAAAGTCTTTCATTAATCCTGATTTTACGGAGCCAAAAAAGATCAAAACAGGGCTTAAGGTGGGCAATAAGAAACCCTTTACGGTCTTTTCTGGAGGTGATTCTCAATCGGGTATTACTAAGTTAAAAAGCAATATGGATTGGATTAAGAATATAAGTGTAGACTTTTGGATATTTTATGGTGATTTGAATGAGGTGGGGACACAGCCTGAGTGGGATGCCTATTTTGATGTGATGCAACCATTATTCTTTAATAAAGTCTTTATGCCTGTTCAAGGGAATCATGAGACAGTTGCTGAGTTGTTTTATTATCAGTTTGCTCTTCCTAAGATGCCTAATTTGGACGAGTCTTATAAAGAACATCACTGGTCATTTGATTATGGGGTGGCCCACTTTGTGGGATTAAACTCTACTACAGATGCCACAGTGAAGGCAGCAAATGCATTCTTAGAGGCTGATCTTCAAAAAGCTAGGAGTAACAAAGATATTCAGTGGATTATTGTTATGATGCATCATCCGGTTTATTCAGCGTGCTCTACTCATGGATCTACCCAAAGAGTAATTGATAACTGGGTCCCAATATTTGAAAAGTACAATGTTGACCTTGTCTTAGGTGGGCATGACCATAACTATGAGAGGACATATCCGATTAAGAATAATACAAAGGTTGGCGTAGGTGAAGGGGTGCAGTATGTTGTATGTTCTCCTTTTATGTCTCCGAAGTGGTACTCGGCAGGTAAGGATTGGTGGACATATAAATCAAAGGATGGTAGTGATGGTTGTTTTGGGATTATTGATATAAAGCCGAATGAGCTCACATATACAGCTTATGCAGAGGATGGAGTAGTTGTGATTGATACCTTTACTCTCAAGAAATAATAATCTTATTTTTCATCTTTTTGAACCTTGATAGCACAGTAGGGGCCACACATTGTGCAAACGTCTTCTAGCTCTTTAGGAATGGATTTTTCACGATATGTCTTTGCCTTCTTTGGGTCAATGGCATATTTATACATCTTTTCCCAGTTGAGTTCTGCTCTTGCCTTTGACATCTCTATATCACGCTCTATTGCCCCCGGTATTCCCTTGGCTATATCAGCTGCATGAGCTGCAATTTTGGATGCAATGACACCCTCTCTCACATCGTCTAAGTCTGGGAGTTTGAGGTGTTCTGCAGGTGTAACGTAACATAGGAAATCAGCTCCGTAATATCCTGCAAGTGCCCCGCCAATAGCAGCAACTATGTGATCGTATCCAGGGGCACAGTCAGTAACTAATGGGCCAAGTACATAAAATGGTGCATTGTGGCACAGCTCTTTTTGAATCCTAATATTTGTTTCAATTTGATCAAGAGGCACATGTCCAGGTCCCTCAATCATGACCTGAACCCCTTTCTCCAGAGCCCTTTGCTGAAGTTCCCCTAATATTATTAATTCGTAGATCTGTGCTCTGTCCGTTGCATCTGCAATAGCACCTGGTCTAAAGCCATCTCCTAAAGAAAGAACTACATCAAATTCTGAGGCAATTTTCAATATGTCATCAAACCGCTCAAATAGTGGGTTTTCTTTTTTGTTATATTTCATCCACTCTACGATAAGAGCCCCACCCCTTGATACAACATCCAGTATTCTGCCTTCGCGCTTCATCTTGTTGAATGTTTCAAGTGTAACTCCACAGTGAACTGTCATAAAATCTACTCCGAGTCTAGCTTGCTCATAGATGACATCAAATATTTCATCCTCTTCCATCTTTACAAAAGATTTTTCTTTTTCATAAGCGGATGCTGCCACATCATATATTGGAACTGTCCCAAGTGGAAGATCTATTAACTCGAGGATCTTTTTCCTAATTTCTTTTATATTGCGACCTGTTGATAAGTCCATGATTGTATCAGCACCTGCCTCTTTAGCAATATAACCCTTATTAATTTCCATGTCTAACTCATCAATCTCTCTTGATGAACCTATATTTGCATTTATTTTAGTTTTTAGACCTTTTCCGATTGCAAGGGGTTTAATATTTTTATGATTTCTATTCTTGACTATTACTATTTCCCCTTTGAGGAGTCTCTCGACCAGTAAATCTTTGCTGATCCTTTCCCTCTCTAATATGGCTTCTATGATCTCCCTTCCTCTTCCCATTTTAATATCATTCAATAAACTCATACTAACGCTCCTTCCTCCATCAACTATCGCATTAAAATTTGCTCTTTTGAAAGGATTTGTCAAATCAAATTTCATGTTTTACTTAACAAGCATGCTAATTCCTACTGTGATTAGAAAGATTGCAAAGATCTTTCTCATCCAAAACTCGGATAAAGTACTTGCAAGAAGTGCTCCCAAAAATGCCCCTATAAAAAGTCCGAGTCCTATGACAAGGCCCATTTTAATATCTGCATTTCCTTCTTTATAATATTTTATTACCGCTAACAACTGGACAGGTAGTAGGAGTGCTACGAGTGAAGTTCCTTGGGCGAGATGTTGATTAAATTTGAGAATATAAACGAGTGATGGAACGATAAGCATCGCACCACCACCTCCCATCAACCCTATAATAGTACCTGACAAAACTCCTATTAGTAATGAGACTAAAATTGCTGACATTAGATAGCTCCTTAAAATTATAAAGAAAGATTTTGATAAAAAAAAAAGCCCCTTTCTAAGGGGCATTGATCTCAATGGTAGCGGGGACTGGATTTGAACCAGTGACCTTCGGGTTATGAGCCCGACGAGCTACCGGACTGCTCCACCCCGCAACAAGGAGCCTTATATATTACACAATTGCCTCAATATGTCAAGAAAATCTTATTTTTTTGTGTTATATCAGAATAAAATGGGATATTATAATCTTCTCTCAATTAAAGATGTTACGTTTAGTAGGTATGGAAAGCAATGTCCTTTTATCAAATCATCTAGTGCCTTTTGCCAGTCCTCATACCTATTGCTGCCAAGTGTACATAGATCTCCTCGCAAGATCAATACACGGATTGGATTTTAGAATGTAGAAAAATAGAGGGGGGAAATTGGTATTGTGGGAATTGTATTTTAGAAATTGTGTGTGAGGAAAGACGAATCTGAGGAGGTTTTGTAAGTTTTCAAGGCTTTGATTGTGAATATACGTAGTTTGGTAAAATACCCACTTTTATAGTCATTGGTTTTTTCTTATTTTGTTGTAAAGGAGATAATTTTCTGTATTTATTCACTTATGATGGAACCTGTATATGGATTAATAGAATCTATTATTTCAAAGGTACAAGAAGGGAAAAGGGTGGTTGTATTTACGGCTAATGTTGGTGAAACTATTGAGTTATTCAATGCTGTTTCGTTGGTGTCTGATATACTTTCTTTAGGAAGCAAAAAACCCTTCATGTTTTATTATGATGAATATGAACCTTTTTCAAAAATTTGCCCAATACCTGAATTGCTGTCAAAAAAGATGGAGTCACTGGGTAATCTATTAAGTGGAGAAGAGTTTGGTGTCTTTATAATTCCTATACGAGCGCTTGTTTTAAAAACGATACCTATTGATATACTTAGGCAAAATATAATAAGTTTCAAAAAAGGCAGTGTGATGTATCCGAGTGAAGTAATTGGTAGTTTAATAAAGGCAGGTTATGAAAGAGATAATATTGTAGATATGAGAGGGAAGTTCTCTTTTAGAGGAGAAGTATTAGATGTATTTGCTATAAATCAGAAGTTCCCGGTGAGAGTTATTTTTTTTGGTTCTACAATTGAGAAGTTAAAGCTCTTTGATATAGAATCTCAGAGGGGATTTAAGGAGATAGATTTTTATAATGTGATCCCGGTGAATGAATTTATTATTGATGAAGAGTTAAAAAGAAATACAATTGAAAATATTAAAGAGGTTGCCTCTGAGAATGGGTTGCCGGCAAGGATTATTAAAAATTATATAGACGAGCTTGATGCCTCATTTGTATTTAATCTCAAGGCTCACTACGTTCCCTTTATGTATAATTTTAATTGTAGCTCTCTACTAGACTATATTCCTATTTTGAAGGAGAAGAGGGATGATGTTGTAATTTTTTCTTCTGATAAAAGAGGATTCATTTCAGATATGGACGAGTATTACGAAGGGATAATGAGCAACTATAATGAACTTTTAAATAGTGAGAGAATTGTGCCTCCATTTGATGCTTTGGTTGTGAAAAAGGAGATTTTAAAATCGCTTATTGAGAGTTCTTTGGAGGTATCGAGTGGATATTATGTGCCTAATATAGAATCTCTAATGACTCAGCTGAGATTGTATTTAAGAAAGAATACAGATGTGTCTCTTGAAGAAATAAAAAATGGGTTTGAAAGTTTGATTTCTACTTTTGAAAAGGTTGTATTTTTGTATACTTCGGAGGAACAAAGAAGGGTGTTTGTTGAGATTCTGAGTCTTATGGGTAAACAATTTTCTGAGGATGGCATTTTAAAAAATACTAATATCATTCTCAGACATGGGGATATATCCTCTGTATTTTCTGCTAAAAATATCCTTTTTTTTCCTCTTAATCTAATAATTAGAGGCACAAGGAAATATGAGTATGAAGAGACCTTACATGATAAGATTAGAATGTTGAGACTTAAGTTTTCAGAGATAAAAATAGGTGATTATGTGGTTCACAAGGATTTTGGTATAGGGATCTATAGGGGTCTTAAAAAAATGGTAACTGACGGCGGAATGCAGGATTACATAGTAATTGAGTATAAAGATAAGAGGTTGTTGTATTTACCTGCATTGAACATAGATCTTATAAGTAAGTACGAGAGTGGAGAAGGGAAATCTCCGGCAATATCACCATTAGGTAAGGAGCAGTGGCAAAGGAAGAAGTTAAGGATTAAAGAGGAGTTATTAAAATTTGCTTCAGAGATTTTGCGAATAAAAGCGGAGAGGAGATTAGTCAGGAAGGAGCCAATTGCTTTTCATGAGGAATTGTATGAAAAGTTTTGTGAGGGTTTTGAATTTGCTGAAACTCTGGATCAATTAAAATGTATAGAAGAGGTTAAAAATGACCTGCTTTGTGAATATCCTATGGAGAGAATAGTTTGTGGTGATGTTGGTTTTGGGAAAACCGAGATAATTTTAAGGGCAGCCTTTATTGTTGCTTCAGCGGGTTATCAAGTAGCCATTCTTGTTCCAACTACTATACTTGCGGAACAACATTTTAACAATTTTTTGCATAGGTTGAAGGACTTCCCTATTAGAGTTGAGATGTTATCGAGATTTGTTCCGCGGGAGAAGTCTCTGTCTATTGTTAGAGATATAGGAGAAGGAAAGGTTGATATAGTGATAGGGACGCATAAGATTTTGTCCAGCGGTATTCAATTTAAGCGGTTGAGACTACTCGTAATAGATGAGGAGCATAGATTTGGTGTTGAGCAAAAAGAGAGGCTAAAGAAGGATAATCCTGATGTAGATGTTTTGATTACAACTGCAACTCCTATACCAAGAACTCTTCATATGGGACTTGCAAACTTAGTTGATCTTTCTGTTATGATAACTCCTCCTGAAGGCAGAGTTCCGGTTAGAACTATTATATCAAAATTTGATGAGGGTATAATCCGGAATGCTATTTTAAAGGAATTGAAAAGAGGAGGACAGATCTTTTTTGTTAATCCAAGGATTAGAACAATAGAGACTATGGCAAGACGTTTGGAAGGGCTTTTGCCGGGTATTCGTGTAGCAGTTGCTCATGGGAGGATGCCTACAGAGAGGATTGAGGAGGTTATGTACAATTTCTATCACGGGAAATTCGATCTATTAGTATCAACTAATATTATTGGTTCTGGGCTCGATTTGCCAAATGTTAATACAATAATAGTTGAATCTGCCGAACTTTTCGGTCTTTCAGAGCTATATCAATTGAGAGGTAGAGTGGGGCGGAGAAGGGTTAATGCTTATGCTTACTTTTTGTTCTCCTCGATTGCAAGCTTAAAGAGGGATGTAAAGAAAAAAATGGATATCTTGTATAGACATCAGGCCTTAGGAGCAGGGTTTAATATAGCTAGTGAAGATTTGGAGATTAGAGGTGCAGGAGAAATTTTAGGTAAGAGGCAGGCAGGATTTATTGATGGAATCGGTTTTGATCTGTATAATGAACTTCTTGAGGACGCTATTATGGAGTTGAAGGGTTCTCCAAAGGTTAGGTTATATAAGCCAGAAATAAGGGTAGATGTTCCTGTGTTTATACCTGATAGTTATATAGAAGATGTTACTACCAGGTTGAATTTTTATCATAGGTTTTCGGCGGCTGTGAGTGAAGAGGCTATAGATAATTTAGTGAGTGAGCTTCTTGATCGATTTGGAGATTTTCCCGTAGAGGTTAAGAATCTGGCTGAGTTATCTAGAATAAGGATAATTGCTGGTAGTATGGGAGTTAGAAGTATGAATAAATTCAAGAATTCCCTCTCTGTAGTGTTTGATAAATCAGCAAATATCGATTCTACTAAGGTTATTCCTTTTCTGGAGAAATATCGTAAACAAGTTAAGGTAACTCCTGATTCTAAGATAGTAATACATTGTGATTCAGTTTTGGATGTATTTCAATTTATGAGAGAATGGTTGGCAAAATTACAGGAACTTTTTGTTAACAAAAAGTGACTGGTTTCGCAAGTTTGGGTGGATTACTATAGAAATCCTTTTATTTTATAAAACCACGGGTTAAGGTGTCTGTTTTTATCCGATGCTACCTTTGGCTTCGTCTTTTTCTAAGCAACAGTGTTTATATTTTTTGCCGGATCCGCAGGGGCAAGGTTCATTTCTTCCTATTTTTCTACCTTTGATGACAGGGGTGGGTTTACTTTGAGTATTTTGGACAGGACCAATACTCATTTTACGAGCCTTGGGTTTGAATCTCTCAATCTCAGTCTCCTCCTTTTTTGCAAGTTGAACCTTCATGAGTTTTGAAATTAGATTCTCCCTGATCCTGTCCATCATATCAATAAAAAATGCATAGCCCTCTCTTTTATACTCTAGCTTGGGATCTTTTTGACCGTATCCTCTAAGCCCTATTCCCTCTCTTAAGTGATCCATAATTAAAAGATGCTCTCTCCACTGGTCATCCAGAGTCTGAAGATATATGTATTGTTCCAGTTTTCTCATAATGTTTGGTGTTAATTCTGTTTCTTTCTCTTCGTATTTTTTAATGGCAGTATCATAGAGAAGGTCTTCATAGCTTTCTCTCCTAACAGATGTTTTAGATAGATCTATCTGAACACCAAAGATGGCAAAGAACTTGTCCTGAAGACCTTTTAAATCCCATTCCTCTATTCTGGCTTTTTCGGGGCAGAATGTATCAACTAGCAAACAAATATATTCCTCTATTGCTCTTATTACGAGTTCCCTTATATCTTCGGCTCCAAGGATTGATCTTCTAAGTGTGTATATAGTCTTTCTTTGCTGATTCATTACATCGTCGTATTCAAGGAGATGCTTTCTAATTTCGAAGTTGTGGGCTTCTACCTTTTTCTGCGCATTTTCAATTGCCTTTGAAAGCCATTTATGTTCGAGGTGTTGTCCGTCTTCCATACCAAGTTTTTGCATCGCCCCTTTAATAGATTCCCCGCCGAACATTCGCATCAGATCATCTTCAAGGCTGACAAAAAACCTTGAAGATCCTGGATCTCCTTGTCTTCCGGCTCGTCCCCTTAGCTGGTTGTCGATTCTACGGCTTTCATGTCTTTCTGTTCCAATTATGTGCAGACCGCCAAGTTCGATAACCTTCTGTTTTTCTTCTGCACATATCTTTTTATACTTTTCAAGAACCCTTTTAAATTCTTCTGGGTTTTCCTTCTCGTCAATCTCTTGTTTTGCCAACATCTCTGGGTTGCCACCTAATAGTATGTCTGTTCCCCTTCCAGCCATGTTGGTAGCGATGGTGACTGCCTTGTATCTCCCAGCTTGTGCGACTATATATGCCTCTTTTTCGTGATGTTTTGCATTTAGAACGTTGTGGGGGATCCCTCTTTTTTTGAGCATCTCTGAAATTTTTTCTGATTTCTCAATAGATATTGTCCCTACAAGAACAGGTTGACCTCTTTCATAACACTCAGTAATCTCTTCTATGACCGCTTCAAGTTTGCTCTTTTCTGTAGCAAAGATGACATCTTGATAGTCTTTCCTAATCATCGGTTTATTTGTAGGTATTACATTTACGTTGAGGTTATAGATTTTTTTAAATTCTTCGGCCTCCGTATCGGCAGTGCCTGTCATACCTGCTAATTTTTTGTATAGTCTAAAGTAGTTCTGGTATGTAATAGTAGCTAGTGTCTGATTTTCTGCTTGAATCGGAACACCCTCTTTTGCCTCAATCGCCTGATGAAGACCGTCGCTCCATCTTCTGCCTTCCATGATTCTTCCTGTAAAATCATCTACTATCATAACTTCACCATCTTTTACTATATAATCTCTCTCTTTTTCAAAGCACATATGAGCTCTTAGTGCCTGTTGGAGGGCATGGAGAAGTTCAATATTTGAAGGATCGAAGAGGTTATCTACACCCAAGAGTTTTTCTGCCTTCTCAATACCGGATTCATTTAATATCACATTTTTTGACTTTTCATCTACCCAAAAGTCTCCCAATGTCCTCTCCTTTTCATCGTCAGATGGAGCCCTTTTTAGATATTTTACTATGGAATTGGTTCTATAGTAAATTTCTGTAGATTCTTCAGATGGTCCCGAGATTATTAAAGGGGTCCTTGCTTCATCAATTAAAATACAGTCTACTTCATCGATAATGGCATAATAATGCTCTCTCTGAACATAATCGTCTAATGAAAATTTCATGTTATCTCTTAAATAATCGAATCCTATTTCAGAGTTGTGCCCATATGTTATATCACAGTTGTAGGCGGCCTTTCTCTCTGCATCACTCATCTGTGGTACAATAGTGCCTACCGTTAGACCTAAAAACTTATATATTTTGCCCATCCATTCAGTGTCCCTCTTAGCTAAGTAATCATTTACTGTTACAATATGGACTCCTTTGCCACAAAGTGCGTTTAAATAGGCTGGTAAGGTTGCAACTAAGGTCTTTCCTTCTCCAGTCTTCATCTCAGCGATCTTTCCTTCATGTAACACTATACCTCCTATTAGTTGAACGTCAAAGTGTCTCATGTTTAGAGTTCTTACAGAGGCCTCTCTAACTAGAGCAAATGCCTCAGGAAGTATCTGATTTAGTAACTCTTGTTCAAATTTGAATTCTTCTATGGGGTCAGCCTTTTTGCCTTTAAATTTTTCTTTCCTTGCATTATCTATAAATTCTTTAAACTTAATTGTTTTTAACCGCATCTCGTCATCTGTTAGTTTCTTTACTTCTGGTTCTAGAGAGTTGATCTTAGATACTAAGGGGGATAATCTCTTTAATTCTCTTTCATGGTATGTTCCAAACAATGCCTTGAGTATTTTATCTAACATACTGTAAACCCTTGCGGATAAATTAATAATTTTTAACTCGCCTTATAATTGACTTCTGAATTTTTGATGCCCTGTCTATCTCCCTTTTGATAATTATGTAATATAGTATCTCTGCTATGCCTTGCAAATCGCATTCTTGATATCCAAGCGTTGTAATAGCGGCTGTTCCTATTCTAAGCCCATCGGCTGTTTTACCATCTCTACCTGGTACAGGAAGGGCATTTGATGTTATGTTGATCGATTCTAATTCTTTTTCAATCTGGGATGCGTTAATACCTACTGGTTTTAGGTCAATAATAATAAGATGATTTGTACTTCCACCAGTATATAGTTTAAAGCCCAATTCTTTTAGTAGTTGACATAGGAACATGGTATTGTGGACAACCATTCTTTGATACTTTATAAAACTTTCATCTAGAGCCTCAGCAAATGCTATCGCCTTTGCTGCTATCACATTCAGTAGGGGCCCACCCTGGACACCGGGATAGAGCGCCTCAGATACAGCCCTTTTGAATTTGCTTTTAAACATTATTAAACCGCCACGCGGTCCTCGTAGAGTTTTATGAGTTGTTGATGTAATTATGTCGGCGTATTCTGCAGGTGAGTTGTGCAAATTGGCAGCGATTAAACCGGCTGGATGTGCAATATCTGCTAAAAAATATGCCCCTACTTCTTTTGCAATTTCATAAAATGATTTGTAGTTAATCTCTTGAGGATAAAAACTAGAGCCAGCTATTATTAACGTAGGCCTCGTTTTTTTAGCACTCCTCCTAATTATATCATAATCGATCAGACCATCTCTATTTACTCTGTAGAAGAAGGTCTTGTAGATTTGACCGCTTATATTATATTTGGTGGCATGAGTAGAGTGTCCTCCATCATACGGATGCATAGCGAGCACTATATCACCCTTTTTTAAAATAGCCTTAAATGCTATGAGATTGGCAATAGACCCCGAATAGGGTTGGAGGTTGGCTTCGTCAGTTTTAAATAGTTTTTTAGCAAGTTTTTCACCATATTCTTCGAGTTTATCAGCAATCATGCAACCTGGATAATGTCTTTTGTATGGAATTCCTTCAGCATATTTATTTATGATATTAGAAGATAGGGCTTCCTTTACGTTTTGACTTATGTAATTTTCCGATGCAATTAAACATATGGTCTCTCTTTGTCGTACATCTTCTTTTTTGAGAAGGTTTCTTATTGTTGAGATCTCTCGGCTTCGCATATTAGATCAAGCCTTTTTTGATGTCTACCACCTTCGAATTTTGTGTCGAGGAATCTTTTGACAATGGAATATGCTATGTCCAGACCTATTACACGTGATCCCATTGCTAATATATTTGCATTGTTGTGTTTACGACTCATCTCGGCAGTGTATTCATTATAGCATAGTGCACATCTAATACCATGGACCTTATTAGCTGTAATTGACATCCCTATGCCTGTACCGCATATTAGAATTCCACATGACTCCGGAGTTGTAGCGACTTCTTTTGACACTAGTAGTGCATAAGTTGGATAATCAACAGGTTCTTCACTATAACATCCCTTATCAACTACTTCATATCCAGCAGTTTTCAAAAACTCTCTAATCTTTTCTTTGTATAAGAAGCCAGCGTGGTCTGAGCCTATATATATTTTTTTGAACATCTATCCTTTGTATTTCTGCCTTATATAGTTTACAGCATCTTGAAATGTTGTTATTTTCTCCATATCTTCATCAGGAATTTCTATGTGAAACTTATCTTCTATTGCCATAATAATCCTTACAATTTCGAGAGAGTCAGCACCCAGGTCCTCTATGAAATGAGTATTCATTTTAATATCTTCTATTTTAGCACCAGTTTTTTCAGATATGATCTCTTTTAATGTTGTTTCGATGTTAAGCATCTCTCCCTCCGTAATAAATTTAGTCACTCAATAGGGTATTATTTCTTTTTTATCTCACCAGTATTTTCATCACATTCACCATTCAATATTTCCTCTGAGAGTAAATTATTCCTACTACATTTGTCGTAGTCAAACCCGCATGCTTGATTTTCGCCATTTGGGCATATTGTGTAGAATGTATTGCACTTCATCTTTGCCGTATCAGTTGTCTTCCCATATTTCTCACAGAACCTCTCTAAACAATCTTTGACTTTGTCTGCGGCCTCTCTGCATGGATCAGAGCAATTAAAGATGTTAGTAAATAAAAATAAAGAAACACAGAAAAGTAATAGTTTTTTCATTTTTAACCTACTCCTCTTAATAAGCATACTTATTCTTCTTCTTTTGTAATTACCTGCCTACCTTTGTAGTATCCACAGTTAGGACACACATGATGTGGTAGCATTGGCTCCATACAGTTTGGACATGTAATGATATTTGCCGGAGATAACCTCCAATGTGCTCTTCTCATATTTCTTTTTGATTTTGATTTTCTCCTCTTGGGTACTGCCACGACCAAACTCCTTTCTTAAAATATGTTTATCTTGATCCTATTAAAAATGTCTTGTTCTTTACTACAGCTGCATGAGTCTTTATTGAGATTGTTACCGCAATGTGGACACAAACCCTTACAGGTCTCACTACATAATGGGGAATAAGGGATAGCAAGTATTAGACTCTCTCTTATTAAGTAGTCTACGTCGATAACATTTCCTTTGTAGTATTCGACATCCAATTCGTCGCTCTGTAGCTCAATCTCTTCGCCATTTGAGGGTTTTCTTTGTTGGCTTTGCGGTAAAAAGATAATAGTCATATCTGTGTTGATTGGAATAACAGTATCTTCCAGACATCGTGAGCAAACACCTATTATGTTACCACTTAGTTCAGCCTTCATTATGATATTTGCATTTCTCTTAACAAAATGGGCGTATGCATGTATATTGCCTTTATTTTTAAAACCTTCATAACCCATGAGCCATTGATCTACTATATTAGGTGGATAGAGCTCATCTTTGGTTATCTGTGGGTATATAAAGTCTTCAAGTCTTATTTCCACGGTATCTCCCGTATAGTTAAGGTAACCACATATATATCAATTAGCAACAAATTTCAACTATTAATTAATCCTTTGTGATTACTATTTTAAAATGTCACAGGATATTACTAATTTGAAATGTCACATTTATGATAGCCTTCTTCTTAAGAAGTTCAAATCTCTAAGAAGGAGGTACTTTGATGAAAAACATATAAACAACCCCTAATCTCAAACTTATACCTGAACTCAAACAAAAGATACTCAATCTTAGAAGAACCCTCTACTATGACCTCAATATCCTCCACTTTAAGGATAAATTAGAGGAAGAACATAACATAAATCTTAGTTATGAGACTATAAGAGGACCTGTCTCTTATACACATCT
>JAOAFA010000077.1 GCA_026416535.1 Deltaproteobacteria bacterium
CGTGGGCTCGGAGATGTGTATAAGAGACAGACTTAACCCCACCCACAACCCCAAAAGGAGTTCCACACCATGCCCAGACCTATTAGATTATCATCCCCCAACTCCACCTTCCACATCATCATCCGCTGTAATAACTCAGAACACCTATTGTCCTCAAAAGCAGACTTCAATCTCTTCCTAAAAACCCTCCTACTTTACAAACTTAAATTCAATTTCAAATTGTTCGCTTATTGCATACTCAACTCCCATATCCACCTAATTCTACAAACCCCTAACGACCCTTCTATTTCCATCTCAAAAATTATGCATGCCATCCTATGGAGATTCGCCTACTCCTACAACAGATTACACAAAAGAAAAGGTCATCTATTCCAAGATAGATTCAAATCCCTTATCGTCCAATCAGATGTATACGGACTTACCTTACTAAAATACATAACCCAAAACCCTGTTAGGGCTGGGTTGGTTAAAAGGTGTGGAGAATGGATGTGGAGTTCTTACAAGGTCTATGCCGAAGGTAAATATGACCCCTTGATAGACATATTGCCAAGTTATTTGGGATTATCATCCAAAAGGGGAGTAGCCGCTCGGATGTTTAGGGAGATGGTCGATGGGGAGGTTATGAAGAAGGATAAGGTGTGGAGTAAAGGATATGTTATTGGGGATAAAGAGTTTGTTTTGGATGTATTGAGTAAATTTGGAGTGTCAAATGGAAAGCCACCGAGTTAGTACTTTCAGTTACTAGTCTGGTATTTGAAGTTGAGGAATAATAAGTAGCTCTGACTTTATTGAAGTAATAAAGGTGTAAGTAGTAACAATAAGTTCTTGAAAAACCTGGGTGACACGGTCATAAATAATCTGAAAGTTTACTATTCTATTTTCTCATTTTTCCTAATTCCTACCTAGTAGTTATCCCTCTTACTCCCATAATTAAATATCTTTACTATGCCTTGCCTAATTTTTTTAATTTATTTATTTTTGCCTGATTTCTACTTGTTCTTGTTACCTGGCACTTTCTATTTTCTATTTTCTATTTTACTATTGTCTGACTTTGTTCCCTCATAAATTGTTGTAGATAATAAAGGCCTCCAGCACCCTTTCCTGTTGAGGAACTGGCTTTCCAACCACCAAATGGCTGTCCATTTACCATAGCACCTGTTGAACCCCCAACTGTTCTATTGCAATATGTTACCCCAGCTTCTATGTGATCAAAGAAATACTCTCTTTCTTTTGCATTTTCCGTGAATATACCAGCCGTAAGTCCATATTCAGTATCATTTGCAATCTTCAGTGCCTCTTCGAGGTTTTTGACAGTAATAACAGCCATTATTGGTAAAAAAAGCTCCGTCTTAATTATTTCGTGATTTAGAGGAAGATTATCCACAATTGTCGGTTCTACAAAGAAGCCATTTCTGAGCTCGTTTTCTTCACACCTATTACCCCCGAGTATGATATTTCCATCTTTTTTTGCCAAATCTGAATAATGAACAAAATCATCATAAGCCTTTTGATTTATCACAGGTCCCATAAATATCTCTTTCTTTGTTGGATCTCCGACTATTACTTTCTCTTTCGTCCATTGTATGAGACCTTCTATAAACTTTTCTTTTATATCTTCGAAGACAATCAACCTTGAACAGGCAGAACATTTTTGGCCCCCAAATCCAAAGGCAGATCTTGCTACACCTTCTATCGCCTTATTCAACTTCGCCTTTGAAGTCACAATAATAGGATTCTTCCCCCCTAGTTCCGTGATACAAGGTTTTACAATATCAGATGTCATCTTTGCGAATATCCTTTTGCCAACAGATCTTGAACCTGTAAAAACTACACCTGCAATATCTGGATTTGAGATTAACTCTTCTCCTACAGTTGAACCAGACCCTACTACCAGATTCATGACTCCGTCAGGTAAACCAGCCTCCCTCATTATTTCATAAAACTTAATTGCCATTAGGGGAGTATCACTTGCTGGTTTTAGTACAATGGTGTTTCCTGTAATCATTGCTCCAGTACTCATCCCCGTTGTGATTGCAAGTGGAAAGTTAAATGGGGATATAACAGCCCAGACACCGTATGGTTTCAAAACACTTGTACAGTCTTCATTTGGAAAAGGCTTGCCCATTTTATTTACAAAGCCTTTATTTTTTAACATCAAATATGAATAAAAATTCAAGAAATCAATAGCCTCATCAACATCTGCTATAGCCTCATATCTATTCTTTCCATTGTCAAATGTCATAAGCGCCGCTAATTCAAATTTTTTTTGGGACATTATCTTTGCAGCCTTTTGAAATATCTTTACCCTCTGTTGATAAGGTGTTCTAGACCACTTGTAGAATCTTTCTTTTGCTGATGCTATTGCCCTTTTAGCATCCTCAGCGGTTCCCTTTTGGCAATACCCTATTACAATGCTTTTGTTTATCGGAGTTATCACCTCATACTCACCATCACTTGAAAACACTTCCTTACCATCTATATAATTGGGATAATGGGTACTAAAAGTTTTCTTAACTTTTTCAACAGCTTCATCATATTTTTTGTGAAAAAGTTCTACCTTTTTGGCCTTTGTCATTTCAAAAAAGGTTCGCTCATTTTTAAAAACCATTTTTTACCTCCTCACTTATTGTAAACTCGTTAATATTGACAGTGCTATTGAATTTATCTTTAGTTGTGCACTATCAGTTCTTGAATTTATCAAAACAGGGACACTGGCACCCTTGATAACATGTCCAATCTGTCTATTCATATAAAAAACAAATACTTTTGCAACCATATTCGCTGCTTCGAAGGACGGCATGAGCATAATATCAACTTCACCAGCAATCTCCGACTTAATCCCTTTTAGTTCGGCACACCATCTATGAGCTGCTACATCAAGTGCCATAGGACCCTCTACAATACAGTCTTTAATCTCTCCTCTCTTATACATCTCCACGAGAAGTTTAGCATCCCATGTAGAAGGTATTTTTTCATTAGGTTTTTCAGTAGCACTCATTACAGCTACTTTGGGCTTATTATATCCGAGCTTCTTAAAGACCTCAACAGCATTTTCAAGCATCTGTCTTTTCTGCTCTAAATTTGGCAGTGGTGTTATTCCCCCATCGGTGATTCCTACAAGCTTGCCCCCCCTTGAGTCCCACAGTGGATCCTCGAAAATAAATATATCTGAGAGCAATCGCTCTGTCCTTAACCCTTCATTCTTATCCAATACTGCCTTCAATAAAAGAGCAGTGTCGAGATGACCTTTCAAAAGTATATCAGCTCTCCCCTCTCTACAAAGTCTAACTGCTAATCTACCTGCCTCAAAATAATCTTCACAATTTATTATCTCAAAATCGGATTCTGTACCGCCTTGTTCCCTGAGGATTTCAATTATTCGCACTTTATCACCTATTAGAACAGATTCGGCAAGATTATTACGTTTAGCATCAAGTGCTGTTTCTATAGAGATTTCATCATCTGCTGCTGGAATTACAATAAAGAACTTCTTACCATAGCTTTTCACTTTGTCCCTAATTTCTTTAAACGTCCTTATCATATCAAACCTCTAAAATGAAATCGCTTCCTTCCCTTTACTGAACGCCTGTTTATTTACCTCGACAAATTTTGCCTTCACCTTCTTTTGTATAGCCCTAAACCACTCATCATCTGAGAATGGCAACAACTTGGAAATCGCTCCCAATAATACTACATTTACTACATTTGGTGATTTAATCTCAAGGGCTATTTTTAAGGCATCTATCTCGTAAACCTTGCTTGTAAACTTATATAGAAGTTCTATGGGATTATCTGGATAAGGTATCTTGCCAAAGATAGCTGTTAGTGGAAAATTTTTAACTGTATTTGTAATCACAAAACCATCTTCTTTTATAAAGTCAATATATCTTATTGCCTCAAGTGGTTCAAACGAACAGAGTATATCGGCCGACCTTTTTTCTACGAGTGGAGAAAATATCTTATTGCCAAATTTAACATAACTTATAACTGACCCTCCTCTTTGAGCCATTCCATGAACCTCTGCCTTCTTAACATCCATCCCATGAATGAGAGCTACCTCTGAAAGTAGATCGCTTGCCAAAATTACACCTTGACCCCCGACTCCAGTAAATACCACCGACATATTTTTGAAATTCATCATTCCTCCTTTTCTACGAGAGCAGAAAATCTACATATCTGAGAACATATATCTGAACAATAACCTATACTTACATTTTTGCATTTTTCTGACCCACTTGCCTTACATATCTGTACACATACACCACAACCTACACAAAGGATTGGGTTAACAGTCGCCTTTCCACTCTTGTCCTTTGTAATGGCTGGGCATCCAATCTTAAAACAGGATCCACAGGCAGCACATTTTTCATTTACTACCATAAGCGGCTTCTTCCAGACACTCTTGTCTCTTACTATGCAAGGAGCTCTAAAAATGATTACGGATGTTCCATCAAATGATAACTCTTCTCTTAATGCCTTTTCAGTCGCCTTTAAATTGTTAGGATTTACAACTCTTACATGTGGGACACCTATTGCTCTACAGAGGGATTCCAGATCAAGTTTTACAGTGCTCTCACCCATAAGTGTTCTACCTGTCCCGGGATGTTCTTGATGTCCTGTCATAGCTGTAGTTTCATTATCAAGAATACATACTACCACATTTGCTTTGTTATAAACTGCATCAATAAGAGGGGTGATTCCACTATGAATAAACGTTGAATCCCCAATGGCAGCAACTATTCTGTTTTTTTTAGGACCTTTGTATGCCTTGGCAAAACCAACCGCTTGGCTTATTGCTGCACCCATACATAAACAGGTTTCTATTGCACTTAGAGGCTCATATGCTCCCAAAGTATAACACCCGATGTCGCCAAGGACTGTTAGATTAAGTTTTGATGCAACAGCAAAGAATCCTCTATGAGGACATCCTGGACATAGTATGGGAGGTCTTAATGGGATTTTAGGAACTTCAAACGCTACACTTTTGCCCAAAATAGCATTTCTCACAATATCTGGTGTTAACTCACCTATGTTTGGTATTACTTCTTTCCCCATTACTTCGATTCCCATCATTTTAATTTGCTCTTCCATATATGGCTCTAGCTCTTCCACAACATACAGCTTTTTTACTTTCTTGGCAAACTCTTTTATCATTTTGTCTGGCAAAGGATTACTCATTCCTATCTTGAGAACTGATGCATTGGGAAACGCCTCTTTTGAATGTTGATAGGATATGCCATTTGTGATTATTCCGATATCTAGATCATTCATTTCAATCCTGTTGATTGGCGTACTATTTGAATAATCTCTGAGTTTTGAGAGTCTCTTTTCAAGCTCAACCCTTCTGACTCGAGCAGACGATGGTAGCATGCAATATTTGACAAAATCCTTTTTGTATTCCCTATAAGGGACATCTTCTCGTTCACCTAGTTCGACAATGGACTTCGAATGACACACCCTTGTTGTTACCCTCAACATTACTGGAGTATCGAATTGTTCGGAGATCTCAAAAGCAAGTTTTAAAAAGTCCTTTGCCTCTTGGGAATCAGAAGGTTCGAGACAAGGCATCTTTGCAAAATATGCAAACCTTCGATTATCCTGTTCATTTTGAGATGAATGCATCCCTGGATCATCTGCAGAAACAAGAACCATTCCAGCATTTATACCTGTATATACAGAGGTCATCAGAGGGTCTGCTGCTACATTAACACCTACATGTTTCATGGCTGCCAAGGCTCTTACCCCTGCAAGCGCGGCACCATAAGCTACCTCATAAGCCACCTTTTCATTTGGTGACCATTCTGAATAGATCTCTTTATATTTGGAGATGTTTTCAAGTATTTCCGTGGATGGTGTACCCGGATATGCCGATGCAAAGGCAACACCAGCCTCATATGCCCCTCTAGCAATTGCCTCGTTGCCTGACAAAATCTCCTTTGACATATACTCTCCTTATTTCTTTTAATAAATCTTTACACGCTCCTCATCCATTACAACTCTATAAGCACCTTCGGCGAGTGCATGTAACTCATCTTCGCCAGCAAATATCTCTATATTGCCAAGAAACGATATCCTTTCACAAATGGCATCTGTAAGCCTCCTTTCATGTGCCATGCCACCTGTTAGAATGATGCAATCTATCTTACCCATCAAGACAGGTGCCATATATCCAATATAATTGGATATTTGATACACCATTGCATCAAAAACTAACTTTGCTTTTGAATCTCCCGAGTCGATCATCTCTATTACCTTTTTCAAGTCGCGCGTCCCAAGATATGAGTATATACCTCCCTCACCGAATAGTTTCTTTTCCAGTGTTTTGAAGTCGTATTTCCCAGAAAAGCAAAGCTTAACAAGTTGTAGCGCTGGTAACCCCCCCGCCCTATCAGGAGAAAAGGGTCCCTCGTCTCTTGGATTTAATACATCTACCATTCTACCATTTATGTGAGCTGAGATACTAATTCCACTTCCCAGATGTGCGACTATCAATCTTAATTCTTCATATTTTCTCCCAACTTTTTTAGCATATCTTTTAGCTACTGCTTTAGTATTAAGCGCGTGCAAGAGGCTTTCCCTCTCAATCTCAACAAAACCAGAGATCCTTGCTATATCGTCCATTTCATCTACCGCGACAGGATCTACTATATAAGATGGGATATTGTACTTTGATGCAATTTCATAAGCGATTATAGCTCCAAGATTTGATGCATGTTCGCCTCGCTCGGCTTTTCTTAAATCAGACAACATTTTTTCATTTATTAGATAAGTTCCACTCTCAAGTGCTCTCAAAAGTCCTCCCCTACCTACTACACAGCTCAACGTCCTCATATCAAACTTTGTCTTTTCTATCTCTTCAAGTATACAAGAAAGCCTAAAATCCTTCTGAGATATAATCGAACTAAACTTATTCAAATCCTCGTCACTATGAACAATATTTTTTTGAAATAAAAGCTTTGTATCCTCAAAAATACCTATTTTCGTTGATGTATTACCCGGATTAATAGCAAGGATAAATACAGGTGTCCTCAAGACGCCTCACCTCCCATCAGGAAAGTAGAAGTTGAATAGCAACATAGAATCAACTTGTCAAATGATTAAGATGTTATAAAAAATCTTCTACGACTTTAACAAAAGCGGTAGTTTTGACTACAAGCCAAAACATTCGATTGAGAATATTTTATCTGCTGCTATATTCTTTATCATCGCCCATTATATTCAATAATAAAAACCTATATGTTTAAATCAAAGACTTATCATATCCCGGTTCTTACCCTCCTCACTTCTTATAGACAATATGCCTGCAAAATACAACATTCCCATATTTTGCAATACCAGCAATATTAATGATAATGAATGATATTGCAATTTAGATTAAAACTGATAAAATATGATCCGTATTTATTCTTATGTTGTTTAACACATTTATACACCTCGAAGGAATCGGCGAAAAAAATGAGATACAGCTATATAAAAATAATATTCATTATTGGGATGACCTCTTAAAAATAGAGAAAATTTCCTTCTTTTCTAATGAAAAATTAGAGAGATTAAAAGATGAAATAAGAGAATCTTACAAAAGGTATTCCGAAAAAGATATCAATTACTTCTTACTAAGACTCAAACCCAAAAACGCCTGGAGGGTATATAAGGAATTTAAAAAATTCTCCTGTTTCCTCGATATTGAGACAGATGGAAGGTCTGGCTTTGACTCTGAGATAACAGTCATAGGTATCTATAGTGAAAACGGTTACAAGTGTTATGTAAACGGGAAAAACCTTGAACACTTTGAAGATGAAATACTAAAATACGATATGATAATTACATTTAATGGGAGACTTTTTGATTTCCCGGTAATAAATAGATACTTTAGAACAAGATATTTTAAAAATATAGCACACATTGATATGAAACCTGTCTGTAATTCCATGGGCAACCAATTCAAAGGAGGACTTAAGAATATTGAAAGGAGGATTGGACTTTATAGACCTCCCGAAATTAAAGATCTGGATGGATATGATGCTGTAAAATTATGGGAGGGATATCTAGCTGGTGATAAAGACTGTCTGGATTTACTAATCGAGTACAACAAGTATGATGTAATTAATCTATCAAAACTAGCTGACTATATATACCAATTTGGAGTTAATTTAATGAAAGAGCGTGGGCTAAGGTTAAAGGAGGAGGAAGATGATGAATGAATCAGAATTGCCTGGTGTGGGAGTAAAATACTGGAGAGAATTGGAGAATGGTAGGATCATTACAATTATCAAACATGAATCAGGACGCTTCGAGATAGCTTTTTCAAGCAAAGAAAGTGAAATACCAGAATACTACTCGGAAATGACTGAAGAGGAGGCCATAGATATTGGCTCAATCCTAACCCAGAAGGTGCATCAAAAGATAGTTGAAAAAATGGATATACTTGTCAAGAACCTGATAATAGAATGGTTTAAAATACCCTCCACATTCAAATCTCGAACAATTGGTGAAATTCAGATCCGAAAAAAGACAGGGGCCTCTGTGGTAGCTATTCTTAGAGAGAAGGAGACTATTCCAAGTCCAGGACCCAATGACAATATATCTCCTCAGGATGTATTACTTGTCGTTGGTAAAAAGGAGTCAATAGAATCATTCAAGAAGTTGTTTAATGACTAAAAGCTATGGATTATCTATATCCAATTGTAATATCAGCAATCGTGTTATTCTCTTTGTCTTTTTTATCCAACATTCTTAACTTTTTTTCCATACCACTCTTCATATTAGGCGGGATCTTCCTACAACCTCTCTTTAGAGAAATTCCCACAGTAATAACTTTATTATCGCAGTTTGGTTTACTCGTATTACTCTTCTGTATAGGTTTTGAGATTTCTCCATTAAGGTATTTAAGAAATATTAGAAAAGTAATTTATGATGGAAGTGTAGATTTGTTAGTCACATTTGTCCTTCCAATTGTTATTATATATGCCATAAGTATGGATATAGAGTTTACTTTATTTCTCGCCGCACTACTCTATGTTTCAAGTAGCGCCATAAATCTAAAAATCATTGTAGAATCAAAATTTACTATTTATAGTTTTGCTGAGAAGGTAATAAATATAGCTCTTTTTCAGGATCTCCTAATAACCGCTTTAATATTAATCTTACCTATTTTATTCATTGAATTCAAAAACGAATCCGTGCTCATACCAATATTCAACATTCTTATATTTCCCATCTTCCTAGCTATAATTTACTTTGTAATGAAGAATACAAAAAATTTAATTAATAAAAGCACAGAAGAGGCGATTACCCTTTTTTCGTTTGCCATTATGGTATTCTCATCGTTTATCTCACATAAATTAATAAATTCTGAAGCAATAGGGGCATTCATGATAGGTTCGATACTAAAAACTATCAATTACCGTGTTGATATAAAAAAGGCATTTGAGCCTATAAAAGATATATTCTCACCATTCTTCTTTTTTCATTTTGGTTTAAACATAAATACCGGCTTTGCGATGGAGCATTGGTTTTTCATCTTTACCATAACAATTATATCAATAGCTTCTAAATATTTCGCCTCCTATATCTTATATCCACAAAAGCTTTCTAACATGTTCAGAAATCTACTATTTGGACTGCTTACTATAAGAGGTGAATTTTCTATAGTACTGGCCGCAATCTCATATAACTATCTTGACGAAAAAAGCTTTTCACTTATTTCAATAACCTCAACTTTTATCATATTTGTCAATGTATTTTTGGGTCTCATTTTTGTTAGAATATATGAGAAAAAACTTAAACTATCAAACTCATAGATGTTGCTATTGATTATTCTATATGCTATTTGATGGTTTTTAATGGAGGTTAGATTATGAATAGAATAGTTGAATGTGTTCCAAACATAAGTGAAGGAAGAGATAGAGAAAAGATCGAGAAAATATCCAACGTGTTAATAAATAGAAATGGCATTAAATTACTGAATGTTGAACCAGACGCCGATTATAACAGAACTGTTATCACATTTGTAGGTGAACCTGAGTTTGTAGTTGATGTCGGGTTTGAATTTTTTAAGACAGCGATAGAACTTATTGATATGAGGATTCATAAAGGAGAACATCCGAGAATGGGTGCTGTAGATGTATTCCCTTTTGTCCCTATTAAGAATGTCTCTATGGATGAGTGTATAACACTCTCAAAAGCCTTAGCTAAAAGAGTCGGAGAAGAACTAGGGATCCCCGTATATCTGTATGAGTATTCTGCCACAACTCCTCAAAGGAAGAATCTTGCAGACATTAGAAAGGGAGAATACGAGGCTTTACCAGAAAAGATGAGAAGTCCGGAATGGAAGCCTGACTATGGTCCACAGGAATTTGTTGCAAAATCTGGGGCTTCTGTCATTGGCGCCAGACAATTTCTAATCGCCTATAATGTTAATATTTATAAAGACGACCTCCCAACAAGTGTAAAAGTAGCTGATTTTATTGCCAAGAATATTAGAGAAAGCGGCTATAAACTCCCTGACGGGACAAGGATACCGGGCAAGTTGAAGGCGGTTAAGGCCATGGGGGTTGAACTAAAACAATATAATATCGCTCAGGTTTCTATGAACCTGACGGATTATAATGTGACAGGCATGCACACTGCTTATGAGCTAATTAAGAAATATGCAGACGAAGAGAAGGCTGAAGTGAGGGGCTCTGAAATAGTAGGTCTTATACCTTTTGATGCCTTCAAAAAGGCAGCGCTTTTCTACTCAAGTGGGAGCGAGATGAATCAAACTGATACAATTAATTTAGTAATAGAGAAGCTAGGATTAAACTCACTATATAAATTTGATCCCTATAGTAAAATTCTGGATCTAATGGTATAGGAGGCCACTATGCTCAGTAAAAGTGTATTGGAATTTTTGGATGATGTATCCTCAGGTTCCCCTGTTCCAGGTGGTGGCTCAGTCGCTGCTATAGCTGGAGCTCTTGGTACGTCGCTTATAAGTATGGTTTTGAATCTGACAGCCTCTAATAAAAAATATGAAGAATTCCATCAATTTGCAAATGATAACCAAATAGAGGTATCGAGAATTTCTGATAGACTAAAAAAGCTTGTAGTAGAGGATGCGGAGGCATTTGATAAGGTCATGTCAGCATTTAAGATGCCAAAAAATACAGATGAAGAGAAATCTGAGAGGAAGAAGGCAATCGAAGAGGCTACAAAACAAGCAATTGCAGTTCCACTGGAAACAGGTAAACAATGTATTGAAGGATTATCCATTATTAACAAAATAATTGATAAATCAAATAAGAATGCAATATCTGACCTTGGAGTTGCCAACTTATTGCTCAAGGCAGCTTGTGAAGGAGCTTTATATAATGTATATATAAACCTCTCTTCGATAAGCGACCGCTCTTATTGTGATGAGATCAAAAAAGTCGTTGACAAGATGATAACCAGAAAGGATGAATTGTTTTTAGAAAACCAAAAGAGAATTGAGAACTTACTTGGAATTACAGGTTAGCTAACATTTTGTTTTGAAAAGATGTTTTTTAGTGTTTTTAACATATGTGAGCCAAGAACAGATTTAGCAACATGCATTGAAATAAGTGATATTAAAAATCCAGCCAATACATCAAGGGGGAAGTGCACTCCCATATAAATTCTACCGTAGCATATTATTATCCAATAGACTACCAGCAATATCCTAAAAGGCAAATTTGATCTATTAAAGAAAAATACTAAAACAATCGATGCCACAGCGGAATCTCCGCTTGGGAAAGACATTCTATAATATGGCTGCAGGAGATGAACATTATCAAGCATAGAAGCAGGTCTTGGCGCTGCCATAACTATCTTTAATGTTACTACTATTATTGCCGTAATTACGGATGATAAAAGCAATAACCTAAATTCTAAAAACCTTTTTTTTAATATCATAAACAAGAGAATAATTACTATTACTTCTGCCCTGCCAAAAATACTTGTAATAGTAAAGAGATTGTCCATAAAAATGGAGCGGTTCTCATTTACTAATTTGAATAAACTTATATTTAGTTCAAAATCCTCTATATTAAATGACTCTGTTTCCATTGCCAATTTATAAATTAAGAACCCTTCGAATAAGGAAAGTAACATTGTCAAAATTCGTAAAGTATGTAAATGCATAACCTATTACTAAATATATCGAAAATGAGAAGGTTCTTTGTCTTTCTATGTATTCTATGTTATTTTTCTTGAGATAATCTCTTAAAATATATACCTGTTCCTTTGTTAGACCATCCATAAAGATCTCCCCTAATTTTTCGCCAATATCTCCTCTATTTAAATTATAAAGCTCGACAAATTCTTTTGACAGTAAATCTCCTTTTTTTAAATTATCAATTCTTACTATCTCAACATCAAGGTACTTTAAGACAGACTCGTAAAATATTCTTAAAAAAACCACAATCATTGCAAGAAAACCAATAGAATAAATCTGAGATACGGCATCTTTACCCATTTGAACAAAAATCATGACATTGCTGATAACAATGACTAGGGCAGCTATCAAAATCATTTTCCTTCCTTCAAAGAGTTTTGATATGGAAGATAGAAGAAAGAACACAAAAAGCGTTGAAATTAGATTATATTTACCCTGTGGAATATGTGTAAGAAAGTTCACATATATTACTCTGGATACTAGCATCATCATTACTGCCATCATAGAACTTCTTAAGAAGGAGATGGTAGCCATTCTAATATCTATGCCTTTATAATAATTTATCTTTTTTAAGAAGTTAAATAATAATGATATTAAGAGGGCTGGGATTACTGGCACAAATACATTAATCAAAAAAACAAATATCTCATTAAGCACGTTCACAGGGCTAAGCCCCTCTATAGGAAAAAATAGGGCTAATAGCCAAAAGAATTTTGCATCTCCGGCTGACCACCCTTTGAAGTACCAAATACCACTACTGATTATACCGGCTATTAGAAATCTTATGGCAAATACTTGAACAGGTAATAATGTCCTACTATAAAGTGAAGCAATTAGAGTCAGTATAATAACAAGTACTAGACTAGAAAATATAACCTCATTTCTTACTTTCTTGTAAATAATATCTTCAACGAGAACAAATGATGAAACAAGTAGACCTATTGCTCCTATTATGTTGTAGATTATTCCGATTGTAATACTCTCCTTATAACTGGTTTTGGATCCAAAAAAAGAGGATAAAGCTCTTTCGAACTATAATATGTATCCATTTCGTATAGTCCTGCACATATGGAATTATATGTACATATGCGGCAGACATCAGTTTTACTATGATAAAACTTTTCTTGGACAATTTTACCTTTATCATCTAAGAAGTTTACTATTCTATCTTCACCCTTAATTATCTTACGAGTTTCCGTAGAAAATTCAGCAAACTCAACCATATAACATAGAGGAACCCTTTCTACTCTAAACGAATAACCACTCTTTCGAAGAAAACTCAATGCACGATAGAGGCTTAACTCAAAATCGGTTAGTTTTGCAACTGTATCTGGGTTTTCGCTTACGCGATTCATCGTAGGGTCGATATTATTAAATATGAAATGCTTTATATATGGAAACTTTTTTACTAAAGTTTTGACAATCTCGTCCAAATGGTCGGCATTATATTTGTTGATGACTATGTTGATCATAGTAGTCATTTTCAGTCTTCCTGCATTTTTGATCGATGAAAATAAGTTTTTAAGCGAATCCTTCTTGCATGTTAAAAATTCTTGTAGCTCTTCCCTAACTGTATGCACTGAGAAATGGATAGATCTAAGCCCTGAATCATAAAGGAATTTAAAAAGGTTAAAGTCTGATAATCTTTGACCATTTGTAATTATCCTGACATCTAACCCTTTACTAACACAATAATGGATAATTTGAGGGAGCTCATCCAAAAGCGTTGGTTCTCCACCTGTCAAGATTACCCCTTTGTATTTAAGTCTGATGAATTCATCTATCAGTTTTTTGGCAGCTGGAACTGAGATATCTCTCTCCATTTCTGGATTAGAACAGAATCTACACTTTTGGTTACACCTTCTTGTAACCTGTATATAACCTATATTTGCCATAATCTACCTAATCTCAGCGCGCCCTGCCCTTTCGTATGAAAAACCATCATCAGTTCCATTGAGGTCACAATAAATCCAAGGACCATTTTTATACTTGACTCTAAAGTAATAATAATAGGTCCCTACTTTGGATAAGCTCAAAGTAACCCTGTACTCATCATTATTCCCTTTATCCATATTGTATAAAGCTGTTATTGGAGTACCATCTTGAGGTGTAAATGGATATTTGTCAGTGTACAATAATTCAACTACTATATCTGCACCTTGACCTGCACCGTTAGTAATCCCAGAAAGATACACCTGTGAATAAACATCTCTTCCCTCATTAATTCCCATGATCAGATTTTCTGGCCATTGTATGTTACACCAATCAACAACGTCTCCAATAGCTGCTCTCCCTAACTGGTCAATAGAAACACCGTTGTTGCTACCATCAATATCTGTGTAAAGCCAATTTGTGTTATCAAATGAATATCTAAAGGTATAGGAATAATGTCCACTAAGTGGAATAACAATCTTACCTTTATATTCGTCATTATTTCCCACATCAGTGTTATATTCAGTACTTAACCATTTCCATGAAGCATCCAGTGGATAAACTCCCCTTGGGCCATATCCAATCTGCGCATATATACCCAGACCTTGACCTTCACCGTTGGTTATATTTGGATGATATACCTGTCCGTATATAAACTCAGATGGAGAATTCTCAGGTACGCGGATAGAATATGGCCACTGCAAGTTTCCCCACTGAGGTAGGGGTGCTGGTGCCTCAAATTCAAACGCCTGTGCCAACATCGCAGAAAGCCCATCAGGATTAACAACCTTTACATCTACTTTCCCAGCAGGGTGTGCGGGAGTCTTGCATACTACGCTACCTGAATTTTGAACCATAATATGAGAGGCCTCTTTCGATCCAAAATATACCTTCAGCCCATACAGAAAATTTTCACCTATGATCTCTACAGGATCACCTCCATAAGTACTCCCCTTTGTTGGATTAACAGATAGAATCTTGGGCGGATTTGATGCCTTTTCTATTACCTTCAAAACACCAGCCTGAGCAGAGGAATAGCCGTTATCTGAGCCATCCTTATCACAATAGACCCAATTATTGCCATCATCCATAGAATATCTAAATGCATAATTGTATTCTCCCACCTTATTTGGGATTAGCCTTGCCATGTACTCATCATTATTTCCGACATCCACATTAAAGACCGCATTGACCCAAATCCAGGATCCCGGAAAGGAAGCCACATCACCATAACCTAATTGCGCTTTGATCCCCTTCCCTTGACCTATACCTTCAGTAACACCTTCCTCATATACTTGTGAGTATATTGTGTCTGTTTCATTATTTACCACAACGGTTACTTCCAATGGCCACTGAATATTACACCAATCAACTTTGGGATTAGCCTCGTAGAAAGTAAACCCACTAGATAGAGTATCTTGTTGCCCATCGGGATTTTTTACAATAACATCTACTATTCCTTTCTTGTGAGGAGAGGTCTTACATATCAATTTAGATGAATCAATGAAATTAACCATTTTGCACTCGTTCCCTATAAAGACTTTTGCACCACTCATAAAATCCTTACCACTTATAGTAACTTCAGTCCCCCCCTCTGTAATCCCCTTATCCGGAGTAACAGAGAATATCTTTGGTGCTGGAATATCCTCATATGTAAAACCATTCTTAAATACAGCCTCCTTGTTATCTGGGTTAACAACCTTCACATCTACACTACCCTTATTATTGGGTGGCGTTTGGGCGCCTAACTCCTGAGTGTTTAAAAATTGGATATTTTCCGCTAATTTTGTTCCAAAGTAAACTTTGGCTCCTTGTTTAAAATTTTTACCCCTTATAGAGACCTTTGTACCTCCTGTAATAGGTCCCTTGTCAGGCTCTACAAAAGTTATAATCGGGGTGGCTGTTTCACCTTTACCTCTTCCTACTATAATAGTAGTATTCTTAGATTTACCCCTTGACTCCAGCTCCAGAGATATCTCCTCTTCCAGAAATTCTCCACGCTTACCATAGTCTGTATAAGCCTTTACTCCATCAACTACAGCATCACCATTTACCTTATATTCAATCCCCTCTTCACTATTGAATACAAAAACAAACTGGACATGCTGACCCATATATAGCAAACCATCATGAACCCCCAAATGTTTTGAGTGGAGATAGGTATATATCCCATCTCCTGCCTTTTCATCGCCATCCTTTCCATTATCTAGTATCTGAACTGGGGTCCATGAATTCATCGAACCTTTAATAAAAACACTTTCTATGTTACCCCCACCTTTGAAATCCTGGTGAATATTTTTCATATCAATAATAATCTTAGCATCAATATCTCCGAATTTGTGAAACTTTATCCCTTTTGCATCAATTTTTCCGGTGAATCCTTTCTCTATGGTAAATTGACCATTAGGTCCCTCCCATATCCAGTTGTTCCACTCATTAATAAGTCCGTATTCAAAAACCATATCATTGTCTTTGTCTGGTTTTATATAAATTTCGGTTGAAAAGATGTGGTCACCAGCAACCGCACCCTCCATCTCATGTCCGCCTTGAGATATAGGACCGTCATCATATAGTGGTGGGAAGGGGCCATCTGTTGGCAACCAGGATGAGGAGAAAACTGCAATATTACTTTTCTCATCCCAAGTAAAAGATCCATTCCATTTCATTTGACCATCCTTATAGGTCTTGTTCTCGGAGTCATCTACATAAAATGTTACAACTGCATACCCTTCGGGTCTAACCCATCTGGCACCACCTATATCCTGTC
>JAOAFA010000078.1 GCA_026416535.1 Deltaproteobacteria bacterium
TTTTGTGTTTATTGTTCTTTTCAAGTTTTTCAAAGTAGATCCAAAGTATCATCAAAAGATTTTGTTCTGGGGAGTCCTTGGGGCGATTATCTTTAGAGCAATAATGATTTTTCTGGGGGTCGCCCTTGTAAATAAATTCAGTTGGCGCTTTTATGTCTTTGGTATAATCCTGATTTACTCTGCAATAAAACTTGTAATCTGAAAAGATGAGGATATTCACTCTGAGAAATCCTTTGTAATCAGACTCGCAAACCAATTGCTTCCGATAACAGCAGATACCTCAGGGAGGTTCTTTTACAAAGCGGATAAACTTTATTTTACTCACCTGTTTATAGTCCTTCTTGCAATTGAAACTACTGACATTGTCTTTGCAGTGGATTCTATTCCTGCCGTCTTTGCCATCACAACTGATCCGTTTGTTGTCTATACATCAAATATTCTTGCGATTCTGGGATTGAGAGCACTTTACTTTGTATTACACAATTTTATGATACGATTTAAATATCTAGATATTGGACTCTCAGTTATACTCGCATTCGTGGGGATAAAGATGCTTATTAAGGATTTTGCCCATATAAAGGTAGAATGGTCTCTCGCCTTCATATTTACTGTGCTTACTATTTCTGTGATCTTCTCTGTTATTTCTGATAGGAGAAAACTAAGTTAGTCTACATAGGAACAGCTGCAGCCAGATGAGGGTACTACTTCCTCCGCAGCCTGTTCATTCTTTTCCTCTGTACTACCGGTATTGTCATCTTTCAGTGAGAAGTTTGCTACTACCGGTGTATCATAGTCCATACTGATTTTGCATGATTTGTTTTTTCCACAAAAGCCTATATTCCATCCGTCAAAATTTGAATTTGAATTTGGTGTTGCAGTTAGGGTGACCTGAGTCCCTTTTTCAAACCAGTTTGAACAATCATTTTTACAATTCAAACCCGAAGGATTTGATACTATTGTTCCAGAGCCATTACCTCTAAAATCTATGCTTAGTTTCTTGTATTCCTTTTGTACGCTATTCTTTTCAAAATAAGCAAAAATTTGATGGTCTGAATTAATGTTGCTAAATGTATATGAGTTTATTTTTCCTTGTGATTTTCCATCTACAATTACGTCTTTAATGGAAAAGCCGTTATTTGGGGTAATTGAGAAACTCTGAGTTGCTCCCTTCTTAACAGTAATTGTTCCTGATGGAGAAATGGTTCCTCCCTCTCCGGCTGATGCTACGATTTTGAAGGTGGGAACTGAGTTTATTGCAAAGCTTACGCTGATTGTATGATTTGAGGATACATTCGAAAAGGTATATGAATTTGTACTTGCTACCTGTTTTCCATCTACAAGTAACTGATCAATGTGGTAACCTTGGTTGGGTGTTATCAGAAATGTCTGCGAACCACCTTGTGGGACATTGATTATTCCACTTGGTTCAATCTTTCCGTTTGGTCCTGCTGAAGCAGTGATTGTGTAGGTTGGAACAACACTTTTTTTGAAGTTTGCTACCACAGAGGTAGGTTTTGTAATATTAAATTGATAAGGATTTTGAGTGGTATTAATATCTCCACTAAAGCCTACAAATTCATAACCAGCATTTGCAGTTGCGGTAAGTGTTATTTGGGAGTTTGGCATAAGCCAGCACTCTGGATTACAATAAGGGTTAACCTTGCCAGCATTTGTATCAGATGGGACAGATTTAAATTGGTAATTTGTTATAAATTTGAATGTAATTGTGGATGGGACTGATGGTGCAATTATAGGATCTAGCATATCTTTTCCGTCCGAGCGAGAGTCATAATAATACCTAAATTTTCCATCAGCACTCTTTTGTTCAGGTTTTACATTTACAGAATGAGAACTCCCTATTATCCAGTTAAATGTCCTTGGAGCCTTAAAAACAATGTTATCAATATTGAGCTCGAGTCCTGATGGGTCTGTTGCTATTGTAACCTGGACGGCATCTGCATCGCTCACTACATCTCCGTAGGCCACTCCCATATATCCGAAATTTGAACATGTATATGTTTGGCTATTTGCATTATAGCAGTCTTTTACCTCGTCATAAGAAATTCTAAAGTATCCGTTTTCTCCCCAATATCTACCTGCGCTGTTTTTAACTATAAAGTATCTACCAGTATCATTCCATCCGACTACGAGAACCCCATGTCCTGCATCTTTTGGGCAATCATACTTTATATGTTTATAAACGCCGCTGCTGTAATATTGAAAATCATCACAAGCGATCATTCCAACAGGAATAGGTCCATATTGATATACAGCAGCCTTAAGTTCATTTACGTTCTGTTCAACACCTATCCAATCTTTAATTCTATAAAATTTTATCTTATTTTTATAGTCATTACATGCTCTTGAACATCTTGTGGTTGAGGGGTCTGTTGAGGATGGACTATAGTAATAACAAGACTCCAAATATGTTCCGCTATCCTGCATAAAAGATGCGGCATTTGTCAAAAGTCCTCCATCACATCCGCTATTGGACATATCACATGAGACAAGTATCTGTTCTGAGAGGTCTATGTTTTGCCCTGGCAACTTTTTGTTAATTAAGTACTTTGACTCTAATGCGCCTATTGATGCGAATGCCCAGCAACTCCCGCAGTCGCCCTGGTCTTTAGGTGTAGTTACATAATTCCCATTATTATTTCTCCAATCAAAAGAAGTTGGGAGTGACATTTTAAGAGTCCCATATATGTTGCTCTTATATTGTATGTCTCTTGGAATTTTGAGTCCAAAAACCTTCTTTCTCTGTTCATGTGTCATTTTACTATATATTGTCTCTGATGCTGTCCAGTAAAGATTATTGTCAATTATTGCCTTTTGAATCTCCTCTAAAGATACCCTTGTGGTATTATTGGAATATACTAGAGTTGGTATTGCAAGAATTAAAGAGGTAAAGCAAAACTTTCTCATACCTCTGTGCCTCCTGTCTAACTGCTATATATAATAATATCTGCCTAATGGGAAATAATAAATAAGGTGTTTTATCTATTGTGTCATTTTTATCATATAGGTTTTTCTTTTATTCTTTATAGGTAGACTAAATGAGAGACTAAAACTTCTTGACATCTTATTTTAATGGTAATTATATTACGAACCATGAGTTTTTAACCAAGGAGTCTATAATATGGATGAATTTATAAAAATTCTACAGAAGGCGTTAGAGTTAGAACTTAATGGGTTTGATTTTTATAGAAAGATGTCCTCTTCTTCGAAGAATAGGCTCGTAAAAAAGCTATTTTTACATCTTGCAAAAGAGGAGAAACTGCATTATCAAAGGATAAACCATATAGCTAAAAGTTTAGCTTCTAATAAGAGGATTTTTAGGAAAGATATTAAGTTAGGTAAAATTGAGGGAAGGATATTTGACGAGATCTTTTCTGATTATGAGGATGATAAAGAGTATAAAGCTGAGGTAGAAGCATTAAAGACTGCCGAAAAGATGGAGAAGGGCTCAATAAAGCATTATCAAAATGCACTTACTAAGACAAATGACCCGCTGATAAAAGAATTTTTGTCAAGACTTATAAAGGAAGAGGAGGGTCATCTAATATCAATTGTGGATTCAATCGAATATTTGAAATCACCAGAGGATTGGCATCAGAGGCATGAAAGGAGTATGTACGATGGTGCGTAAAAAGAGTAACAGGATGAAAATAGCAGATAATTTGACTACTGTTGAGATAGTAGGATTAGGGATCGCTAAGGAGATAAACGCTGAGGCCTTTTATAAGGCATTTGCGGATAAGGTGAATAATCGGGTTGTAAAGAAAAGACTCTTGAATATAGCAGACGAAGAGAGAGAGCACAGAGAAATGTTAAAAGGTTTATTTTTTGAGATGACTAGTGAAAAGAAGATATCTCCAAATAAATATTTAATTAAGAAGCCAGATATCCCCAAGAGATTATTAAAGATGAGTCATCAGGATGTACTTAAAAAGGCAATTGAGATGGAAGAGGAGTCGATTAGAATTTACCAAGAGGGGTATAGGCGGGCAAAGATAGAATCTGTGAGGAAAATTCTGTCCTATCTCATAGATTTTGAGAAGAGTCATAAAGAGACTTTTGCTCAGGAGTTAAGGTTACTTACAAAAGAACCTGACTGGTTTGATATTGCTGGTTCGTCGGAGTGGCTTGGACAGATGTTTATAGGTCCTTAAAAGTGGAGAAATTATTGCTATAGATTCGATACTATCTTTAAACCTGAGAAGAAATAGTGTTTTGATTGATTGACAATTCTAATTTGCTCTGTTAAAAGAACAGTCAAGTGGGATAGGATAGTATGACAGAATTCGAGAGGAATTTATTAAAGCGATTGGTGCAGGATAAGATAATTACCGAAGACATTGCGATTGTTGCTGAACAGCTTCAACTTGAAAAGGGGGGCAGAATAGATACAAATTTGTTGGATTTAAGGGCAGTGGATGAAGAGACTATTATTAAATACCTTCAGATGGTATCTCGCCTCAGAGCGATCTCCATAGAAAAGGTTGAGGATATTAGTAAAGATATTATAGCATTGTTCCCGGCGAGGCTCGCTATAAGATATCGTATGATCCCATTTAGTGTAGAACATAATACAATCTCACTCATTATAAGTGATCCTACTGATATTGCCTTGCTAGAAGAGGTCTCTTTTCTGCTCGGTATGGATGTGAAGCCATTTATAGCTCCAGATCTTTGGATAGAGCACCTCTTGTGCAAACATTATAAGGTAGAGCCAAATAAGAGATATGAAGAGTTATTTTCAATTATTCGGAATAAAAAGTTTGAGGTAAAGAGTGTTGAGAACATAAGGAGGGAGTCTGATATTGAGAAGGATAAAAGAGTTGTTGAGCAGTCCGCAAGTCACATGGAAAATGCTAAAGATGCTTTAGCTCGGGGGAAAGAGGTGGCTGGTAGATCTTCTATAGAGGTTAAGATCATCGATACTGATACGACTAAGCCTTATACTTATTCGCGTGAGCAAGCACTTGAAGATATAAAAAGTATAAAAGACCGTGATGCCATAATGTTTTATGCCCTTAAATATGCGTATCAATATTTTGACTTTTGTGCTATTTTTATCTTTCAAAGGGATAGAGTAAGGGGATTCAGTTTTCTGGGTAATGATAGAGGTATTGATCGGGAATTTAAGACACTTGATTTAAGTGTAAATGGGGATAACATATTTAAACTTGTAAAAGAGACCGGAGCGCATTTCCTGGGCGTAGTGCCTATTGTGGGCGAAAATGAAATTTTCATTAAGAAGTTAAAAAGACCATATCCGCCTAATGTGTTAGTAGTTCCCATCACGGTAGCTGGAAAAGTTATAGGTGTATTTTATGCAGATAATGGAGAATTATTAGTGAGAGGAGAAGATGTACCACATATACTGACTTTTTTTCACGTTGTATCAAATCAGCTTCAAGAGTTGATAAGATTTTTGAAGTTCAATACCCCACCATATAAAGTGGTGCTTAGGTACAAAGGGGAAGAAGGAGAAAGGTTGGTTGACGGAGAAGGTGGAAAGGGGATTGAAGTTGTAAGAGGTAGTCCTATGGAGGGCATCTCGAACTCAGAAGCCTCTAATCTGTCTGACGTCTTAAAAGATGTACCTAAAGATGTTCAATCGGCGGCTGTTGAACAAGAGAAAACAAAGAGTGAAAATATTGTGTCTGAGTCTACTGATCAGATTTCGGAGGAAGTGGTTAAGGAGTTAAGTCAGTATGTTGAGTCTTATCAAGAGGCAGGTTCTAAAAAAGATTCTCAAAAGATGTCTCTTGAGAATGTAACTGAAAAAGTAGAATATGAAAAAATCAGAGAAAATGTAGAAAAGTCTGTTGTGGAAAAATCTGTAACAAAAGACAAAAAAGAGGAGCTATTCAGAAAAGAGGAGGAATATAGGATAAACCTCCTCCTTGATACGATAGAGCAAAGCCCAAATGCTATAAATTCTCCGGCATATGACCAGCTTATAGCAGAAAAGGAGAAAGCACTTCCATATATTGCAAAAAGGTTTCCGGGCAGACTCAAGATCGACCTCTTAATGCAGTCAAGTTCTGATATTTCAGATGTTGAGGAGCACTCAAATCTGATTCAACTTATTATAGGTATAGGGAAGGAGGCACTTCCGTATATTGTGCCACTTATGAAGAGTGATAACCATACTATAAGATTCTATTCTGTCTTCATCTTCTCAAAGCTCAGATTTCAAGAGGCAATTCCTCATCTTTTGGAGGCGATATTCGATAGTTCTCCAAAAATATCCCTTGTCGCAATTGAGGTCCTAAATAGGTATAAGAATTTCCCTAAATTTTCAATGGTTTTGGCCAGACTTCGCTCTGAATTGGTTTCAAATGATAATGACAAGGTCAAGTTGGCGGCACTATCGTTAGGTCAATTTAAAGATTTGGAGTCTGTTCCACAGCTGATTAAATTACTTACATCAAAATCTGAGTCCGTCAGAGAAGCGGCTTTAAACTCTCTAAGAGATATCTGCAAAGAAGATTTTGGATTAAATCCTAAGGAGTGGACAAAATGGTGGCAAAAGCATAGTAAAACTCCTAGAATACTTTGGATGATAGAAGGACTTAGTCATAAAGATGAGAATATTAGATATCTCTCTATCGAAGAATTAAAAGAGATCACTGGGGAGTTTTTCGGGTATTTCTATGATGCACCTAAGAAAGAGAGGGATAAGGCAGTTGAACGTTGGAAGGAATGGTGGAAGAGCGAAGGCGAAAAGCGGTTTCTAAAGGAGGGCTAATGACTCCATCTATTCTTGTCGTTGATGACTCTGTTATGGTGTCATCGTTATTGAAAGATTATTTTGAGAAGATGGGTTACAATGTTCTAATTGCCTCAAATGGAAAGGAAGCACTCGAGATTGCCAAAAACGAAGTGCCAGAACTAATAATAAGCGACATAAATATGCCAATTATGGATGGATGGGGATTAATAGCCTGTATAAAAGATATCCCGGGACTTAAAGAGATACCGTTTGTATTTTTAACTGTGGAGAACCAGGACCTAGATATAAAAATGGCGATTGATTTGGGGGCGGCAGGATATATAACAAAACCGTTTTCGTTTGAAGAGTTAAGGGCTACTGTTGAAACCCTTCTTAAGAGGGAGAAAATAGCATTGCCAGATGGGAGGGAGGAACCAGCCTTTGTTGGTGACCTAAAGCAGGTTTCAATAGATGATTTAATTCAGATATATGTAGATCGCCAAGGGATTGGGACATTGTTTATTTACACATTTAAGGCCGATGGTTATATAGTGTTGGGTAATAAGACTGTGGCGGGATGTAAATTTGGAGAGAAAGTTAAAGAGGATGCCTTAATAGATGTACTTCTAATAAAGGATGCCCGTTTTAAGTTCTCTCCACAGTTTGATCATAGTGAGTATAAACACTGTTCACTCATCATAAAAAGGAATGTCGATGATATTAGAAGCGAGCGATATTATATTAACTTGATATCCAATCAGTTTGGTCTTGAGGATAGGATAATTACTATTAATCCAAAGCTTCAGACTCTACCTGTTTCATCTCTACTTGATTTGGCTACACAGGGTAGTCAGAATGTAGTTAAGATAGATGAAAATTTTTTGCCTCCAAAAGGCATGAGGCTGAGTTCAATCGAAAAGGTTCTCAACCTTGTCAAGAAAGGGAATATTTCGGTAGCTGATTGTATAGTCGGTATAGGACAGACACCTTATTTTACATTGTTTGCTTTAGTAGAGCTGTTGTCACGTAAAATAGTGAAAATCTCATAAAATTCTATTTTTGGGTATGTTTGTATTTTATCTTTTCTCTGGTTTTGTCTTTTTTATGTGGGTTGCCATTTTTACAAAAGGGCTTATGGAGTTAAATAGCGGTACTCGCTTAAGGTCGGTGTCATCTTCTATATTTATGCCTAAGATAAGTATTGTTGTGCCCGCCAGGAATGAGGCAAATAGGATAGTCAATTTACTCCATTCAATCAAACGGCAGAAGTACGAAAACTTTGAAGTAATTGTTGTAGATGATAATTCTGAGGATAGTACGGTTGATGTGGTAAAATCTTTTCAAAGTAGCCTTAAAGATCTCAGGATAGTAAGCTCTAGTTACAAAAATGGCTGGTGTGGTAAAAATTTGGCTCTTGTAACGGGTTTTAATGAAGTGTCAGTAGATTCTAGGTGGGTATTATTTGTTGATGCTGACTGTGAATTAAAAGAAAATGCCTTGATCACCGTAGCTGATTTTGCAGAAAGGAATTCCATAGATTGCCTTTCGCTTTTTCCTGAGATTAGGAGTCAGAGATTCTTTGAGAGGCTTTTGCTGCCGACTGTTGGAGCTGTAGTAACTTTATTTAATTCGCCCAAGAGAGTGAACAGACATGAATTGAGTGATGCATTTCTAAATGGACAATTTATTTTTATAAAGAAGGAGGTTTATAGAGATATTGGGACCCATGAGGTTGTTAAAGATGCTGTTCTCGAAGATGCGGCATTGGCCAAAGAGATAAAGAAGAGGGGGTATAAGATTTTCTTAGGATTCGGTGAAGACATTTTCTTAATTAGGATGTATGAGACTTTTAAGGAATTTATGGAGGGTTGGACTAAGAATTTGTATCTAATAATAGGAAAGGATTTTAAAAATCTGGTGAAATTGATATTAATGTTGATGGTGCTTTCGTATATGCCCATTGTTTGGCTCATATATGGAGTTGTGTTGTTGCCTAATAAAGTGGCCCTAGCTTTTATTTCTGCCTATCTTCTTGTGTTATTCTTTCAAATGTATTTAAGACTAAGAAGTAATACGTATCCTTTATATTCTGTATTTGCATTTGTATCTTCTACTATTGTAGCGGGGATAGCAATAAGATCTGCTTGTAAGTATATTTTGAAGAGGGGAGTTTATTGGAAAGGTAGAAAGTATTTTTCAGATAGGTAGTGTTAAAAATTTGCATAAATGGAGAATAAGTGGTATTAGTTAAATTAATTTAGGAGGAGTGAATGAATAAGAATCTATTATTAGTTGTGTTGGTTATTATTTCTACATTCCTTTATGCACAAGAACCGGTTAATATTCTCCAAAGTATAAATGTATCTTCTGATTCAACCGGTGCAGTAGTGGGAATTCATTTTAATGGACCCGTTAGTTTCACGAGCATGAAACTAACGGACCCTTTTAGGATTGTTTTGGATTTTACTGACTGTAAAAAAGGGGGACAGGTTAAGAATTCAATAAGGGTGAACTCTGATGGTATAAAGGAGATAGCCGTTTCTCAGATGGGTTCCCAGGATTCACCTTTAACGAGAGTGATGATAATTACCACTGTTGATCTGGAGTTCAATATTGAGCCAACAGATGATGGGATAAATGTGAGGATTGCTGGGGTTAGACTTGCATCTGTTGAGGAATCAGCGAAGGTCCCCGCGGAGCCATCTAATGTTGTTGAGGTAACTCCGAAACAGCAGGAAGAGGTAAAACCCGAGCCAAAGATTGCCTCTGAATCAACTCCTAGGGAATCAGAATCAAAATCTGAGCTTACGCCTGCTCCTGCGGTAGCTGAGGCAAAAGCTGAACCTCCACCTGTTGAGGAGAAAAAAAAGATTAAATTTACTCCTGCTCCGGCTAAGGTGGCTTCAAACGAACCCCCGAGGGAGTTGAGTGAGTCGACTTCTGTGCAGACGGTAGGTGAGGCAAAAGCTGAACCTCCACCTGTTGAGGAGAAAAAGAAGATTAAATTTACTCCTGCCCCAGCTAAGGTAGCCTCTAACGAGAGTGAAAGTCGTCCCGAGCATTTCAAGCCTACTGCTCGCAAGGCTAGTTCGAGTGGGAAAAACTCACTTACATGGATAGGTTTTCAGGTGAGTGCATCGGGTTCAAGAGTCTTTGTAAAGACTATTTATGAAGCTGAATACTCTATTAAAGAAAAGGATGATAAAACTCTGGTTGTGGAAATATATAATACGGATATTCCAAAGAAGAATAATAGAAGACCTCTTGATACTTCATTTTTTAATTCGCCAGTTGCTTATATCTCACCGCAAGTTGAGGGTGGCCATATGAAAGTGGTAAAAATAGAAATAAGGTTGAAAAAGAGGGTTCCATTTATTACAAAGCAGGAGTCAAATGCTTTGTATATTGATTTTGAAGGTGTGAATTGACAGGTTAATAATGTAAGTGCGATTTTACCTGTTTGTTAGTCTATTAATTGTATTTGCATTTAATATCGAGGTCAACTCTGAAGAAATAAGATTAAAAGGGGATAGGCTAAGAATTTATGAAAAAGAGCACAGATATTTGATTGATGGAAATGTAGTTGTCGAGGGTGATACTTTTGTTTTTTTTTCTGATAGCTTAGAGATTTTCGAGACAGGTGATAAAAGTGTTATAAATGGTAACTTAATTTTTCTAGATGACTCTATCTTAGTAAGTTGTGGTAAGGTAGAGATGTTAAAGAATTTAAAGGTAAGAAGGTTTTTCAATTTAAGGGGTTATGTTCTCAAAATTTCTATTAATCCTAAAGACTATTTGGGTTATGAAGGGGATAAACTTGATCAAATTCTTGGGTATAAGATTAGGCTTTCGGCGCTATATCTAAAGCAAGTTGAAGATGATAAAATATTTGCAGAGGATGTAAAGTATACACTATGTAAGTGTAAGAATGATAATACATGGGAGCTTTCTGCTGATTCTGTCTATTATGAGAAAGATAAATTTTTATTATCTTTGTCGAATGTAGTCTATTTCTACAATATCCCTTCATTTTATATCCCCGCAATTTTAGTGCCTGTGGGAGAGAGAAGGTCTGGCTTTCTTTTCCCTGAGATGGGATTTAATTCTACTACTGGATATAGTCTAAGGAATGCCTATTATCAGACTCTTGGTGTGAGTGCAGATGCTACCTTGTATTTCACGATTATGTCCAGAAAAGAAGAAATGTATTCTTTGGAGTTTAGGTATAGACCTCTTGAAAATTTATATGGAAAGATGATGTTATCATATTTGGATGCAAAGGAGGACTCAGTATACGATAAGAGGTTTAATTTGAAAAATAACCATAGGTATGAGTATTCGGATTCTATTCTATTGGGGATGACTACTAATTTGGTAAGTGATTCAACGTATATGTTTGATTTTTTGTTTGATTTTTGGGAGCGAAATACCGAATATACTATAAGTAGGTTCTACTCGGGTTATATTCAAGACAACATTCTACTAAATCTTTATTGTGACTTTTACCAGAATTTTAAACAAGGCTTAAAACCAGGTAGTTTTAATCTATTTTCTGATGTAGGATTATCTGAATCTCAAAGATTACCATCCCTAACATTTACCCTTCTTCCACAATATTTAATTGCTAATACCGACTTTATGGTTGATGTGAACTATGTAAACTACTATAGCTTTTCTTATGATTACAAGAAAGTAGATTATGTGGGGAGACCGCTTATTGTGGATGATGAAAGGAGAAGGGTATTATCATTTCAAAGGTTTTCATTAGATTTTCCACTTCATCATTATTATCAGCTTCTGGGCGCAATTGATTTGAATCAGAGGTTGAATCTGTCTTATAAGAGGTATCAACTACCCGCAACTTCGTATAATACTACAACATCATTGTATAGCCTTGTGTTTGATATTGACCTCTTTAAGGATTATGCAAAGTTCGTTCATTTAATTAGACCATCTATTGAGTATAAGAACCTTTTCTTCCTTGAGTATACAAAAGATAATGAATTATATCAGGGAAGACTAGTAGTTAAGGACGAAAAAGATAACTATTTGAAATCCCAATACGCTGTTTTACATCTTAAAAATTTTTTTCATATGAGGAAGGGAGGTGTGTCGAGAGAGGTATTCTATTTTGATATTTCTCAGGGATATCAAGAGATAGGTAGAAAAGAATTAACACCTTTGATTATAAGTTCTGATATTCAGATGGGGTATTTTAATATTTTGGGAGATTTGTTTTATTATTGGGGACATTCGGATCCTTATATTGATTCAACAGTCGAATTGTCTTTAAGTGATAAGCGTGGAGATTCTGTGGTTTTGAAATATCAAAAGATAAAAAATTATTTGAAGAATCCATATATCATTTTTAATGAGGAGTTTGAGTATTTCTTCCCAGCAGATTACCGAAATGGACTTAGTGATGTTTTTACCAGTATTAATATATCTGTTTTTCGAGAACTCTCTATGGTATATTTTATTACTTATTCTTTTGAGAAAGAGTTGTTACTTTATCACGGTGGCGGGGTTTACTATCGTTCTAAGTGTAATTGTCTAAATATGGCTATGACATTTCTTATGTTTGATTGGTATGAGTTTCCTTCTTTAATGATGAGTTTTACTCTTGGTAATGACATCTTATAATTGCTGATGTGAATTAAAAGCGCATGACTCTTCTTAAACCTTTCGTTATGAAGCTGTCAAAATTGTCGTGGTACGTAGAGAATTTGGTTTATAGATGGGATGGATGTAAATTTCATGATAGGAGTAATATTAAGGCTTGGGTAATTTTAGGAGAGTTTTATAATGAGGGCAAAATTTTTTGTTTTTCCTATCTTCTTATTTATCTTAACATTTAGTGCATATACAAAGGGAGGTAAGCGCATACGAAAGTGTGTTATGATGCAGAGAATTGTTGAGGGATACGGGAGACTTTATGTACCCCCAAAGGCTCTTTTATGATTTGAGTTATGATTTTTTAATTAGTTGATTTTTAAAAAATTCGGGATAATATATTACATAATTTGGAGGATAAGGATGTTTAGGAAGGCGATTGTTTTCATGTTAGTATTGATATTTTCTATGGCACTCTCAGCCGGTTCTATTTATTTAAATGGTGTAAAAATTGACGGCGTGCGAGATCAAGAATTTAAGTCAGTAAATGTAAAGATTGACAAAGATGGAAACATCCACATATCAGCTCCTGGATATATAGTGAAGACAGGGGATGAGCAGAGTCAAAAGGCTTCATCTCCTGTGACCCAAGCAAAGTCGTATTTTCTTGTAACCCAGATATCTACTAATGGAAGAGGTGGTTATGATATAGATTTATTCATAAATGGAAACTGGATTAGGAAGATTTCTAATAAAGATGAACAAATAGTAATGGACCTTACAAAACATCTACAGAGTGGTAAGAATACTATTAGACTCACGGGAGTGAAGAGTAAGGATTCTGTTGCTGACCCTCTTTCGACAGGTTTTACTGAAGTAATTGTAGGAGAAGGGACAGCTGGTAAAAATAATGTTGTAATTGATAAACCACTTATAAATTATAAGTTTTTTGCAAAGGATGCAAATCCTATAATTAAGGACTTTGAAATAGAGGCAATTGTAAAATAGCTATGTATCAATATAGACCTGATAAGGCAATTTGGTCAATCAGAGCTGAGGATATAATCACCCTTTATATGAGTTCCAATAGGGTTCAGATATCAAGGTTTGGTGGTGGTGTAGCCGAGGGGAGTGCTTTTATCTGTGGTTATAGAAACATTAGGGACTCGTTTTCTATGTTTATAATGATATATTATAGTCAGCTCAGATCCTTTGACGTGTATTTTTGGGATAATGAGGACATAGAGCTTGATTCGTATTCAGAGGCTGAAGAAGAGGCAGTTGTGTTTTGTGAGAATATGGGATTTATAATGAATAATACGCATTTTAGGATGGCATCCGATGAGGAGAAAAGGCTCATCATTCTTGAATGTCCATTTGCATATAGAAATATAGATGAATTTGCTAAATATATTGAGAGGAGGGCATCTATTTCCAAAGAGATAAAAAGACCTATTAGTGAGGTATTAAATGTTAATAAGGAGGTTCAGACTCAGGCAAAAGCTAAGCCGCCAAAACTGTCGCAGGAGATTTTTTCTGATGCGTTTACTCGCAAACTTGCACGTCTTCTGTCTTCTTTTTAATATATTACTTCTTATTGGGTGTCCTTCGACTGCCTATAGAGATATCAAGAATTCACGAATAGCTTATGATCTTGGATGTGACTATCTCAATAAAAATCAGGGGAGAGCCGCCTTTGAACAGTTTATGAAGGCTGTAGAGATGGACCCTGAGTTTGCAGATGGTCATAATGCCTTAGGATTAATGTATTTAGGGCTTGGCGATTTAAATAGGGCCGAAAAACATCTCAAAAAGGCCATATCTCTTAATCCTAATCTCCCTGATTATTATAATAACCTCGGTAAGGTCTATACTGAGATGGGGAGATATAAAGATGCGATTGAGAATTTTAAGAAGGCACTAAGCTTTTTGGTATATTCATCTCCACATTTTGCTCATGCAAATTTGGGTTGGGCATATTATAAGAATGGTCAGCTAAAGGAGGCATTTTCTGAGCTTAATACAGCATTGCAGATATCACCAAATTTCTGTTTGGCATATAGGATGTTGGGTATAATCTATTCAGAGACAGGACAACCGCTAGATGCACTTAAAAATTTTAATAAGTTTAAAGAGAATTGTCCCGAAAGCCCTGAGCCCTATTATTTTATTGCAAATATAAAGCAGAAATATAATTTATCTCATATCAGTGAGATTATATCTGATTATAATAAATCTCTTGAAAAGGGTGCAACATTTTGTCCCTCAATTAAGGCACTTGGCAATATCTATTTTCAGATTAAGAATTATGAGTCAGCCTTAGTAAATTATGAGAATTTTATTAATGTATGTGGTGACGATGGTGAAGTGTTTATAAACATATCTGAGTTATACAGTCAAAAAGGTGATATAGGAAAGGCTAAGGTATTCCTTACATCATGTATTGATAAGTGGAAAAATACAGATATCTCTATGGAGTGTCAAAGGAAGTTGGATTTACTAAAGTAAGGATTATGGAAGGAAAGGATAACAATATTTATGTAGTCGATATTAGGGGTTTGGTCTGTCCTTATACGTTGATTAAGGCGAAACTCGCGCTTGAAGAGTTGAAAATCGGTGATATACTCGAAATTCATCTTGACAATATAGCAGCATTAAGGAATCTGCCTACGGCATTTATCTATTATGGACAAGAATATTTGGGCACAGAGGCTATAAGTGATTCAGAGTGGATTATAAAGATAAGAAAGAAAGAGTAGTTCGATGGATTTTTCAGAGGAACAGATTTTAAGGTATTCGAGACATATTCTTTTAAGAGAGATTGGAGGGGTTGGTCAAAGAAAACTTCTGTCTTCAAGTGTATTGGTAATAGGTGCAGGAGGACTGGGTTCCATAGTTTTGATGTATCTTACTGGTTTCGGAATTGGAAGAGTTGGTTTTGTTGAGAGTGATAATGTTGATTTGAGTAACCTTCCAAGGCAGATTCTTTACACAACCAAGGATGTGGGTAGAAAGAAGATAGAAGCTGCCTATCAGAGACTTCAAGATATGAATAGTGATGTAAAGATAGATGTTTTTGACAAGAGGCTCAATGAAAATAATGCAGAGGATATTTTTAAATATTATGACTTAATTGTCGATTGTACCGATAACTTTGAAAGTAGATTTTTGATAAACAGATTGAGTGTTAAGTTTAAAAAGCCTCTCATTAGTGGTGCGGTTGTTAGATTTGAGGGAAATGTAATGCTCGTTATTCCTTACAAGACTTTTTGTTATAATTGTATTTTTGAAGAGCCTCCAAATCAAATTTGTATTGAAACTTGCTCTAATTCAGGTGTATTTGCGCCGGTTGTAGGTACGATTGCCTCCATTATGACAACAGAGGCAGTAAAATTTATACTTGGTCTTCAGACAATTGAGGGTCATCTTCTCATATATAATGGACTGTTGGCAGAGATGCGAAGAATAAAAGTCAAACGGGATGAGAACTGTTTAGTATGTAAGAATAGTTAATAATACTCGTTTAATTACTAATTCCTCAACGGAATTTCATCTATTTCACCATATCTTGATTTTACCACCTTGTCCTCATGATCCTCTTTTTAAGTTTTAAGTAGAGAAACACCATGATAGTTTATTCCATATGGAGTAGTAATTATCTGGATTTACATTAATTCTACCTGTGCGTACTTCTTATTAATTGGTGTAGTATTAGCTAAAGGCATTTGGGGATTAATTTTATTGTTTGATTTCAAAGAGATAAATTGAATGGTACTTAATAAGGGAATGAAGTCTGTGCAGATGATTTGAGGAGGGAAGATTGGATGGTAGGTCGCAATATGGCTGTTTGGGTGTGGTAAACTGATTATTGGTCATTGTGATTTCAGAACGATGGAGGAGAAGAAGATAGATCGTGAGGAAGGGACAAAGGGCGTTTTATGAATATATGGTATAATAAAGAGGATAAATGATTTTGAGAAGTCGGTTTCGAGACTTGCCAAGAAGATTGTGTCTTTTCAATAAATCTGGAGTCAAACATCTGTCCTAGTTAGTAAATCTCAGATTTTGTTAGTGGTATCGATTTTTTCCATCTCGTCTCCTCTATCCTACTCACTATAACATATATCCCTACCTACACTTCCCTCATACATTGAAAATATCCTCCTGTGTTTATCTCCTCAATTACATTACTCGTATAATCGTCCATCTTACTTATAACCTCTAACTCCTCCCATAAAACCCTTATAACATCTTCCTTCTTTATCTTCCTTTCAAGATTTCTCTTCAAGAGAACAAAACAAGGTTGATACTCTAACTCTGGAAAAGGCATAAATTGTCTATCTTAATCCACTAAAATCATCAGATACCAAAAGCATCACCCTATTAAGACCGCCCTTAACAAGATTCTCTAAAATCTTTAGCCACTCTCTCACTTAGAATCACTAACTCAATGAATATAATACCCTAAAAGACTCTTCCTCCCATCTAAATCTATACCTATTCATTAATAAGACCACCTTTTTCTTCACCCTTGTAGTTTATACGAATAGGTATTTATGAAAAGACAAAAAAGATTCTCTGAAGTTCAATTCTCCTTAACGCTCCTCCTTTATCTCTTCTATTTATTTTGCAGAATAGGGAAGGAAGGTTCATAGACTAAAGAAAAACTTTTATCTTATTTGGAGAATAATTCTCACAAGGTCTGCTCTTTTACACATTCTAATATCTTTTGGCTTTCAAGGATGATGTTTTGTTTTACTTATGTCCCCCAACATCGCAGAAGCCTATCTTTTAGAGCTTTAATAACTTTTTAAATTGCAAGAGAAGAATTTTTGATATAAAATAGAATCGGAGGTGAAAGGGTATGAAGATGCTAAGTCACATAAGTCATATTGGTTTATTTTTGTTTATTACTATAGTGTCTATTTTTTACGTGAGGTGTTCTGTTGATATTGAAGGGGCCCCTTGTGATCCACAGCTGGATAATTGTCCGAGTGGGCAATATTGTTCTGAGGAGGGGATTTGTAGATTTGGGAATAAGGATATAAAGAGTGTAGTAAAAGATGCGGTTTTGGAAGATAAAGAGGGATTTAAAGATATAAAAGAAGATACATATCTAAGTGATACAGTAACAGTAAGTGATACACTATTAGAAGATGAAGGTGATATTCATTATATAGAAGATGAGGGTGATATTGGTTATTTAGATGCCGATGTTAACTATACGGATATCAGTGTTGATGTATATCTTGATGCTGGTGATACTGGAGATATACGTGATATTGGATGTACTAATGAGTGTAATGGTGGTGAAAAATTGTGCGTATCTGAGGATAGCATAAAAGAATGTATTTTTAACAATAATACAGGTTGTTATGAATGGAGTAGTGAAAAGTTTTGTAATACCCCACCTCAAAATAAATGTATGGATAGTCATAAATTGAGAGTTTTTTCTTCAAAGGGAAAATGTGCAAGTAATCAATGTATTTATGAATATAAGGAAATAGATTGTGAATATGGATGCGAAAATGGAATGTGTAAAAATTGCACACCAGATTGTTTGAATAAACAATGTGGCGATGATGGTTGTGGGGGAAGTTGTGGGAACTGTAACGATAATGCTTATTGTTCTGAATATCGATGTAAATGTTATAAGGCATACGGGAACTGTGATAACGATTGGGAGAATGGATGTGAGGTGGATTTGGAAAGTGATGTAAATAATTGTGGAGAATGTAATAATGTTTGTGAAGCAGATAAGAGTATAACTATTTGTTATGATAAAATTTGTAAAATTAAGAGTTGTGAATATCCTTATGGGGATTGTAATGGAGAATATAGCGATGGGTGTGAGGAGGAACTAACATCAGTATCTCATTGTGGAAGTTGTGAAAATGACTGTACGAAAAAGGGGTGGGATAGAGTTAGTGAGTATAGATGTATACCTACAGTTATTGATGAATATGTCTGTGATATAAGTATGTGTGAATTAAATTATGCAAATTGTAATAACAAGAGCGAGGATGGTTGTGAGGCATATATAATAGGGGATGTCAAGAATTGTGGTAGATGTGGAAATGTTTGTGATGCTGATAAGATGAATGTAGTGACGCCTTCTTGCAAAAATGGGAGTTGTGACTATGATAAATGTAGAGTTGCATGGGAGGATGAGAATGATAGTAGAAGTGATGGGTGTGAGAAATATAACTATTTTCCAAAGACTTACGGGGTGAGAGGTATTGATGAGGAGGTTAGTAGCACTGTAATTCCTATTAAGGGGGGAGGGGAAGGATTCTTTTTTGTTGGTAATTCTGGAAGTTATATTCTGGCAGTAAAGCTTGATGTAAATGGTAATATAAGTTGGGCAAAGAGGATCGGTTATGTAGGGTATGCTTATTATTCAACAAATGCCATTTTGGATGTGGATGCTAATGGTGATATCTCATATTTGATTTTGGGTTCAGTTAGATCTCTAACCACTGATAAAGACCTTCTTGTCTTGAAGTTATCTGATAAAGGTGAATTATTGTGGAGATTTGTCTATGGTACCGTTGGTAGTAGTGAAGAGGCAACGGCAATATTAAAGGATAGAGGTAATTATTTTATTGTTGGTAATCAAATAAAGAATAACATTTCAGACATCTTAGTTGTTAAATTAAACAATAACAATCAAATAGTTTGGTCAAATGCGTATTCATATAATGATGGTAGTAATCCTTCAACTAACATATCTGAATATGCATATTCAATATATCGCACTAGCGATGGTTATTATTTAATAGGGGGTTCTACTTCATTAAATGGCTATGATTTTCTTATGGTATTATTGAAAGATGATGGTGGAGTTAGTAGGGCAGTGAACTTTGGAGGTAGTGGAGGTGATTATGGTAAAGTTTTTATTCCCGTAAGTAATGGTTATATAATAGGAGGGTTTACTGATTCATCGAGCTTTGGCGGTAATGATGTAGCTGTAATTTTTTATAATAAGGATTTTACAGGATATTGGGCATATATTTATGGAGATAATAGACCAAATATCCTTATTGATATGAGCATTTTAGACAATGGGTATATAGTATCTGGTCAAACAGAATCAGAATCTAAATCCTATGAAGGGATGTTAATAAGAATATCGGATAAGGGTGATGTCGTTTGGCAGAGATCATATGGCGGCTCAAAATGGGATGTGTTTGCACGTTCTATGCAAGTATCTGATGGAGGAATTATATCTATTGGAAGAAGTATTTCATTTACTAGCGATTATGATTTGTGGATTGTTAAAACTGATAGACAAGGAATAGTCCCAGGTAATTGTCCATCCGGTTTCTCAAACTTACTAAGTTTCTCACGAAAACTGTTCTCTTTGAACTTTAGGGAATATCCTATTAAAAGTATAAATCAAGGGAATACTCCACCTTCTGCTTCTCCTTTGTCTGTAGAAGATGTAGGTCTTAATGTAAATATGCAGTGTTCAGCTCCTTAGTTATCATTTTTATCTTGTTTCATAGATGTGAAATATTGAAAATGATGTGAGTATGAATTATGTTTACAGTCTAGTTGTTTGATATTATAAATTCGTAGTGCGTGAGGTTATTGATGGGAAGGATCAATATAGTTTTGAATGGCAGAGAATTTGTTTTTGAATCCGGTGTTTTGAATATTATAGAATTGCTCAACAAACTAGGGATTAAGCCAGAGGGGATCGCAGTTTGTGTCAATGAAGAGATTGTAAAGAAGAAGGACTATTTTGATTATTTTTTAGAAGAGGGAGATAAGGTAGATATTATAACGATGGTTGGAGGTGGTTAGTGGATAAACCTCTTGTGATTGCAAAAAGGGAGTTTAAATCGAGGCTTCTTATAGGAACAGGTAAGTTTGCTTCATCAGATATACTAAGAAGTGCCCTTCAATCTTCCGGTGCTGAGATTGTTACTGTTGCAGTAAGGAGGGTCGATATTACAAATAAAGATGAACCTATCTTGAAGGCTATTGATAGAAATAAATATCTTTTGCTGCCAAATACATCTGGTGCTAGGGATGCGAAAGAGGCTCTAAAAGTTGCTCAGATAGCGCGGGAGATTTTAGAGACAAATTGGGTGAAGCTTGAGGTTACACCAGACCCAAAGAGCCTTCTTCCTGATCCCGTTGAGACATATCTTGCAGCGAAGATGATGATTGAAGATGGTTTTGTTGTCCTACCATATATGCCTGCTGATCCGATCTTGGCTAAAAGACTGGAGGACTTGGGGTGTGCTACTG
>JAOAFA010000049.1 GCA_026416535.1 Deltaproteobacteria bacterium
GATCCTGGTCATGGTGGACATGATCCAGGTGCTGTAGGATACAACGGTTTGTATGAAAAGGATGTTGTGCTCGACATTGCTCTTAAAGTGAGAGATATTATGCATAGAGAACATCAAAACTATGAGATAATTCTGACGAGGGATGCAGATTTTTTCATCCCCCTCCATAAGCGTGCAGAGATTGCTAATCGGGCTAATGCAGATATGTTTATCTCAATACATACAAACGCTTCATATAATCGAATGGCATATGGTGTAGAGACCTATATTCTTAATTGGACAGATGATGAGGAGGCGATGAGAGTAGCGGCAAGGGAAAATGCAATATCTTTGAAAGAGATGAAAAGACTAAGGGATGAATTAAGCATCATTTTAGCTTCCTTAGAGAGCGAAATTAAAAGAGATGAATCTATCAAGGCAGCTGGTTTCATACATAGGTCTTTGGTATCAGAAATTCCCTTTGAGTATCCTGAATTCGACAGAGGCGTAAAGCAGGCTTTATTCTATGTTTTGGTAGGCGCTAAGATGCCCTCAGTCCTTTTAGAAATTGGTTTTATTAGTAATCCTTACGAAGAGAAGATGCTTAGAAATGAAAGATTTAGATTAGATATTGCCAAATCAATAGTGTCTGGAATATTGAATTATTTTTCAGGTTTGCCTATCAATAAAACCTATGTTGTACATACTACAACTAATTCTAACCAAAAGGGCAAAGCTATCCCTTTGAAATATTCTAAATTCAAAAGGTAACTTCCGAGTTGCTAATAAAGTTATTATTCTGCTGATTCTTATTTATAAGCGCATCTTTTTTGTGAATGAGTAAAGGGGTGCTAATTTAGGACATATTTAACATGAAATTTTCATTTTAGAGAGATGTTCGATTATTTTATAAGAAATGGTTTTGTTATAGATGGTATTTCTCCTGAACCATTGAGGAAAAATATAGGGATATCGGGGGATAAAATTTCCTACCTTGGAAAGGAAGACCACAAAGCTCATAAGATCTTAGATGTAGAGGGATTATTTGTTACACCGGGTTTCATAGATGTTCATGGGCATTCTGAGTTCAATATCTTATTAGATGGTAGAGCTGAAGGAAAGCTTTTACAGGGTATTACTACCGAAATAAATGGTAATTGTGGTTTTTCAGCTGCACCTCTCTATGGTGAAGCTTTTAAACGTAGAGACGAAGAATTACAATATCTTGGAATCCAAGAAAGATGGCATGATTTGAAAGGGTATTTTAAAATTCTTCTATCTAAGAAGATTGGACTAAATTTTGTGACTTTGTGTGGTCATAGCAATTTGAGAGGATCGGTTATAGGTTATGATGATAAACCAGCTGATGGTCGAGCTCTCCAAAAGATGAAGGCTCTTTATCATCATTCCTTAAAGAGTGGTGCCTGTGGATTTTCTACTGGTCTCGTATACCCCCCTGGTATGTACTCTGATACTAAGGAAATTGTTGAGATATTAAAAAACCCAATGGATCGGTCTGTTATATATACATCTCATATTAGAAGTGAAAGCGAAAATCTTTTAGAGGCTATAGAAGAGATCATTAAAGTTGGCAAAGAGACATCTGTTAAAGTTCATATATCACATTTGAAAACCTCTGAAAGACAAAACTGGAGTAAAATTGATAAGGTGATCCAATTACTTGAGAGTGCAAGAGAAGAGGGAATCGGTATAACTGCAGATAGTTACCCTTATATAGCGTCAAGCACAGATTTAGAC
>JAOAFA010000023.1 GCA_026416535.1 Deltaproteobacteria bacterium
GAAGGAGTTATCAGCCGGTAATATCAAAAATGAAAGTCTTGTTGACATTCTCAACTCAAATAAGGCAAAGTCTATTGTAAAAAAGATCTTCGAAAGTGGCTGTGAAGGTATGTGTTATAATTCGATGTTGCCGGAGTTTTCTGATATGACGGGTGAGGATTTTATTTTATGAAACCTGAAAAGCCAAAGACAATTCATATAGTTTTAACATATCATTGCAATATGAGGTGCATTCACTGTGAATTCTGGAAGATAAAGCCTGAAAAAGAGGTAGGATTATCCGATTGGAAGAAGATAATTGATGATATTTACAACTGGCTTGGGAATAATACGGTCAGGATTAAGATTGCAGGAGGGGAGCCAGCAGTAAAAGTCTTTTTTTACGAATTGATGCAATATATAAAGGAAAAGGGGTTTTATCTGGGAATAACATCAAATGGGACTGTCTTTTCAGAGAGAGATATAAAGTTTTTATGCGATATTGGGATAAATGAAATAAATATCTCACTCGATACCCTCGATCGGAAAAGATACATAAAGATAAGGGGTAAGGATGAATTTGACAGGGTTTTACAGAATCTTATGTGTTTCAAAAAGTATACCAAGGTTACATCAATCAATCTCTCTCCGACAATTATGGAGGTTAATTCTGATGAGATAACAGAACTTGTAAGATTTGCCATAAAGGAGAACTTCTGGATTACATTTCAGGCAGTATTCAACACATTTGGTACTGAATATTATGCTGGCTGGTATAAAGACTTTGCTCTGTTTCCAAGAAATATTGAAGTGATCGAAAAGGCGGTTAGGGAGGTGATTGCTTACAAGGATGTTTATAGACAAATCGGCAACTCAAAAGAACAGTTGCTTACTATGATAGAGTATTTTAGAGACCCTGGGAAAAATCATAATATGGAATGCAATGCAGGTAATACTGATATCGGCATTGATAATGTTGGGAATCTCCTTCTTTGTTTTAATTTAAATCCCGTGGGCAATCTCCTTGAAAGAAGGATTGATGAGTTATTCTATTCCAAGGAGGCTGATATAATACGTGAGGAGATAAAAAGTTGTCCTAGAGAATGTAAGCTATTGAATTGTGTTTTTCCGTTTAGTGATTAAATCAAAATCTGAGGAAGTATGTTATGATTGATATAAATGATTTTATCAAGAAATTTGAATTAAAACCTGAAGACATTATTATTAGAACTAAGATAGAAAGGTTATTTGAAGAATCTGAAAAATTTACAGGTATAATGCCGGGAATAATAGGACAGGAGAGGGCTATTGACTCAATAAAGCTTGGCATATCAATAGACTCTCCGGGTTATAACATTTTTGTCTGTGGTGTCTCTGGTAGCGGTAGGACCTCTACAGTAAAAGATTTATTAAAGTCAGTAAAGAAGCCAAGAAAAAAGCTACTTGACAGGTGTTATGTATATAATTTTAAAAATCCTGATGCTCCTTCCCTCATTGAGCTCCCAGTAGGAATGGGGAATAAATTTAAAAAGGAGATTGATAATTTCGTTAATTCATTAAAGGATAAAATACCTAAGCTTTTTTATAAACCAGAATATGCGAGAGAAAGTAGAAAACTTAGAACCAAAGCTGAAAAGAAACAGGCTAGTCGTGTTGAGGAGTTTTCAAGGAGACTCAGAAAAGACGGGTTCGTGTTAACAGAGTTCTCGACCCCAGCAGGTAGCATCCCACAGATAGCCTTTCTCCAAGGGAAAAAACCAGTAGATATGAATACACTAGCTAAGTACGTAGATGCAGGCAAACTAAAAGAAGAGGAATTTAGAGTACTTCTGGATAAGCACAAAAAAAAGGAGGCAGAGCTTGATGAGGTATATAAAGAGATGCGTAGGATTAGCAAAGATTTTGAAGAGCAGTCAAGAAATTTAGATAGGAGTATAGTTGAAAAAGATATAGATGGCTATATCGAAGAGATTTCCAATCGTTATAACAATGAAAAAATTAGTGAATTTCTTAATGGTATTAAAGCTGATTTGCTTGATAACATATCCGTCTTCAAGGATGAAGTAATAACCGGAATGCCTGAGGAAGAATCCGAAGAGAGGATGCAAAAAATAAATGAGCTTTTATCAAAATATAAAGTTAATCTTATACTTGATAATTCCGGGAGTGAGGAATGTCCTGTAGTACATGAGACAATGCCAACATTTGGCCGGCTTTTTGGAACTATAGATGTTTCACAGGATCAGAATATGAAAACTCCCGCTAATCATATGTCTATAAAGGGTGGTTCATTATTAAAGGCTGATGGGGGATTTTTAATCCTCAATGCACATGATATTGTCCAGGAACCGCTTATATGGCGTATGCTCAAAAGGACACTTAAAAATCGCAAGTTGGAGATACAGAATATTGAGGGTCCGATAAATGTGAATCCAACATCTCTTAAACCTGAACCTATTAATATAGATGTAAAGACTATAATCATAGGAGATGAAGACTTATACCAATTTCTATGTGAATTCGACCCAGATTTTAAAAAGATATTCAAAATAAAGGCCGAATTTGATCTTGAGATGGAACTCAATGCCGAAAATGTATCTAAATATCGAAACTTTATTCTCAGGACAATCAAAGAGGAAAATTTAAAAAAGATTGATAAAGAGGCCATAATTGAGGTGATAAAGTATGCCATATCAAAGGTATCTGATATCAACAAACTCACAACACTTTTCTCCGATATCGCTGACTTGTTAAGAGAGGCATCTTTTATTAGTGAACTCAATAAAAATAGTGAGATAAAGGCGACTGATGTAGTTGGCGCCATAAGACGTAGAGAACATAGGCACTCATTAATTAAGGATAATTTGGAAAAGGCTATTGAAGAGGATGTAATAATAATTGAAACAGATGGATATAGAATTGGCACTATTAATGGGTTAATAATTTATGAGCTCCCTGATACCACTTTTGGAAAGCCATCGCGTATAACAGCAACAGTATCTGTTGGTAGAGAGGGTATAATAAATATCGAAAGACAGTCGTTCTTAGCAGGACCTATATTTAACAAGGCAACTTTAATAATTAACGGCTATTTGCAAGAACAGTTTGGGTATGATATTCCTCTCTCCGTAAATGCGAGTATATGTTTTGAACAGTCCTATAGTGATATTGAAGGGGATTCTGCATCTATAGCCGAGATCTACGCTATACTATCTGCTTTATCTGAAGTGCCCATATATCAGGGGATAGCAGTGACAGGTTCAATGACTCAGAAGGGCGAGGTGCAGCCGGTGGGTGGGATAAACGAAAAGATAGAGGGGTTTTATGAACTAGTCAAGAGGCGTGGTTTTAATGGGAAACAAGGTGTAATTATACCAAGAAAAAATTTGAGACATCTTGTGTTAAAAGACGAAATCATAGAATCTGTTTCAAAAGGGGAGTTTCACATCTATGGTATTGACAGAGTTGAGGAGGGTATTCCTATACTTATGGGGATGGAGTCTGGTGTAAGGATTGGTTCGGAGTATTCTCCCAATTCAGTATTTAGCAAGATCAGGGAAAAATTAAGATTCTTTAGCCAAATAATGCGTGAGTATAAATAAGTAGGTATTGGCGATGCAGAAAAAAAGGAATCGGGATGTTGAAGATATAAGATTAGTAAGGCTTTTAGAAAAAGTGGACAAGCTCTATCAAAATGGAAAAATAGATGAAGCCAGAGAAGAGATACAACAAATAATCAAAAGCTTTCCATATAATCCTGAACCTTATTTGTGGCTTGGTGATCTTCTATTTTTATCCTCAGATAATGAAGGTGCCTTGGATGCATATAAAAAAGCAATCGAGCTTGATGAAAGAAATGGCGAGGCTCACAGTTCATTAGCAAAGATATACCTAATGCTCGGAAAATTTTTAGAATCTGAAAGGCATGCTGATATTGCACTCAATTACAATCCTGAAGATCCAGAGGCACTTTTCATAAAGGCGATCATACTCGAAAGACAAAAAAACTATGATTTGTCAGAGCACTATTTTAAAAAATCAAACTTTCTGGATCCAGAAAATTATCCTTTACCATTGAATATCTCAAAAGAATATCTGGAGGCACTTACTAACTTTATTTTCCAGAATATTTCGGGAAAAATCAAAGGGGTTACAGCAAATTATATCATAGAGATTGACGAGGTTCCATCTGATGAGGATGTTAAATCAGGTCTCTCACCGCTAGCCTTATCTAACTTGATAACGATGAGAGAGGATCAGAGCATTTGTTTTAAGATGGTTATCTTTAGAAGAAATTTGCTCCGTTTTGCACAGAACGAGGAAGAATTGAGAGAAGTAATTAATACAAGCTTATTAAATGAAATTAGCAAATCATTAACTATTATTGAGAAAGGGTCAACTAATGTTAAATAATGGAAAGATCGAAAGAATAGTGGACTTTTTAAAAACGAGATACCCTAATGCAACAACTGCACTAAAATCAAAAAATCCTTTTCAACTCTTGATAGCAACAATTCTATCTGCACAATGCACGGATGAGAGGGTAAATAAAGTCACGCCTGAATTATTCAAAAGATACGAATCCCCGTTTGATTTTGCTAATGCCAATATTAAAGAGTTAGAAAAATATATCAAAAGCACCGGATTCTACCACAATAAAGCTAAAAATATTATAAACTGTTGTAGAGAACTGGTTGAGAAGCATAAGGGCGAACTACCCAAAGACATTAATGAGTTAGTAAAACTTCCTGGCATTGGGAGAAAAACAGCCAACGTTGTATTAGGTAATGGATATGGTATTGCAAGTGGTATAGTTGTCGACACACATGTTCTAAGGGTTTCTCAAAGACTCGGTTTAACTAAAAACAGAGACGCCCTAAAGGTAGAGTATGACCTGATGCAAATTATCCCTAAGGATTATTGGATTGGTTTTTCCAATGCTATGATACTTTTTGGTAGAGAGATATGTAATTCTAGAAAACCTTTATGTGAGATGTGTGGACTTAAAGATGTATGCGACTATTTCAAGAGAAGTAATCAATAAGTATATTGATTTGCAGAGGAGATTAGCTAAACAAATAAAGATAATTCCTCTTGAAATCAAGAATGGATATGTAGCTGGGATTGATGTATCCTATAAAGATCATGATATCTTTTGTTCTGTTGTTGTTCTGTCATACCCAAGGCTCGAATTAATTAATGTTTATTATAAGAGAGACAAAGTCGAGTTCCCTTATATCCCAGGTCTATTGTCATTTAGGGAAATACCAATCGTCGTGAAGACATTCAAAGAAGTAAGAGAAGATATATTCTTAATATTTTGCGACGGGCAAGGGATTGCTCATCCGAGGGGCTTCGGGCTTGCATCCCATATAGGGACGGTATTAGGAATCTCCACAATAGGCTGTGCCAAATCAAAGTTGATCGGAGAGTACACTGAACCCCCGAATAAGAAGGGGAGTCATACTCCTCTTGTGTACCAGAATAAAGTTGTAGGGGCAGTACTCAGAACAAAGAATAATACAAATCCTGTATTTGTATCAGTAGGCAATTATATAGACCTTAAATCAGCAATTAATTATACAATCAGTTGTTCGATATACCGTATACCTGAACCTACAAGACTTGCCCACAAATATGTAACTCGATTCAGAGATAATATCTCCTGATTTCTGAACAGTTTTCCTCAAATTGTTACAATAAAACTTGACAAAGAGTGATTTTTAGATTATTAGTTAGGAATCCTAACTATTAAGGGAGTCTATGAGAGAGCATAAGACCAAAACCCTCATAAAAGATATAGATGTGCTGAAAATGTTTTTTGAAATATATTGCAGTAAAAGACATTCCGAGAAAGATAAGTCGGTTATAAAAGGAAAGGGGCTTCTTGAAAGATTCAGTTTTGATGGTCTTATTCTGTGTAAGGAGTGCGAAAAACAGTTTATCTATTCTGTTACTAAAAGAATCATGTGTCCATATGACCCGAAACCTGAGTGTAAAAAATGCCCGTCAATGTGTTATTCGTCAGAAAATAGGATGTTTATGAGAGATGTGATGAGATTTTCAGGTAAGTATCTGATTTTTCACGGAAGATTTGATTTGATTTTTAAATATCTATTTTAGGAGGTTATAATGAAAAGAAAAATAATTGAGATTAATGAGGATCTCTGTAACGGTTGTGGAAATTGTATCCCTAATTGCCCTGAGGGTGCACTGAGAATTATCGACGGTAAGGCAAGACTAATTTCAGATCTGTTTTGCGACGGACTGGGTGCATGTGTAAAAGAGTGTCCGCTTGGTGCATTGAGGATAATTGAACGTGAGGCTGAGCCCTATGATGAGAAAAGAGTAATGGAAAATATTGTAAAACAAGGCAAAAATGTAATTATCGCCCACCTTATGCACTTAAAGGAACACGGTGAGTTCAGATTGCTCAATGAAGCAATAGAATATTTAAAGGAAAAAGGGATAAATATTCCTACTGAGACCGAAAAAGACTCGGCTCATCACACAGGCTGTCCGTCGGCTAACACTATGACAATTAAGAGAAAAGAAATGGGTAAAGGAGAACCAAATGATAAACCCTCGGAATCTTATCTTGCAAACTGGCCGGTCCAGATGAAACTTATCAGTCCTTATGCCCCGTATCTGAAGAATGCAGATTTACTACTTGCCGCAGATTGTGTCCCATTTGCTTATGCAGATTTTCATAGGGATTTTTTGAGAGGAAGGGTTTTGATAATTTTGTGCCCGAAACTTGATGAATCAATTGATGACTATATTGATAAACTCACTGAGATTATAAAAGTGAATGAACCTAAATCAATAAACGTTTTACATATGGAAGTGCCCTGTTGTTTTGGTACTGTTCATATTGCAAAGGAGGCAGTCAGAAGGTCGGGTAAAGACATTGTTGTAAAAAATATTACTATAACAATAGGTGGGGATATTAAAGATTAATTGAAGGAGGTTTTTATGAGTAGTATGTTTTGTAATCAGTGCCAGGAGGCATTGAACAATTATGCATGTGAGAAATCAGGAGTATGCGGCAGAGAACCGGTATTGTCAAATCTCATGGATATCCTGGTAAGTGTCTGTAAAGGTGTATCTTATCTCGCACAAAAGGTAGAAAAGGATAGATATGAGAAGAAGAAGGCAGATGTTTTCTTGTTAGACTCCTTATTTTCTACGATTACTAATGTAAATTTTGACGAGGATGAGATATTTAAAAAAATTGAAAATGGAATAATCTTGATGGAGGATTTGAGAAAATATCTCAAGGTTGAATGGTCGAGCAAGCTTCCACCTGAGTGCCTAATCGAATTCCACCGTGACAAATCAAAGATGATATCTGAACACAATACACTAAAGAGCAGAATAGAGAATGAAGATATTAAATCCCTGAAAGACATCATACTGTACGGTTTAAAAGGGATGGCTGCATATGCATATCATTCATACATTCTTGGTAAATATGATTATGAATTAATGGGTTTTATGCATAGTGTGATGAGTTCTCTATTAACCGAAAATGACCTGAATAATCTTTTATCGCTTGTAATGAAGACAGGCGAATATGGTGTGAGAGTTATGCAGATGCTTGATTCTGCAAATACTGAGCGATTTGGTCATCCAGTTCCAACAGATGTCTATACAGGAACAAAAAAGGGTCCGG
>JAOAFA010000112.1 GCA_026416535.1 Deltaproteobacteria bacterium
GTGCATGCCTTAGCTCATGCTCTTGGAGGGATGTTTGATACCATGCATGGCTTGGTTCATCCCGTCTTACTTCCTCATGTATTGAGGTTTAATCTGCCGTCATGTATAGAAAAGATGTCCCACATTGGGGAGATTTTTATAGGGAGAGTGGGCACCCCCTATGAGACGGCTTTGGCTGGCATTGAAGCTATTGAGGAGTTTTTCGATATTTTTAATGTTAATAGGAGACTGAGAGAGATAGTAAAGGATAGCCCTAAATTAGAATCCCTATGTAAGATGGCTCATAATGATGCCTGTCTTCTTACAAATCCAAGAGAAGCAACTTGGGAAGATCTATTAGCTATCTGTCGGGAGGCATGGTGAGCCAAAATAAACCGTCATTACAAGATCTTATTGGTATAGAGTATATCAAACTTGGATTCTATAGAGAATTACAAGAAAAAATCTCGGAACTCCAATCATCTAATCTTCAGCTTGATATAAAACAGCAGCATTTACAAAGCATTATCGATGGTATTACAGATATTATGGCAATAGTATCATTAGACTTTAAGATTACCTCAATTAATCGCTTTTACTATGATTTTTTTGAAGAAAGGGATCCAGTTGGAAAACTTTGCTATAAGGTTTTCAGAAAGAGAGATAATGTATGTCCAGAGTGCCCTATTTTTACAGCAGTCCAGACTAATCAAGTGCAAAGACAGGTTGTGATGATACCCATCAAAAACAAGATCCACCATTTTGAGATTACAGCTTCTCCTCTAAGGAAGGCTGATGGTTATCCCATAGGTGTTTTAATTCTCAAAAGAGATGTAACCCTTGAGAAGGAATATCAGGCAAAACTCTATCAGGCAGAAAAGATGTCTACTATTGGTTTTTTGGCTGCAGGTATAGCTCACGAGATAAACAACCCTTTAACAGCAATTTCAGGTTTTGCTCAAGGATTAAAGCGAAAGCTTCCCTTACTTAGGAAAAATCTTGATAAATCAGTCTCTGATGAGATTGAAGAGTATCTTAATATTATATTGAAAGAGTGCAAACGGTGTAAGGATATCGTGCAAAATCTACTCGATCTTGGACGCTCAAGACAACAAAAGCTTTCCCTTTTAGACCTAAATTCTATTATTACTGACACAGTACAACTAACAAGGCATCATTTTAAGAAGAGAGGGAAAAATTTCATCAAGCTAAAACTATGCAAAGAATTACCTATGGTATATGGGGACATATCTCAGCTTAAACAGGTGATATTAAATCTCTTGCTAAATGCTCTCGATGCAACCGAAAAGAAGGGTGATGTAACGATTACCACTTCTAAAGTGGGAGAAGAAGTTGTTGAGATGTCTGTAAAAGATTCAGGTGTGGGAATACCTCAGGAGCATCTTGATAGACTTTTTGAGCCCTTTTTTACAACTAAGCCCGCCGGGAGAGGCACAGGCATCGGTTTGTCAACTTGCTATAACATAATAAAAAACCATGGCGGAGAGATCTTTGTTAGTAGTGAACTGGGTAAAGGAACGACATTTACTGTGCAGTTGCCTATAAGGTCAATTATGACTTTAAGTTCTGCTGGAGAAGTTTCTCATGACTCCAAGTAGTCCAATGTTTATTCTCGTTATTGATGATGAGGAATATATCCGATTGCTTATAAAGAAAGAACTTTCTAACAATTATAGAAATATTATGACGGCCTCTTCAGCTAAAGAGGGGTTATCACTTTTTAATAAGAGGGATTTTGATGTTATTTTACTCGATATCCGTCTTCCTGATGGTGATGGTATAGAACTTCTTGACCATTTTCGTTCCAGCCAACCTGATTGTGAGGTTATTATAATAACAGGTCATGGAGACATTGAGAGTGCAGTTACAGCTATGAAGAAGGGAGCTTACGATTACATTACTAAACCCTTTTCATTAGAAAGGCTTGAGTTAGTTGTGGACAAGGCATTTCAGAGGGTCTGTCTTCAGAGAGAGAATCGTTTACTGAGACAATCTCAAACTCCTCATAGGCAGCCCGTTTTGATTGGTAAATCGGAAAGCATCAAAAGAATAAGATATTTGATTCAGAAAGTAGCTCCAACTGATGCTCCAGTCTTGATCACAGGTGAGAGCGGAACTGGGAAAGAAGTGGTTGCCAGATTGATTCACTCCCACAGTCTCAGAGGGGATAAGCATTTAGTGATCAAGAACTGTGGAACATTGCAAAAAGAACTTATGAGGAGTGAGCTCTTTGGATATGTCAAAGGTGCCTTTACTGGAGCAGTGCAGTCTCAAGAGGGTTTGATTATGCTTGCACAGGGAGGAACTCTATTCCTTGATGAGATAGGCGAGCTTCCTATAGACTGCCAGTCAGCCCTTTTAAGATTATTAGAGAACAGAACTTATCGCCGTGTAGGAGAAAAAGAAGAGAGATTCGCAAATGTGAGGTTTATCTTTGCCACCAATCGAGATTTATCAGAGGAGGTTAGGGTAGGGCGCTTTAATGAAGCGCTCTATCATCGCGTTAATGTTTTCAACATATGTATTCCCCCTCTGAGGGAACGAACAGAGGACATACCTCTTTTGGTAGAGTATTTCTTAACACAATTTAGTTTTTCTAATTCTACCTACTCTCTGTCTGCTAATATAATGCAGTATCTTTTGAATTATAGTTGGCCTGGCAACATAAGAGAATTAAGGAATGTTATTGAGAGGGCTGTCATACTGGCTGAGGATGGAATCATAACTGATCAATGTTTACCTTCAGAAATAGTCGAAAGAAGATCCCTCTCTGATAGTAACTTACGATCTGATAGCCTTTTGCCATTACAGACCGTTGAGAAACAATATATCTTGCGCGTGTTAGAGTCTGTCTCAGGCAATAAGTCGAAGGCAGCAGAGATTCTGAGGATAAGCAGAAAAACCCTCTATCGTAAGCTAAAAGAGTATTTGTTATAACATATAGTCATAAAAAATGTTATGTTAAATTGAAATTTACTACTCCCAAACCTTAAAAGAGACTTTTATAAATTTAGTATTTTAAGAAAATAATTATGTGGATCTTAAATAGAAAAACAACTTGATTATAACTTTTAATTGGAAAATCTGTATAAAAAAGAAGAAAGGCAAATCTTTTTCAATATTTGCTACAATCTTTTGTCTTGCTTCGTTGAATACTTCTATTAATTCCCTTGTGAGGGATTAAGTTTCTTTTGGATAATTTATATCTACCTCGATCAGATAATTATGGTCGGAGGTTAATCTCTGATCCATAATTTTTTTAAATTCAAGAACAGTCCCCTTTGAAATAATGTCTATTTTTTAAAATCAAAGCAATCAAGGTTTTAACCCCTTCATGCTTTATGGGGTCTATACCTTTTAAGATCAATAAAGCTCTTGCAACATACAATACGGCATAGTAA
>JAOAFA010000134.1 GCA_026416535.1 Deltaproteobacteria bacterium
TCGTCGGCAGCGTCAGATGTGTATAAGAGACAGGATATGAAGAGGCTTGTAAGACTTGTCTCCACATTTCCAGCAAAGATAAATCTCATCCCCTATAATCCCAATCCCATATCACAATACGAGGCACCTTCGAAGGAACTCATGTTAAAACTCCTTAGAATATTAACAGACAATAATGTAACAGCAATAATCAGGGCAAGCAAAGGCCAGGATATCATGGGAGCCTGCGGTCAACTCGCTATTATTGAGGAGGATAAAAAATGAGTAGAGAGATTATAGGAGTAATAGGTGGAAGTGGGCTTTATCAGATTGAGGGGTTGAGAGTTAAAGAAGAGAGAAGAATAAAAACGCCTTTTGGAGAACCCTCTGATGCATTCATCATAGGTGAGCTTAACGGTGTTGATATAGCATTTATTGCTCGCCACAATAGAAGGCACACCATACCACCACATCAGATAAATTACAGAGCGAATATCTATGGATTTAAACTACTTGGAGCTACCAAGTTAATCTCTGTCTCGGCAGTTGGTTCAATGAAAGAGGATATTAAGCCCTCTCATATGGTGGTCCCCTACCAATTTTTTGATCGTACCTTTATGAGGGCAAGGACATTTTTTGAAGATGGGATAGTAGCACATGTCTCATTCGCAGATGCAGTCTGTAAGTCATTAGCCCACAAGATAGCCGTTGCTGCCAGGGAGGAAAGACTCACAGTGCATGAGGGTGGGACATACATATGTATAGAGGGACCAACCTTCTCGACAAGGGCTGAGTCTGAGATATATAGAAAATGGGGTGTTGATATAATAGGTATGACCAATCTTCCAGAGGCAAGGCTTGCCCGTGAGGCAGAGATCTGCTATGCAACGCTTGCCCTCTCCACGGATTATGATTGTTGGTATGAGAATTCAGAGGATGTCACTGCACAGATGGTCATAGAAATAATGAAGAAAAATGTCGAAAATGCAAAGAAGGTAATCAGAAGACTAATCGCAGAGATTGATCCAAAGGAGAGCTGTTCTTGTAATAATTCACTTGCAAATTCCATAGTTACATCTGAAAACCATATCTCGCCAAAGGTATATAAAAGGCTTAAGCCTATTATAGGGAGATATATCAAGCCACCAAAGAAACGATAGAGATTCCCCACCATGAATCTCTCAATGTGGAAAAGCGCCCTTCTCATCATACCGAGGGTTGAAAAGGAAACTTTTAGTTCACTCGACGTCATCTCTAAATGGTTGATAATAACGAGGGCAGCAGTTCTCATAATGACATTAATATCTGCTGCAATAGGAGGAGTACTTGCAGCACGAGATAATATGTTTGATTGGTTGTATTTTTTTGTTTGCACAATAGGACTTATTTTTGCCCATGCAACAAACAATTTGATAAATGACCTAACAGATTCCCTAAAAGGCGTGGACAAAGACAATTACTTTCGCACTCAATATGGTCCACATCCACTCGAGCAAGGTCTAATGAGTAAAAGAGAGTTTATGCTCTATTTAGGCATCACAGCATCTATAGCTCTCCTATGTGGGGTTTTACTTCTCTATCTAAGAGGTGGATTGACCATTTATTTTTTACTCGCGGGGGTGTTCTTTGTATTATTCTACACCTATCCTCTCAAATACATAGGATTAGGCGAGATAGCTGTTCTTCTGGTGTGGGGACCGCTTTTGACAGGTGGGACATACTACGTAGTAAGTGGGAACTTTAGCAACAATGTGATGATTGCCTCGATCCCCTACGCTATTGGAACCACAACGGTATTATTCGGTAAACATATAGACAAATATGAGATGGATAAATCAAAGGGCATCAGGACATTACCCGTTCTACTCGGAGAGAGTGTTTCAAGAAAGGTTGTTATATCTCTAATGATTCTTGAACTTGTGTTTGTTATCTATCTTGTCCTAAATGGCTATTTTTCGGTTATTATGTTGAGTGTACTATTCTCCTTTAATATATTGAGACAGGCTATCAGGGCCTATCTCAGACCAAGGCCCGAAGAGCGACCTGAGATATGCCCACCCAATGTCTGGCCCCTATGGTTCGTTGCTATTGCATTTTATTTCAATAGGAGATTTGGACTGCTATTTTTAGGTGGATTAGTCGTTGATACAATACTGATCAAACTCGGTATAAAAACCGATATATACTCTTTGGCTAATTACCTATTTTGATCACGCGCTTGATGAGAACTTATATTCCGTGTTGGCTCAAAAGGGGTTGTCATAATTTAAAATTAAAATTCAATTTGTTGACTTTAAAAATACTCAGTCCTATAATCCTTCTCCGTTATTGTAAAGGAGATACTATGAGTAATAAGATGAAAGCGATTATGAAGCGAGAGCCAAAGATGGGGGCTGAGTTAGTAGTTGTAGACATACCGGAGCCTTCTGACTCGGAGGTTCTTGTAAAGGTAATCGCCACGTCGATCTGTGGGACAGATGCTCATATCTATAAATGGGATAGATGGTCACAATCTCGCATAAAGACACCAATGATCTTTGGACACGAGTTTGCAGGAGAGGTTGTAAAGATTGGCAGGAATGTAAGGGGGGTCAAGGTTGGAGATTTTATATCAGCAGAGAGCCATATTCCTTGTGGATATTGCAAGGTCTGTAGGAATGGTCAAATGCATATATGCACCAATCTTAAAATACTAGGGGTAGATACTCAGGGGTGTTTTGCTGAATATGTGGTAATACCGGAGATATGTGCTTGGAAGAACAATAAGGATATGCCACCTCACATAGCCGCTGTTCAAGAACCACTTGGTAATGCCGTCTATGCTACTTTGTCTTCAGAGATTACTGGTAGATCGGTTGCAATATTTGGTGATGGTCCTGCTGGACTCTTTTCAACAGGCGTGGCAAGGGCAGCAGGGGCCTCAATGATATTTCTTCTAGGGACGTACGAATTCAACTTAAATATTGGGAAGAAGATGGGTGCCTCTAGGACAATTAACGTGCTTCAAGAGGTAGAGTATATTAATAAGATAATCGAGGAGACTGAGGGGGATGGAGTGGACGTTGTGCTTGAAATGTCAGGTGCTGAGAAGGCTATTAACGAGGGATTTAAGGTTTTGAGAAAAGGAGGAACGTTTGTTGCCTTTGGAATTCCGTCTGATGAAGTAAAACTCAATTTTGCTGAGGCACTGATATTCAAGGGTGCAAATGTAATAGGTATAAATGGCAGAGAGATGTTCAGGACATGGGTTAAGATGAAGGAGTTGCTTAATTCAAAAAAGCTTGATCCAGAACCCGTTATTACACATCAGATCCCATTTGAAAAATTTAATGAAGGATTTGAGTTAATGCTTGATACGAAGGACCACAAGGCAGCTAAGATAGTTATGAGATTGTAAAATTTATCTAAGAGAGATGAATAGAATAATAAGTTGTCCCTTAATAGTGTTCTCTGAAAAATTGAAGGGATATCGAGATTTATGAGTCTGTAACTATAGGAGTTGAGTTGGAAACAGCATTTAAAAATTCAGTTCATAGATCTCGTGAGAGAAAACTAAAAATCAATTCTTTAGAGTGGGTTGAGAAACCTCTTTGTAAAGTTGTTCTCTTACTATTTACCTTTCTACTTATCCAGGGACATATCTGATGAGTGAGATCGGATGTGTAATTAAAGATAATTTTTTAGCCGCATATGCGGCAAGGAGGTAAAGAAGATGAATAATGACAAGTTTCAGTTTGTAAAAGATGCTATTAAAGATCTTCAGGAGAAAGGGGTTTTTAGAAAACTCAGAGTTATTATGGATAAACAAGGAGCTGTCTGCAATATCGATGGGAAAAGAGTCATAAATCTCTCCTCAAACAATTATTTAGGGCTTACAAATCATCCAAAGATGATTAAGGCATCGATTGAGGCTATAAAGAAATACGGGGTTGGTTCAGGGGCAGTTAGGACGATTATTGGGACGCTCAAGATCCATGAAGAACTTGAGAAAAGGCTTGCTAAATTTAAGGGTGTTGAGGCGGCACTCGTATTTCAATCTGGATTTTGTGCAAATCAAGGTGTTATAGGAACGCTTCTTGGAGAAGGTGATCTTGCGATTTCAGATGAGCTAAATCACGCCTCAATCATAGACGGTTTAAGGTTAACAAAGGCGACTCGCATGATATATAAACACTGTGATATGAATGACCTCGAAGAGAAACTAAAGGAGGGAGTAAATCAAGGCTATAAAAAAATTATGATAATTACCGATGGGGTCTTTTCCATGGATGGAGATGTGGCTCCGCTTGATAAAATCTATGAGTTGGCAAAAAAGTATAACGCAATTACAATGGTAGATGATGCCCATGGGTCTGGGGTCATGGGTGAAGGAAAAGGGACTGTGCACCACTTTGGATTAAATAAGGTTTGGGACATCCAGATGGGGACATTGTCAAAAGCAATAGGTTGTATGGGTGGTTATATAGCAACAAGGAAAGATATTAGGATATTAATGGAACATAGGGCAAGACCCTTTCTCTTTTCTACGTCACATCCTCCCGCCGTTACAGCAAGTTGTATTGCAGCAATAGAGGTGATGAGTTCTCAAGAGGGTAAAAAGCTTGTAAAAAAACTATGGGAAAACGCTAAATATTTCAAGAAGTCACTAAATCAACTAGGGTTCAATACAGGAAATTCTCAAACACCTATCACTCCTGTGATAGTAGGAGAAGGAGCACTCGCAATGAGATTTTCAGATGAACTCTTCAAAGCCGGCGTTTTCGCCCAGGGAATAGCCTACCCTACTGTTCCAAGAGATAAAGCCAGGGTCAGAACAATTGTTACGGCAAACCACACCAAAAAAGATCTTGATATTGCTCTTGACAAGTTCGAAAAAGTAGGAAAGAAGTTAGGCATAATTTAAAACAAGGAGTGAAGAGATGAATAGATTTACAAATCTTGAACCAAAACATGTATGGCATTACTTTGATACTCTCCTAGACATACCAAGACCCTCAAAACACGAAGATAGAGTAATAATGTTCCTAAGAGAGCTTGCACAAAAGAAAGGCCTTGAATTCAAACAAGACAGGGCAAGAAATGTGGTCATTAAAGTACCTGCTACAAAGGGTTATGAACATGCCCCAACGGTCATACTTCAGGGTCACCTCGACATGGTTGCCGAGAAGAATTCAGACGTGGATTTCGATTTCTTGAAACAACCAATTGACGCCTATATAGATGGAGATTGGGTAAAGGCTAGAGGTACAACACTCGGGGCTGACAATGGGATAGGGGTTGCCGCTGCTCTTGCTTTAATAGACGACTCAGAAGCAATTCACGGACCCCTTGAAATCCTATGCACGGTAGATGAAGAGACAGGTCTGACAGGGGCAAGTAACTTAGACCCAAGGATTCTCTCTGGGAAAATTATGTTGAATCTCGACTCAGAAGAGGATGGGGTCTTTTTTATCGGTTGTGCAGGGGGCGCAAATACAATCATCACATTGCCTGTCAAACAGATAGCCGTTACAAAAAAGTTTAAATTTTATGAGGTCAAGATCTCCGGTCTATTAGGTGGGCACTCCGGATTAAATATTATTGAAAATAGGGCAAATGCAATTAAGCTCATGGCTCGTATACTTAAGTCTGCTCTTAACAGTAAATTGGAATTGATGATTGTAGATATAAAAGGCGGGGATAAACACAATGCTATACCGAGGGAGTGCTTTGCAACCGTAGCAGTAAATGAAAAGCATACAAAGAAGTTTCTTGAGGCTATCAACAATGAGTTTGAGAAATCTAGGGTGGAATTTGGAAACATTGACAAGGAGATGAAACTTGATACAAAAGAGCTTTCTAAGAGGATCTTAAAGGCAATGAATCTCTCTGACACCAGGAAGGTAATAAATCTTATACTTGCTTTGCCCCACGGTGTAATCTCAATGAGTCGGGAGATCAAAGGACTAGTGGAGACAAGCTCTAACTTGGCAACAGTGAAGATGAGAGGAAGGAATGTTGAGATCTTGACTAGTTCACGCTCATCTGTCTCAGAGGCACTAGATGCAGTGCTTGAGAGTATAAACTCCCTTGTAGAACTTTGTGGTGGGAAGACAAAGGGATACGGTAGGTATCCTGGTTGGAGACCTAACATTGACTCCCCACTTTTAAAAAAGGCTGTCTCAGTTTTCAAAAACCTGCGTGGAAACGACCCCAAGATAACAGCTATTCACGCTGGGCTTGAGTGCGGAATTATCATGGAGAAGATACCTGGTATTGACGTAATATCCTTTGGTCCAGAGATGCACGGAGTTCATTCACCTCAAGAGAGACTGAGTATTTCGTCAGTAGGCAGATTTTATAGTTACCTTAAGGCCCTACTTGAGAGCATAGCCAAAGAAGGTATATAAAATGCCTGATGAGCGGATCTTTTTATTACACTCTGATAATTCAGAGAGGAGTAAGCTATCCCATTTTCTGGAATCAACCGGGTTAACTGTTAGTAAGTTTGCTAGACTAAAGGAACTATCCGATGAGCTAAAATTAAAAATCCCTTCCTTAGTGATATTGAGGGCGGATACAAAAGAATACAATATACCACAGGTAGTAAGAGAGATAAAAAGCTCTCCAGATTACATACCTGTCCTATTAATATGTCCGGCAGCTGAGAGTGAGGCGGAAAAGATCTTTAGTAGTTCAGGTGCAGATTCATTCATTACGTTACCTATCAGGAGAACAGCATTCATATCTCAGGTAAATCTAATGTTGGATATAAGGAGACTGAAATCTGAGGTCACCTCCTTGAGAGACGAGGTCAATAAGCTCAAGATATTTCTCACTAAGGCACAGGGGATGGAGCCCATCACAAACTTTTACAATTTTGAGTTTTTTAAGAAGATTCTATCAATAGAGTTAAAGAGGGCACAGAGATATAATTTCCCATTATCAATAATGGTCTGCTTTATTGACAACTATGGAGAGATATGTGAGAAACTAAAAGAATCCGAGAAAAATTCACTAATATTAAATATATCGATGCTTATCAGGCAAAATATAAGAGACCTTGATATTCCCGTATATTATAAAGAGGGGCATATCATGATCGTCATGCCTCATACCAGTATAGAGGGTGCTGTAACATTGGCTGAACGCATAAGGACGAAGGTAATAGGCTACAAACCTGAGAGTGAGGCCATAAAGCGTATAACTCTCTCCATTGGTGTGGCAGATAGGGGTAGGTCTGAAAATATATCATTCTTTGATATGTGTAAAGGGGCACTACTCTCCCTAGAGAAGGCTATTAAAGATGGGGGGAATAGAGTAGCTATACCAGACCTTACATAAAAAATTACTCTACCTTAAGATTGGCGTATCGACTTTTTTAGCTCGATACTCTGGTTATATGTTCTTTCTTTGAATTCTTCTGACACAAATTACCTAATTCAAGTTTTATACCTGCAAGAAATGTATTTAGTTATTTTTATCTGACAGGTCTGTATAAATGCCATACCAGATTTTAAAAACATTTGACTTGACTTGTTTTTTTTTTGATAACATAACTTACATAAAACGGGAGGTTTTTTATGAACAACGAAAATAAGGGTGTTTTAAGCATCAAAAAAGAGCATATTGAAAAGTTCAAAGAAATAATAAATAAATTTTCAAAAAATACAGAAATACCTAAGTTTGGTAATTGGAAAAAACAAAGCGATAAAGATATTTGGGAGAGAATTTTTGAACAGGTAATTATTGTAGGTGACTCTGATTCCTATGATAGATTTCATAGTAAAGAAAACAGAGAAATCAAAGAGAAAGTATCTTATGCAAGATTAAAAGGTATGAGTGACGAAAATGACATCAGGAAAACTATATACGAGGCTCTTAGAGATCTAGGCGTCAGATATGCAGGTAAAGATATAAAGAAATGCAAAAAGACACAGGCACTGACTAACATTATCCTCTGGCTAAAAAAGAACAGAAAAACACCAAAATCTTTATTGGTAGATATTTCAAAGAAAAAAAGCGACGATGAAAAAATAGACTATTTAAGAAAAACATTTAAAGGTATGTATTTAGGTGGAGAGAAGAGTTCAAGGGATTTTCTGATTGGTTTGGGCCTAATTAAAAACAGTATTGCATTTGATGTGAGAATAAGTAATATATTTAAGAAGATAGGGATTAAATTGCCTAAAAATATGGAGAAGTATTATAAGAAAGTAGAAGAGGAAGTCCTCGAAAAGATTTGTAAACCATTAAATATTACAGGCACACAGTTTGACAGAATACTTTATAATAATTATGATGACATTTTGGAATACCTATAAAGAAGATTTTTGTTAGTTAATCTATTCTAATAATTTATTTTACGCTGAAATATACTGGCACTATCTTAAGAGATATAATGGCTTTTGCTGCTTCGGATTACCACTAAACCCAACGGCACTCTACACTCCCTATAAATCATCGGAGTCAACCAATAAAGAGAATGGAAAGGTACGGCAAAAGAGAGAAATTTTATAACCGAATAGGTAATCTACAAGATTTTGTGTAAAACATGGGAGATTAGAGCCGGGATGAGTTAACAAAGAGACAGATAAACCGATTTTTGAATAAAAGCGCACCTAAGTGATGATGGCAACTGTTATGTTAACCATAAGTTATAGCCAGAAAATATGCGATTTAATACTTTTATCCGTAGATAGTGACTTTGTTCCAATCATAGATATTATCAGGCACATCGGTATCCTAACAATACTCTGGCATTAAAAAGAATTATCTATAAAGGCATATAATGATGTAATCGGGTTTTTTGATGAGAGAAAAACGCCACACAAGGCCTTATTGTAGAGCTGACCGATAAACCCCTCAGAGTAATGATTCTTCTCTTCCTTATTGTGGTATCCGTTCTATCGTACTTACTAAGGTATTCCCGCTGACTCCTCCTATTGCATACATAAAGGGTGGTATCCTAATTATGGAAAAATAACCTCTGCCATTTTGCATCTGTGCACCTGTATTCTCCTTCTTGCCAACCGAGCCGTTCTGCGGGCTTACAGGGAAGCGTTCTACTGTATTTGATGCATTATAACTTCCGCCTGATTCTGACTGAATACCACCAAACACAAAGAGGAATCCCGCATAGACCTGTGCCTCTACCCCGAGCACAGGTTTGGTTATATCCTCTGTTGCAACATTCCAGGAGACAATATAGCCGTTTTCATCTATCTGCGAATATTCTATGGATTTTATCCCGCTGTTATTTCCTGAAGTAAATGAGTCATCTCCCCCTACAAGATACACGAATATCGGTTCATTCTGCAATCTCTGCTTGATTACAGTGAGTCTTGCCTGATTACTCACTATCCCTCCTGCCTCTGCAGTAATATATGTAACACCAAGCCCTATCCCTGTTGCAACATTCCCGTTCATTACTGCTACATTTGTATCGCTTGACTTATATACGTAATCGTTTCGCTCAATTACATTTCCGCAGCTGTCATATGAGACTGCTGTGTAAGTCTGTTTCTGCATTATTTCAATTGTTGCATCAGGTGGACTTATTACTATCTTTGCAAACTTACACTCATTGTTTGAAGAAACATTGAGTATAGCCTTGTTTGACAAGACCCCACAGGCTGTGGCAAAGATGGTTGTAGTCCCTACACTAAGTCCTGTAGCCTTACCTTTGTTATCAATCGAGGCTATTGTAGTGTCGGTAGAGACATATCCGAAACTGCTATGCTGAACAGGGTTACCACTTGCATTGTACGCCTTGACTGTATATTGCACACTCTGACCGACCAGGATTCCTGCGAGCACTGGCTCTATCTCTATCCTTGCTACCTCACAGGCAGTTCCACCAGTTACTTCAAGTATTGCGACATTGCTTAAGACCCCTTGATATTCCGCCGTAATTCCTGTCTTCCCGCGGGATAGTGCGGTTGCAAGTCCATTATTGTTAATTGTGGCAACGGACGGATTATCAGACCTCCAGTTAAATGCTGCTATATTCAGTTTGTTCCCCTGCCTATCAAATGCCTCCGCCGTGTATTGTTGCTGCTGACCTACCTCTCTGGTGGTGTACTCAGGTTTTACTACTATTGTAAAGACATCACTTACAGGTTCATTCTGAACAATGAGTGTCGCCTTATTACTTGTAATCCCCTTGTGGGTCGCAGTAATATATGTAGTGCCTGCCTTAAGGGCGGATGCAAGCCCTAAATTATTAATTGTTGCTACCTGAGTATCACTTGAATTCCACGAGACTTCAAGATTTCTTATTATACATCCTGTTATATCTCTTGCAATCGCCTCATACTGAACTTTTGCACCAGGGTTTACAACCTTGTATATTGGTGCAATCTCTATGAAGGCAACACTCGTATTCACATCCTCACAATAGGGTGTAATCGGAGGTTCATCCGACTCCTCATTAGGGAAATCGTTTTCATCTGATACAAAATTGCCCGCAATCCCAAAGAATGCCCTGTTTATATTAACCGATTTGTCATACTCAAAACCTGTGAAGTCATTTGAATCAGGGCTGAAGATACCACGTTCTACGGTCTTCAGATAATTCGCCGAATCACTCCTTCCACCTATCGCAAATACTATGTCTTCGCCAGCTTTATTTCTGACATAAATTGCCCTAAGTCCTTCTCTCTTTTCTTTCAGTGTAGCCTTTGCCTTTACGAAGTACCTTATTGAACCTCTCTCGAGCGGTTTGATTATCTCGGGGGGTCTTTTGTTTTTGTCCAATGGATCTATTCCCGTGTCCAAATAGTTATTCTGCCTAATGCCACTCTTTAAGAGATAAAATTCTTTATTGTTTACTTCTGTCCTATAAACATTGTATGAGAAAGCGCTTTTTATCTTTTCCCAGCTGATACTCACGGAGTTGTTTTCATCCTTTATCTCGGCTACTGCCTCATAGGATTGTGTACTTTCGAAATTTGCCGTCACAGCTGTCACAACATATTTATAGATTCCGGCAGGGAGTGTTGCATCATTGCTCTTCTTTGCTACGGCGTTTACTCTTGAAGGGGCAGGCACCAGTATCCCTTCTCCGTCGTCATTGAAGACTGTGCCATTTACCCCTGTTGCAATAAGTCTCTCAGAGCCAGCAATACCATCCGCAGAAGGGCTGCGATAGATATTATAATAAAGGGCCCCCGGTTTTGGTGTCCACCTCAGGATATTTGTACCCGATACATTGGGTAGGATTATCTCCCGGGATGGCAGTGATTCACCATCACTGTAAACGGCTGAAATCTTGTAATACCAGGAACCCAATGGCAAACTGCCTGACAATGTTGTAAAAGACGGCCTTAAGGGCTTTGGCGAATCAGATTTTGTGTTTACCTTCGCTATCTCAATTGTGTCAAGTGCAGTTGTCCCATCAAAGCCACCAAGCGCAATAATCCTGTCTCTTATTCTTATAAGCCCGAAATTCTGTCTCTTTGTTGTGAGTCTTACAAAATCCCTCTTCTTGGTCTCGGGATTAAACTGAATTGCCTTATTGAATTCACCAAGCTCACCACTTAGAGCCACAGGTGCAATCTCAACGGAGTCAAGTGTCTCTACGAGATTATTCCCACCTGCGACCAGAATATAAGGATTTTTGAACTGGTCCCTGAAAAATACGGATGCGTGTCTGAATCTCCCCTCCTTCAGTTTTGAGCCCACTATTGCCCATTGAGTCAGCTTCCCCTCTGCGCTGGACATAATCTGAATAGCATAATAATAATCGTATTGGCCATCTGGATTTACAACCTTTATCGGATAATACCCAAGCCCAAGCTGATTAGGCGCGATTACTGCATCAATCTGGTTTGGTGCAATCTTCTTGATTGCAAGCTCAATTTCTGCATTTGCTGAGACTGCATATAGTTTTGCACCATCTGCAAAATTTTCCCCGATTACCACAAAGGGGTCTGCCCCTGTATTTGAGGGCATTCTATATGGATTTACGGATGTAATAAGAGGTGCGGGTGTAGTTGTCACTGTGAATTTCTCAAAGAATCCACTCTGTTTGTCAGGGTTAATTACTTCTACAATATAATCACCCGATGGCATTTTATAAGATTCTGTCGGGACTATTGCAGTAATATTTTTATCCGAATGGAATGAGACACTCGGAGATATAAAATACAGATTACTATCATTCCTGCTTATGAATCTCACAGCAGGTGTGGAGACAAAATTTTCACCATAAATTGTCAGCATTACATCTGAATTCTTACCATCAAGAGGGTCACCATTAAAGCCCGTCTTTGGCTCGATATCAGTAATCCTCGGAGGCGGATTTATAAGAACCCTGAATGCCTTTTTCAGCACCTTTGTAGCACTGTCTCCGTTTACAACTTTAACATCGTATAGTCCGAGAGGTCTGTTGAGATTTGCAACAAACACCCCTTTTATTGAATCAGAGAGGATTTCATTTACGGTCGCCTCCTCCTCATAGACAGGGTCCTCCTCCTCATTTACAAAAAACACCCTTGCACCTGTCAAAAACCCTGTTCCACTGATTATAAAGTTTACATCTGCTCCACGATATCCCGCCTCAGGGGAGACAGAGAAGACCTCAAAAGGGATAATCTCTGTGTCACTCATCTCATCAGGCAAAACGCCATCCGGCAATATTCCGTCAGGCAATACACCGTCAGGAAGAGACACATCTGACATTACCACATCATTAGAGATATCTTTTTGTAATATATCACCTGTGATTGCATCATTTTCAGCAGTTGCAGTGTCATCGCCACAGGAGCAGGCAGAGAATAAAAACATGGCAAAAATCAATAGTAAGTAAACATTTGCTTTATTCATACC
>JAOAFA010000064.1 GCA_026416535.1 Deltaproteobacteria bacterium
GTATTAAGCTGTGATGCTCGTTGTATCTGATGATTTTAGCGGATTAAGATAGACAATTTATGCCTTATTCCAGAGTTGGACTATCAACTTTGTCTTGTTCATTTGAAGAGAAATCTTGAGAGGAAGATAAAGAATGAAGATTTCTCCTCATTTTCTTCCCTCAGAATCTTCATCATAGGCAATTTAATCTCTTGCGAATCCCCTTATTGCGAGTAAAATAAAAAAGTAGCTAACTATGGGGGCAATACCTTCACATTCTTTATATGCGGATCTGTCTTGATAAACTAACACATCTCTATCCTGACGATTTAGTACTTCTGCGGAATATATCTCCTCAGACATCTTCATTAATTACTCCTGTTTTCGGTCATACTTTACAATTATCTTACAAATTATTGGCGTATATTCCGGTCCTCTCTTTATCCCCCCTTAGGTTTTTCCAGTTTTACTCAATTTACTTCCTCTTTTTAAGCTTATAAAACCATATAATTGTGACTTGGATAAATTAGAGAATATCCACAATTTGATTTTGAAAAATCCCAAAATAGGTTCAATCTAACAAACGGCCTTAATTGAAGTCAGTTGAGGAAACTTTTTAGAAGCATCTTTTAGACTATACGTTCCACCTACTAGCACCCAATAAGGCAAAACACCTTTTACTTTAATCTCCTAATAATTGACATTAAAATATAGGTGCTTTATTATTGGCTATAGATTTGTAAACCCTAGGGAGAAATATATTTATGAAAAAGATATTTACTTTTGTTCTCACCGGGTTGTTGGTTATTTTGCCACTCTCTGCGGAAAAGATGGATACACCAAACTCCACATTAGATAACACACAAAAATTAAAAGATATTAAAAAGCTAATGGATATTACAGGCTCAGGGGAAATGGGAGTGCAAGTGCTAAGTAATCTAATAGAATCCTATAGAAAGACACTTCCAAATATTCCGGATTCCTTTTGGAAAAGTTTTATTCAAGATATTGATGCAGACTCACTAGTAAACATAGTAATCCCTATCTACGACAAATATCTTACCCACGATGAAATAAAAGATATTATAAAGTTTTACGAGAGCCCATCTGGCAAAAAGTTAATAAAAGTTTTGCCAATGATTACACAGGAATCCATAGAGGCCGGTAAAAAGTGGGGTAACGAAATTACTAATAAATTAATGGAGAGACTTCAAAAAGAGGTAATTGAAAAAGAAAATTCTACTCCATAACCAAAGAGAGGTTTTATGAAAAATACATTAATTGTTTTTATTTTTGTAGCATGGGGATGTGAGATTCGCAATCTTGAATTCTCATTCGATGCGGACAACGATACCAAATTACCTAATGAGGAAACTACTTTTGAATTTAAATCGGGCTCATTTATAATTAGGTATTCCCGAGAAAATTCTCTAATTATAAGGCACAACAATCTTTTATTGGAAGGTTTTATGGATGTCCATGAAACTACTGAAGTCAATTCAACATTCGCATTAAGAAATGTAGAAATAGATTATGAGATGATGTATGGTTCTTTCAAACCTAGAGATAAAATAAAAAGCCCGTGGATTATCCCAAATAAATTTAGTTTTAACAAGATATCGGAAAATGAAATTCGTATTGACTTGTTAGACTCAAAAGGTGAATTAGGAAAAATTTCTTTAACAAGAAAAGAGAATACTGAAGGAGAATATCTTGAGATAAAATTTATGGAAAGTAAAAAATACAACAGAATTTACATCTCATTCAGATGCGAAGACGAGGCGTTTATAGGATTTGGTGCTCAATCTATCGATGTAAATCACTATGGGAGCGAGCTTTATGGTTGGGTTCAAGAGCAGGGAATCGGCAAGGTAATGCACGACGATTACGATGATCCACTTTGGTATGTAATGGGTAGAAAACATTCGTCTCATATCCCCATTCCTCAAATCCTATCAAGTAGAAACTTCGTCGCCACAATCCTTGATGATATTAGACCAGTCATGTCTTTATGCAAAGGTAATTCCCAGAGATTGGGATTTGAGTTCTCTATAGGGGCGTCTCTGTTAATTTTCCCATCTGATAACCCCAAAACTGCCTTAAAACTTGCTACTTCAGTAACAGGCAGAAGTAGAGTTCCACCTGACTTTGCCTTCTTCCCGTGGATTGATGCCATTTTCGGGAGTGAAAATGTCAGAAGAATTGCTCAAAAGCTCAGAGATTACGACATACCTGCCTCTGTTATCTGGACAGAAGATTACAAAGGAGCGAGATTTAAGGGGGAAAGATATATACTTAGCGAAAATTGGAATATTGATAGAAATCTTTATCCAGATTTTGAAGAACTCGCCAAGGACCTACACCGTCTTGGATATAAATTCCTCGTATATTTTAATCCTTTTGTATTTGAAGACTCTGATGCTTTTTCCGAACTCGACTCAAAAGGTCTTCTCATAAAGAATAGTGAAGGAAAAACCTACCTCTTTGATGGACACAAAGGAACCAAAAGTTCCCTTATTGACCTATTAAATGAAGATGCAGTAAATTGGTTGAAGAACAAGATGAATGAAGTGATTAGCATGGGTGCAGATGGTTGGATGGGTGACTTCGCAGAATGGTTACCTACTGACTCCATATTGTTTGATTCAAAAAATAATAAGAACGTATCTGGGCTCTTGATCCACAATAAATATCCAGTCCTATGGCAGAGAGTTCAGAGAGAAGTTATTGATTCACAAAATGATAACGTAGACAGACTCTTTTTTGTTCGTTCGGGTTGGTTTGGGACACCGGAGCTTTCTGATGTAGTTTGGGCCGGAGATCAGAGAACCTCATTTGACTACGACGACGGATTGCCTACTATCATTCCGATAGGAATTGGTCTTGGGATTTGCGGAATTTCAAACTATGGACATGATATCGCAGGTTATCAATCCACTACAAATCCGCCATCAGACAAGGAGTTGTTCTATAGATGGACAACAATAGGGGCATTTTCTCCGATAATGAGAACACACCACGGTTATATCCCAAAACCCAATTGGTCATGGGAAAGTGACGAAGAGACAATTACATTCTTTAAAAAATATGCAAAAATTCATTCACAATTATTTCCATATCTAAAAAGCCTGAGTATTATAGCAAATACTACTGGTATTCCTATTATGCGCTCTCTCGCCCTTGAATTCCCGGAAGACAAAACAGTATGGGATATCAAAGACGCATACATGCTCGGAGATTACCTACTCGTATCTCCTGTGATAAACAGGGGTGAATTATCGAAAAAGGTATATTTACCGTCTGGAAGATGGGCTACATTTAATCAGTCGGGTAATTATATTGATGGCAAGAGATACATTACTATTGAGACTCCAATCGATTCTATACCTGTCTTTGTAAAAGAAGGAGCCATCATTCCTATGATAGATGAGACCATTCTAACTAATGTTGATATACCAAATATCTACACAAACAATGATGATAAAATAAAGAAAAGAATTATACTCATTTTCCTAGGCCATGATGGAAGATTCACAGAATACAACAATACAACCTATGTTCTTAAAAATTTTTCAGATTTCAATGGAAAAGAAGAGTTAGTATTTGAAATTAACAATAAGAAAATCAGCAAATGTGAAAAATCCTTAATGGAGTGCTATAGAAGAAATGAAAACGGAAGATATACTATATATTCAAATTCCAAAATAAAACTCACTATCAGTTCCAAGAGCGAAAAGTTATCGGAGTTCGAAATAATCTCGCAAGAGAAATTTGATACAGAACTAAGGCTGTTCTTCTAAGCTTTAATTAGGTTCTACAATCCTATAAACAGACTTTCTAAATTGCATTTTAAATATCTGGTTCACACATATTTGACAAAGAGGACATTAACTTCTTCTCTACTTATGTGATATTTAAAAACCCGATTACTTATTCCAATAATGCAACATGACCTCATAATAAAAGGAAGGACACAAAGAATAGATTAAAATTTTTGTATCACGAATGACAGACTACAGACTAAAGACCGATTTTTAACTCCTATGACAAAACCTTACATATTAGAGAATATTAAGACCATGCATAGGATAATTAATAACATTTGCTGAATTCACAAAGAGAAGATCTTAAAAAGCCCAATTTTTTCTTAAAAAATTTAGAGATTTTCTTTTTTATATAATTTTTCTCTATAATCATTTGCAAATCTATGAGCCTCATCTCTTAAAAGAATCAAGAGCCTATTTTCGTCTGAATCTTCGTCAAGCCTAATATGATTTTTTGAACCTACTTTGAAGACACGATTATCTCTTTTTGCAATTGCCAATACATCTATTTTTTTATCAGATTCAACCAATGATATTGCTCTTACAGCAGCACTAAGTTGTCCTTTACCTCCATCAACGAGAATAAGATCTGGATACTCTTCCTCATAATGATTCATTCTCCTCGAAATCACCTCAAATAAGGCCTTATAATCATCCCCATCGGTCTTGCCCTCAACTCTGTATCTACGATATTCATCCTTAAACAACTCTCCATTTTTTGCAACTACCCTAGAACCGACTGTAAACCCTCCACCAAGATGTGATATATCATAACATTCTATTCTAATTGGTAAATTCCTTAGTCCAAACTTGGTTTTTATCCTATATAAAAGGGAGTTTTTTCTAAGGAACTCCTGCATTCTAACCTCAGCATTCTTAGATGCGAGTTCAATAAGATTCTTCTTAAAACCACTTTTTGCAGTCTTTATACTAACACCCTTTCCCAATTCAAAAAATATCTTCTCTAGTTCATCCATATAATTTATATCAACAGGCAATAAGACCTCCTGTGGTAGGTCATCAGAATTTAAATACAGTTTTGATAAGACGTCTTCAAAAAGTTCGCTATCATCCTGATAAACATCGTCCAACATAAATGAGCGCTCTGAAATAATCCTCCCCTCTCTAAACCTAAACATGAAGATAGAGATATGGTTTTTTTCCTTTTTAAATCCAAACACATCCATGTCAGGCGCATTAACATTAATTATATTTTGGGTCTCGGCCCTATTTGAGATAATTTTTATAATATCTCTTACACCGGCTGCCTCCTCATACCTGAATTCATCAGACAACTTCTGCATCTCATCCTTCAATTCTTTTACAATATCTCTATCTTTACCAGACAAAATCTTTATACATCTATCTATTGATTGGCTATAGCGTATTTTCAACTCCTCACTCTTATTTACGCATGGGGCAAGGCATCTCTGAATTTGGTATTGCACACATGGTCTCTTTCTCTGCTTAAACTCCCTATCCTTACAAATTCTAATCTTAAAAGTTATTCTAAGTAATTTAACTAACTCCTTAACATCCGAACTCCTAACAAATGGACCAAAATAGATAGCACCATCTCTTTTTTGGCTTCTTACAATATCAATTCTCGGATAATCGTTGGACCTATCAATTTTCACGGAGACATAGTTTTTGTCATCCCTCAATCTGATATTATATTTGGGTTTTATTTTCTTTATAAGCTCATTCTCAAGTAAGAATGCCTCTCTTTCACTATTGGTTACTATTATCTCTATATCTGCCACGTTTTTCCCCAATAGCTCTATAAAATACCTATTGTCAGATGAGGGGGGAAGATACTGCATAATCCGACTTCTCAGAGACTTTGCCTTCCCTATATACAGGGGCTTCCCCCAAACATCCCTCATAATATATACTCCACATACATCTGGGAACGACGATATCTTTTCCTTTAATTCAGTTATCATATTTTTATTATGACCGAGAATACACCAAGGCACTCAATATAAAACTCATTGTAAATATTAAACCTTGTATCAACTCCCAAAAGAAGTGAAAGGTACTCAAATATATCAAGTATTATCCCTTCTGTCGTCCTCACTGATGTCTCAAACATTCCCTTTACCCTAAAATCCAACCCCGCTGTCAAAAAGAACTTGAGACTTGAAAACTCATTAATAAGCCACATTAGCTCAGGATGTAAAAAAAGGCCATACAAATCTTTATCAACAAATAGATTAAAATTGAAGGCCTTATCATCATCAAATCCATATCCAACACCTGCCCGCAAATAAAAAAGGGAAGAATTAACCTTATCTTTTTGATATATCAACCCCTTCTCAACCCCTTGGTAAATAAGTAAACGGTCGAAATAGTCTGTATGACCAGCAAATGATTTAGTTCCTACTATTAGGAGGAAGCATAAAACAAGGGCAAAGCACGACAAATTATTCATGTTTATGGTCTTGCCCAGTTTACCTTAAAGGACGATAGTACAGGTGTTTTAGTGGAATCTGATGTTGTAAGCCTAAATTGAATCTCAAGCCATCTATTATCTGGTACTCGATTACGTATATTTGCAGGGGAATTATCAAAATACTGTGTCCATTGGGCGTTTACTAACTCATTCTGACTTGGAGCACTTCTGACCCTGACAAGGATATTTGTTATAGGTGGATCCTCAATCCCTGTCCACTCAACTGAATACCACTGAGCCTTACTATAACCACTGTCAAACTGAATTGTAAATGTCCCATCTGGATTTGTATATAGACCCGCCTGCAGACCGGTCATGTCCGAGTAGGTATATGGATTAGTTCCTACGTGAAAGAAATCAATTCGATAATTTTTGGGATTTATCCTAGCAGCATTATTGGTGAGTAGGTTGACCACCCAAACCATACCATCTGAGTCAATGGCTGTCCCAATTGGATGTATTCCATTTGCCCCTAAATCTATCAGCTCGTATCTATTTGTCTTTACATCAATCTTGGCTACTAGGTGATGTCTATCACCCCAATTTATATCGTGAGATATTGCCACATAGGCATAGCCATCATTAGAGACTGCCACTCCTCTTGGTCTTCCCTCAGCAATATCAATCTTTGTCCAGCTCTGTGAATTTGCGTTGAATTTGAAAACCGCAGCACAGGCAAAACCTCCTATCCAGACATTCCTATCTCCATCGACCGTAATACCATACGTATTAAAACAATTAAAATTTTGTGGTGGGACATAATGCCTAACCTCATAATTATTTACATTTATCGACACTATCGACTGCTGTTGCCAGTTAAATGAATTTGACCAATCCGAATTACAAGCTACCCAGATATATCCCTGTTTGTCCCCTGCAGCACCATAAGGCCTACATCCTATACTAACAATATTAATTAATTTACACTTTGGGAAGTCCGGAGATAGTTCTACATCCTTTCCAGAGAATACATACATCTGTGAATTATACCACGAACCCACCCAGACGTTTCCATTTTTGTCAATACTAATCGCTCTCACTATTCCCGGAACATCTCCTCTACATATTAAAGAACCATCCATAGCCAAGTGAACTACATTTGACTTATTCGTATCAGAATAAGGAGGATCCTGATCCCAACCACGGTTTCCAACCCAAACAGAGCCATCGGATAAGACCACAGCTGTCCTCGAAGGGCTTGTCCCATAAGACCAGACATCCAGTTCTTTTACTCCTGTCTTCGTATTGAGTCTTACAACCTTATTCTCACCAGTATTCGCAATCCAAATATATGGAGTCTCTATAGTTTTGGAGTCTAAACAGATACTTCCTGGACCACAATTAGGATTTATCGGATTTGTGTTCTGACTTGTCCCGTTAAAATTACCACTACCAAAATCCTTCTCACTATCATACCCTTTCGTATAACACGAACCGTCACATTTCCCACATGCATTCACATTCTCATCCGTCAACCCATCACAGTCATTGTCCTTATTGTCTCCACACACCTCAACAACAGGTAATACCTGCCCCTCACAACCACCCCAAACGCCACCACTACAAGTGCTCACCCCATCCCGACACTCACCCTTATGCCTCGTCAACGGCTCCCCACTATAGCAACTCCTCTGCTCACCCTCCTCACAACTACACCCATCATCCACTAAACCATCACAATCATCATCCATACCATTACCACATACCTCCACCACACCAACTACATCCCCTTCACATTCACCCCAATACTCATTGTTTATGCATACCTGCTTACCCTTCCTACATATGCTCTTCTCGTTAAATACCGCATCCCTCGGACCCCTAAAACACTCCTGCTCAACCTTCCCTCCACATCCACAACCCTCATCCACCTCCCCATTACAATTGTTGTCCAATCCATCCCCGCATACATCCTTGCCCTCTGGCTTCACCGCACCTACACATATCCCACTCCACTTCCCACCGCTACATACCTCCACTCCCTTCTTACATATCCCAACCCCACCAGCACCAGACGGACCATCATAACAACTCCTATCCTCCCCATCCTCACAATCACCCCCACCCCCACCACACCCATTGTCCGTCACACCATCACAATCATTATCCTTCCCGTCCCCACATACCTCCTCAACAGGCAATACCTGCCCCTTACACTCCGTCCATTGCCACTTGTTAGGCCCCACCAATACACAATCATGAACCCCCTGCCTACACTCCCCTACACCCATCGTGGATAACTTCCCATCATAACAAGGCTGATTCACCCTCGGCTTACACTCACAATTACCTCCACTGCACTCACAGTCCGCATTGCAATCACACCCCTCATCCACCTCTCCGTTGCAATTGTCATCTATCCCATTCATACATACCTCCTTCGGCTCCTCACCACACCATCCACACGCATTCACAACCTTGGGGTCAGACTTCCCATCACAGTCCCCATCTATGGGTAAACCACCCGCACCAACCCCTTCACAGCTATCCTTACTCGGCAATACCTGCCCCTCGCATTCTCCCCATACCCCCTTACCACTCCCATCATCAATGCATCTCTGAAATCCACTCCTGCAAATACCTACATTCTTTGTCTCAGGTGCGCCCCCATAGCATTCCCTTATGCTGCCTATGCTACATGGGCATCCCTCATCTATATCCCCATTACAATTGTCGTCCGCATTATTCCCACAGAGTTCAGCTGACTTTGGAAGCACTTCCCCCTTACAACTACCCCACTCACCCTCTATACAATATCTCTTCCCCTCCCTACAAATACCTACATTCTTTGTGTTTGGTGGCCCAGAATAACAACTCTCAAAACTACCATGTTTACATCCACCAGCATCTTCAGAAAGTATATCCTTGCCAAATAATACGTCATTACTACTCAATGAGTCATACAATTCATCCTTAATAGAAGATGTACAGCTTGAAAGGATAATGATACCTACATAAAAAACTATTATGCCCTTACATATTTCTCTCATAATAAATCCCTCCTAAATATTGGCCAATTTTAATTATATCAACTTATTCTTTTAAAAACAAACAAATTCTGATCCTCCAAATTTACAAAATTTAGGACCATAGAAATAGACCTAAACTACATCTGTATCCATACACTTTCGGGAAGTATATATGTCAGTACAGCAACTAACCTTACTCATTCTCTCTTCATTCATCGCGAAACAAACTACATCTACGTTAGTAAACTTCATCTTTATTTAATTTATGTTAGAAGAAGATAAAAGGTAGAGACAATTGTAAGAAATAAAGAACTTAGAAGAAAATTCAAAAAATCCGACCTTGGAGAAATTTCTCAATAAGCTACCAAGGATAACCTTTAATAAAAAAGCTTTTAAGAAAC
>JAOAFA010000118.1 GCA_026416535.1 Deltaproteobacteria bacterium
ACCTCTGTCTCAGGGTGTAAATGCTGGGGCTCAGAAGGAGACGGACAAATCTAAAGTGTAGTAATATGGGTAAATATACAACTACAGAACATTTCAAACAATACTCAGTTGCCCCAAGATTCATAGATGTCTTGAGATGGAGGCTAAGAGAAAAAATAGAAAATGATAGGTGCGAACATGATTATGTCCCCAATGTAGAAGTAAATATAAAAGAATTGAATGGTAAGAGAGATTATATACTTTGGATTGGACATTCAAGTTTACTTATAAATATAGAAGGGATAAAAATTCTTGTTGACCCTGTTTTCTCGAATAGACTTTTGACTATTAAGAGATTGAATAGGTTGAATTACACAATTGATGATATTATGCCTATAAATTTTGTGCTTATAAGCCATAATCATATAGATCATATAGAAACAAATGTTCTTAGAACACTGAAAAACTCGTGCAGGTATCTGATTCCTGAAGGCTTAGGTTATTATATGCGATGGCATTCTGTTAAAAATTTTATCTTATTTAATTGGTTTGAATCATATAATGAAAAGGAGACTGAGTTTACATTTGTCCCTGCCCAACATTGGTCACAGAGGGGTTTATTCGATAGAAATAGATCATTATGGGGTGGGTGGGTCATAAGGAGAGGTTCGTGGACTATATATTATGCTGGGGATACAGGATACTTCAATATATTCCCAAGATTAAGAAAGATGTATGGGGTCTTTGATATCTCGATTCTTCCTATAGGTGCCTATGCCCCTCGGTGGTTTTCGTATAAAAATCACATGTCTCCTTACGATGCGTTAAAGGCATTTGTAGAACTAAGTTCTAAAAAGATGTTACCAGTTCATTGGGGTTCTTTTAGGCTCGGACAAGAAAAATGTTCGGAGCCGATAAGAAGACTTTTGGCACTATGGGAAAAAGAGCAGATAGAAGAAGAAAGACTAATTTTGTTGCCTGTTGGAGGGATTTTATCACTTACCAGTATGTCCAAAACCCCCATCCCCACGGCTAGTCTCACTTAGGGTTGCAACTTCTGCCCATTCCACTCGTTCACATCGAGATATGATCATCTGTGCTATCCTGTCTAAGTAATTTACAATAAAAGCCTCTTTAGAGATGTTTAGTAATATCACTTTGATTTCACCTCTGTAGTCTGGGTCTATTGTCCCGGGTGAGTTTAAGATCGTTATTCCATGTTTTAGTGCAAGTCCTGATCTCGGTCTGATTTGTGCCTCGTACCCTTCAGGAAGCTCTATGGCTATACCTGTAGGTATTATAGCTGATGATAGTGGTTCAATTACTATAGGTTTAAGATTTGCTGCGTATATGTCCATTCCAGCACTTTGCGGGGTAATATATTCTGGAAGCTTAGGTTCTCCATAGCCTTCTTTGATGACTTTTTTTATTTTTATTTTCATTTACTCAGTACAGTTTCAAATATCCATTGTAAGTATTCTTTGTGACCATCTTGTATTTCAATTGAGATTATCTCTGGAACTGAATAGGGGTGTGTCATGATTACTCTTTTTTTTAGTGGTTCAAATAGGTCTTTTGAGGTCTTAATAATCATAAGTGTTTCTTGTTCGTCTTGAACTTTATTATCCCAGAAGAATATAGATCTGATATTAGGAATTATATTAACACAGGCCGCAAGTCTCTCAGAGACTATTGTCTTCGCAATATCAGCCGCAACTGAATGTGAAGGGGTTGTTACAAAAACCACTATTCCTTTTTCAGACATTTCCAACTCCTTTGGGGTTAATTTTTAATTCATTTATACTTTTGTAGTATGTTGTAAATTCATCTCTTTCTACAACAATCGATACACCACCGTATTTACCATTTGGGCAGAATCCATTGTGCCAACTTTTTACAAAGATAGGTCTTAATGGTTTGAGCTTTACTACTTTTTCTTTTCCTTTATCATCAATAATTAAAAGTGACATCTCTCCATCAATCAACATGAATAACTCGGGACAATCATGTTTTTCCAAGATCTTAATTTCCTCCCTGTGGGTATACTCTGGTGAATAAATGCCAACTCTGTAGTGTTCTTTGTCGCCGCATAATACCTGCCACCTTTTCCTTAGTTTTATTTTCAAAAGCTCGTCAAATTTTACATTAGGAAATGATGGATGTCTTGTTTTGACTATCTTCATACCAACTCCTTAATAATTGAGTTTTGGTATCACTTATAAGAGTAAACATCAACAATAAAATTTGGTTATTTTGATCCGTATACGTGCAAGCCTGAACCGGTTAGTCCAAGATTCACACCAATATATGTGAAAATCACGACAGCAAATCCTATTACAGCTATGATGGCGGTGCGTTTGCCACTCCATTTAAGTACGTGTCTTGAATGTAAATAAAAGGCATATACAAGCCAAGTTATAAGTGACCATGTTTCTTTGGGGTCCCACCCCCAATATCTCCCCCATGCATAATGTGCCCACACAGCGCCGGTTATGATGACAAAGCTCATCATCGGGAATGCAAACAAAATAGTTCGGTATGATATGAGATCAAGTTTTGTTGATGGAGGAAGTCTATTATTGAAGGCTTCATAGTTAAAAGTTAAATAAAAAAGAAATATTGAGAGCATAAAGAGCATGAGAATTATAGAAAATTGATATGGGTATGATGACAGAGTTATTTTGTATGGGGGATGTGGCTTGAAGCTCATGTTTGTAATCAGTGCCGGATTTATATCTTGTGAATTTAAGGAGAAGTTTACTAAGTCAGCAAGTTCTTTTTTATCAAGACCAATACTTTGAGTAGAGGTAGACAGAATAAGTAGTAAGAGGTAAATGAGTAAAATTGAGGATATAGCACCTGTAATTATCTTTATAAATCCTTTCCTTAAAAAAAGAATTATAGCTCCACCTACTGAGGTAATGATTGTTAGTAGTGATATCAAACCTATAAGTGGCGCCGGTTTTTTAATAACAATATTTATGAGGTTGCCTTTTGTTTCGAGCATGACAGAGATAGTGGCTGGTCTGAACTTGCCATTTTCTGTTTCTCCCATCAAAGTTGCACCATATTCAAGTGGATTAAATGAGACGACCATTAATATAAGAATTGCTGTTGTAAGCAAAAAGGTTATTACAATTTTGGAGATAGAGACGTTCTCCTTGAGTAGGTATAAAAGTGAGATTATGGCGGCTAAGAGAAATGCACCATAAGCCAGAGATGCTGTTATTACATGAATATGTAACCACCAACTTTTCAGTGCGGGAATCAATGGTGTGATGGATTTATCAGGGAGTAGATTTGAGAGACCCATCCCTACTACTACGAGGGCAACTCCGAATAGTCCTACTATGTTTAAGTTAAAACGCTTATTTATGAATAGGTAAACAATGGCTATCCCCCAGAGCACAAATATCATTGATTCATATAGATTTGTGAATGGAGGATGAGAGAGCATGATCTTAATCTTCTCGAATCCAACAGCAATTTTACCTGTACTTTCCTGATGTGCCCTTAATTCTACTATACCCGCCTCAAAATATCTGAATAAAAGGCCGATTGTGTGAACGATCAGCGCTATTAATGAAGATTTATAGCCAAGTTTTTGTCCATTATCACCCTTTGCCAGATCAATTATGTATAGGAAGAATGAGATTAGGTAAGCTATGAATGCTACAAAAAAAATATCTGTTGAGATCATTTTTTCTCCTCTGATGTATTTATGAGTGATAAAATATATTGTAATTCGGATTCAATATTTTTACCTAAATAGAGTAACTCTAAACTCGTTCCAGATCTTATTGCAATTATTTTGAACTTATAAAAAATGATTAACAGTAGTGAGAAGAGGAATAAAGATGAACCAATGAAAACTATATTTGTTCCAGGGTCGTAGGTTATTCTCAGGATGGAGTCATAGGGTATTTCTATTTTTTCAATATAAACTCTAATATCACTCTCTTCGTTTTGAAAGCTAGGTCTTTCTTTTAGGGCTATGATAGTTGATTCTCCGTATTGTATCTTTATAGCCTCTCCCATATTGTGGACGTCCTCAAAATAATCAGTAATTATAAATCTTTTATCTAGGAGTTCTATCTCTTCTCTGAATCCGAGCCTTTTGGTTTCAATGTCTTTGCCTTCTCTATCGGTGATTCTAAGAGTGAATACTCCATGTTCTATATTTTTTTCGTAAGAACTTTGGACAAAGAGTATGTTTTTATACTTTAGTGGTTCATTTACTCTGATTTTTGCATTGAGTTCTTTGTGATTATCGAATATTGTTATATCTGAGATATAATCGACTGATTGACCTGTGCTAATAGAGATATCTGAAAATTTATTTAGGCGGAGTTCAAAAGGTAGAGGCATTTTGATATAGTTTCCCCTCATTACTTCTCTAAAGAATAGTCGCTCTTTATTGTTTTCTGTTAGTCTAATAAAACCATCATATCCATACAAGGCAGATATAGTTATGCCTAAAATTATTACTAGGATAGAGGAGTGAACAACAAGAAAGTTTAAAGGTGAATATAATCCTCTTTTAATAATAAAAATTTTATGATCGTCTTTTTCTATTTTGTGGAATTTGAATCCATTTCTTTTAAGAATACTACCGATATCTACCTCAGATTTCAATGGCTGGGTTGAGTTATATACTGCCATTGACTCAATTGGTAGATAGGAACTATTTATATTCTTTCTGACTCGTTCGAAGATTGTAGGTAGTCTATTCAACGAACAGGCAATTAAATTAAAAGTAAAAAGAAAAAGCCATAAAATCAAAAACAAACTGTGATATGGATCCGTTAGGCCTGTGATTTTAAATAACAGAAATAATGTAGGCTTATTTTCTGAGATATATTTTAGGTAGGTATTATCTTGGGGAATAAAAGTGGAAATGGCTAAGTAAAAGAGTATTATAGTCAATAATACTATGGTGAATTTTAGTGATGAAAATATATCAAATACAATATTAATTATTCTTTCCATATCTTAATTAATAAATTTTTAATTACCATCTTTATTGATCTGAGTTTTAGGATTGCGTTTGTGTTCAATCTTCTTCATGCCTTCTTTGATATCCATTTTTTTTATTTTTGGAGTGTCTTGATTATGGCAGTTTTCACAAGACTTTTCATCTGGCTTTTTTAATCCAATTAGTCGCGATAATTCCTTGTCTTTCATTACATATTCTTGTGAATAATACTTACCACCGCCATGGCAGGCCTCACACCCTATCTCCATGTATTTTCCTTCTTTATCCATTGAGTGGCACATCAGACATTCTTTATTATTTTTTTGCTCAGTATTTAGCGATTTTGATGTGTCTTTGTGAGATGTCTTTGAAAATGCCTCATATTCTTCTTTATGACATATTTTACAACGTTCGGAGCCTACAATGTCTTTCTCTTCACCAAGCAAGTAAATTGGGAATAATATTGAAAGGGTTAAAATCAGTAGAATGTGAGAATTATTCATCAGGTTTTGCACGTTTTGCATCATAATATAAGTACAGTGATAAGGCTATGAAGGCTAGTAGACCTATCATATGTCCGTAATTTGCGTAGTATGAGAGTGGTTCTCCTTCTGAAAATACCTTTTTTACTACACCTTCAATTGTTATTTCTTTTTCTATGACGGGTATGCCAATAGATAAGAATCTGTGCCAGTCAAAAGTCCTAAATATGGCCCCAAATACCCCAAACAGGGAGGCGCCTGCTATTAAACCAGATGCGATGAGCATTCCTTTTTGAAAGCGAGCCTCTGATATCTTTGGGTCATTTTTATCAGAGTTCTTCAATAGATGTGCTAATAATCCACCAATAAGTAGTGGTGTATTAAGTTCCATTGGCAGATACATACCAAGTGCAAATGCAAGGGCTGGAACTTTTAGCATTTCGTTTATTATTGTTATAAAAATGCCTACTCCGTAAAGCATCCATGGTATGTTTTGGGAGGGATCCATGAGTGTCACAATTATCGATTTCATGACGTTGGCCTGGGGTGCTGGAACGGCTGGATTTGGAGAGCCGTCAGGTAATGTAAATCCGAATGCCTTGTCAATTATGAGTATGGCGAGGCCTACAAAGAATGATGATACAAGAATGCCCAAAAACTTCCACTTCTGCTGATTCTTGGGGGTTGAACCAATCCAATAGCCAATCTTTAGGTCTGTAATAAAACCGCCAGCTACTGAGAGAGCGGTACATACGAAGCCACCAATTATAAGGGCAATCACAATTCCTGATGTCCCTGAAACCCCTATTTGAACAAGTACAATAGATGTGATGATGAGGGTCACCAGTGTCATTCCTGATACTGGGTTAGTTCCTACTGTGGCGATTGCAAGCGCGGCAACAGTGGTGAATAAGAAGGATACTACAAATGCTATAATCGTTCCTATTATGCCTACTTTTATTCCGGCTATAGCTGAGAAGAAGACCAATGCTAATACAAAAACCATTGATATACCAAGGATTATTAATTTCATTTTTAAATCTGATTGTGTTCTCTCTTCCTCCTCGGTTGTTATACCTTCTTTTTTCTGAAATATTTCTTTGAAACCAAGAGAGAATGAACGCCCTATGGTTTTGAGATTTTTGATGATGCTTATTATGCCCGCAGCAGCAATTGCGCCAATACCGATAGGTCTCACAAAGTTTGAAAATATCTCCTGGGCAGAAAGCTCTGAAAGAGCCTTTGTAGCAGGTAAGATGGGGAAATTGACAAATTGAGTAATGTAACCAAGTAGAGGAACCATTACCCACCATGCCATGAGTGAACCGGCAACGATGATTGCTGCGTATTTTAGTCCAATTATGTATCCAAGTCCTAAGAAAAGGGCTTGTGCTTGTAACTTGAATACAAGTTTTGTTTTATCATGTACAGCCTTGCCGAATTCCCATAAGGTTGTTTTGAGAGAGGCGTTCCAAAGGTTAACAGGCTCAACCAAAAAGTCAAAAAATCCTCCTACTAACATACTTGTAATAAGTACCTTTGCCTGTTTTCCGCCAGCCTCTCCTGAGACTAGTATCTCTGTGGTTGCAGTTGCTTCTGGAAAAGGTAGATGTCCGTGTTGTTCTACGCAAAAATATTTTCTGAGTGGAATCAAAAATAATACACCAAGCCACCCGCCCAGTAATGATGCCAAAAACGTATGATATAGTTTTGGTTCTATGCCTTTAATCATAAATAACGCCGGTATGGTGAATATTGCGCCCGCGACTACTACTCCTGATGCGGCACCAATACTTTGGATAATTACATTTTCGAGAATTGTAGATTTTCTTGCAAATAGACCGGAAAACCCAACAGCGAGTATTGCAATAGGGATTGCGGCCTCAAATACCTGTCCAGCCTTTAATCCTGAATAAGCGCATGCAAATGAGAAGACAATAGCCATAATAACCCCAAAAACCACAGAGCGCACGGTTATTTCCGGAATTTTCTCGGTTGCAGAAACTATTGGATTGTATTTCTCTCCTTCCTTCAACACTGTATAGGCATTTGGTGGAAGAGATCTTTTATTGCTTTCCATAAAGACTCCTTTTGTTCCCAAAGGTTAGTTATTAGATTGATTACATTTTTTAATACTTAAGTCAATGATTTTTAGTTGAGTGATTCTAATTCTGGAAGAATTGAATCTTGAGATATTAATTACAAGATTGCATTATTTCTGCTTTGCAATTATAATTATATATTGATTATAACCTTATTGAGAGGTTGGTACTATGATTTGTATAATGAGACTAGGTTTGTTTTTTGCAATTGTCTTTTTTGCAAAGATAACGAGTGCTTATGATGTAGGTGAGATTGCGCTTATTGAAGATACAGACGGAAAGATAATGGAAGCAATAGCTATGCCAGATCAATACCTGTCAAGAGTCGCTTGTAAGTTTTATCAAGATCATCCTGATATATATCAGGCTATTTTTGTGTTTTCTAATATACCGCTCAATTCCTTGGTTAATTGGCCGCAGGTTTGGCCGGTTGAAAGCATTTCAAGAGGGATTGGTAGAGAATTACCTAATGGTCAATTATATGATCAGACAGTAAAATTTTGTAGTAAGAATGGAACATTAAGGCAGGCAGTAAAGATGGGGGATATAGCTAAACTGCCGAATAATCCGGATGATAGGTATACTGGTATACTGGGATATGCTTTGAGTGGAATAGAATTGATGGGGCATGAATTTGGGCACCAATGGCTTGTTGGTATAAGGGCTAAGACTTCTGATGGTAGGTATCTTTGTGCCATGAAAGGTTATGAGGTTGCAGGTGAACCGAAAAGGGGAGATTGTGAATGGAATACGAGTTTCGATGACTATAATCAGCACTGGAGCTATTTTTTTAATTCAGATGCATCGTTGATGTATGGGAGTAGAATTAAGGATCTCGGTAATGGAAAGTTCGAATTGAGTTATGATCATCCAAAGTATTCCGAATTAGATCAGTATCTAATGGGGCTTAGAAGCGCGGACGAGGTTGAATCAAGTAAATTGTTTTACGTTGACAATGGAAATCAAAATAACGGATCTGCATCTCTTCCTATTCAGCCAGGGAAGGTGGTGACTATTAGTGGAACTAGGGTAAATTTCACTATTGCTGACATAATAAGGGCAATGGGTGAGAGAATTCCCCAAACTGAGCCGTGTCACTGGAAGGGGGCATTCATTATTGTCTACGAAAAAGGGAAGCCACCTTCACAGGCAACGATTAATAAAGTTGATACATACAGAAAGAGATGGGAAACGTTTTATGCATGGGCGACTGACAATAGGGGGTCTTTTGATACAACCTTGGATGGGCGTGGAACAGGAACCGAGACTTGCCCTGGTCAACCTGCCATAGTTGATGCAGGATATAAAGATGTTTTTATTGAAGATGCTATGGAGGATGGACATGACTATGATGTTTTTGGTGGTGATACCTTAGACTCCGGTGTTCGAGATGTTGTAGATGCTCATATGGATATCTATTTGGGTGACTTTGTAATAACTGATAGTATAGATGTCGGTATTAATGAATCAGGCACAGAGCCTGGTGTAGAGGATATTATTTCTGATAATAATATAGGCGAGGTATCTGTTGAAGATATAGAATTTCAGGGTGATGTTGATATCATAGAAGATGTTGATATCATAGAAGATAATAAAAAGGCTAGGTCTGATTTGAGCTCGCTGTCGGAAGGAGATTCAGGTGGGTGCTCTTGTAGTTTGATAGATTAATGGAGATATGAGATATATTTCCTATATTGTACCTAAATATTGTTCACCCATGAGGTTGAATAAATTACGCAAGCCCTGACAAGCCCTGATTTTTTTAAATAAACTGTGATTTAATCTAATTCTCCTAATATTGTATAGTTTCCACTCCCTTTTCTTGTTCTTAGCATCAAATAATAAGTTCCTTTGGTAACAGTTACGGTCAATTCAGGGGCATTTGTAGAGCCAATTGATTTTGAATAATAGGAAGAAGTGGTTGGGACTTTATCTTTTTTAATATATAGATCTACGATGGAGCCGGCTGGTCCTTCCAGAAGTGCCGTAAATTTTCCATCTTTTGGGATAATCACCTTATAAACGAAAGTATTATAGGCGGCCGGGAGTGTTCCACTCATTATTGTCCCCAGTTTTAATTCCATATAGTCTTGATTTTTGGGCATAAATGTTGGAGTAATTGTAAAATCTCCACTGCCAGAGTAACGGTTAACGAGTATTGAATACTCTGTACTCTTCACATCTAATTCTATTAGTTCATTCGCAGTTGCGCCATAGGAGCGGTTGTCATATATAGAGGTGCTGACTGTTGTTCCTTCTTTGATGTATAGATCGAAGTCTGCATTATTTGGACCTGTCAGTTCTAATTTAAGCCTTCCTTCCGCGTTAGCTATAAATTTATAGTATTTCTCTTTTGTTTTGGTGTCGAAACTATCTTTGTAAGGAATACCTGACTGGAGTGTAGGTATACTTGTTGAAGCCTTGACTTCAATTGAAAATGGTTGAATTTGGGTTAGTAAGAGTTCTTTTGATTGACCCTTGTCGTTTATAAACGTATATCTTAGTCTATATCCCAGATTAAATATACCGCTGCCTAAGAATTTGAGTTCGTCCTGTTTTAGGATGATGATATCTGGTTTGTCCCCATCAAATTTTAGTATAATACTTGGTTCAGTATTTCGTTCAACAGATGCAACAATATCTTTCCCGTTTTGATTTTTTAGGATACTCCCATCCCTTAGTATTTCGGCTGTTATCCTAATCTTACCCTTTGGGGCATTTAGGGTGTAAAATAGTGACCACTTAAGTACATTGTCTGTTAGATAAACTGCGTTCTTATCAAATGAGTGTCCGTTATCCTTTAATATCGGATCTGTAGTAGTTTGTGAGGGAGTATAAGTGGTAAAAAGTGATAAGGAGGGATCCCCGAAAAGGTTGAAACTGAGGATATTCATTAGTGAGCCGTCTTGCCATGTTAGGGATGAGGACATGGCTCTAACTAATGCGAGGGCCTTCCCGGCAGGGTAGTTTTTGCTAATATTCTTTGTGTAGTAGAAACCAAAGCTTACATTATCCATCCTATTTGAATTTGGGTAACTCCATGCTGGGGAGTATAAGGTAACAGAAGTAGCACCCATAGCGGATATTGCCCCTCCTTTTGCTAGAAGTGTGTAAGAAAGATTATTGCTTTTGTCAGGCCTGGAGTTTAGGCAGCTGACTTGAGAAGTGAAGGAAGGTTTTTCCGGATTATAAGAATTATCTGGGAACTGACTATAGGCAAAATCCTCCCATTCCTTTTCGGACAGTTGAGCTATTTTGTCATTATTGGAATCGCTCTTCCAGACTTTACCAGCTGCTGAAGTTGAGTTCCCATGTGCCCACCAGCTTATTAATCCATACCCTTTTCTCCATTCGTTTATCACATTTTGCTTACTAAATTCTAAATCAGGATTATAGACAGATGGTTCAGGACCTCTCTTTTCATATAGGGATGTTGTCTTGAATTTGTTTTGTGAATTTAGAAATTCTGCCTTCATCCTTTCAGCGAATTTTGCACCATCGACCGTAAATCCATTCCTTTTTATTTCACTGCCATTCCCCGAATCCGAATGATCTTCTTCCTGCGAATAGTCGGATATGGGGTTTGGCAACATGGCTGTATATCGCCAATCGATGTCTTTAGATTGTTCATATTTTACAATCCTTTGTAATATCGAGTCTACTTCTGAGTATTTACCCGGGTAAACCGGTATTCTTCCCACATAAACCTCTGGTGTAAGATCAATCCCACCTCTTGTATAATCACCGTAGTATTCACACCACAGGTCATCTCCATTTTTGTTCCAATTACCGGTGAGATCAGAGTAATACATATCTGTGGGAGTCCTCTCCCAGTCGTCTTTTTTCTCTTTCGCCCTTGGCCAACATGTCCTCATAGCAGGACCGCTTGTATCATTTGGATCAGCTATTAAAAGCACGTACTGAATACCCATACTTATGTAGTTGTTCTTGAGCCAATTTCTTACCTTCTCAGGTCCATCCTTACCTTCAGTATTGCCCCATACAGATTCATCTGCGACAAATACTTTATATCCTATTGATTGCTTATGATTAACAAAGGTTTGAAGTTGCTTGAGGTTATTTTTGATTGTAGATGTAGTTATTATAACATAGTCGTTTTTATCTGTGGGTGGGGGAAGTAATTCTAAGTTGCTGATTTTGTAGAGCGAACTTAGTTGTTTGAAATTTACAAACATCTTCTCTGCATCACTGTCAAATATATTGTCCACAAGTAATTGATTTAAATTGAAGGATTTTGCTCCTTGTATTCTGGGAGCCTCTATATGAGCCTTAATGAATCCTGTCCTTTTTAAGGTCTTCTTTATGGGGTTGTATCTAAGAGGATAAAATTGGACTGGAACGAATATCCATTTTCGCATTTGCTTAGCTGGCATCACCTTTATTGGTTCCTCTGTGAACAAAGCATCTCTTGAGTATATCTTGGTATTATATCCATTAACAATATACTCTTTATCTTTTATCCAGTCTTCATAGGTTGCTACACCCTCAGTATCAGGCTTAAAGTTTGCAGGACCAGCTGGGGCTATATCGAAGGTTCCATCCTCGTCATAAGATTCCTCAGTTATTATAATGAGTTTTATCTTGTTTGTATCCGTGTCGGGAGGAACAAGAACATTTAAGGTTATTGAGGGAAGATCAGGATCACCCGGGGATGATATGTTAGAAAATCCCTTTATAACGGGTTTGAGTCTCCCTTTTTCGTCTTTTATGAAATCTACTTCTAATTCAGCTGTATCAATTGTAAAAGTTGTGCTATCAATAAATGTCACAAATGCTGATGGTTGACAGACTCTTTCTGTAATTCCCATCATCTCTAGGCAAACTTCACTTTCATCGCAATCCCTGTTAGTTTCACAAAAGTATCCACGAAGTTTATTTGTTATTACCGATGTATCTTCTGATGTTGCATCGGGATGTGTATCAGTTATTGTGTCTAACAAAACATCGGTTATTTTTGCCTCTTCATTGTCAGAGCAGTTCTGAAGAAGTCCTAAAATCAAGATTGCACAAATAAAATAAATAACTTTTCTCATAAAAAACTCCTCAGATATATTGGTATTAATCATACTATCTACCAAAGAGTTACTAGATTAGACAAATTATGTTAGAAAACACAAAAAATCAATTTCAAAATAATTTCATGATACCAGAGCACTTGAAATATGTCTACATAATTTTATTTTAAGTACTCAACTTTATAAAATAGAATCGCTATTCTATCCAATTTCGTCCTTTACACTAAACTGTTTGTAGAATTGCCTTCTCCTATTATCCTCAATATGGGAACATTTAATATCTTTTACCCCTTATAAAGTAATTGAGAAATGTTGTAGCACTTTAATTAGCAATAAAAAATATGTTTTCATTTGACTTTGATAGGGTAATTTTATATATGTAAAATGGCTTTTTTATTTTATGAAATTTATACCCTTTCTTACAAGTAGGAGATTTTATGCAAGGTCTTTTTATTTTCTTTGTATTGACTTTTTATGTGTTCAATCTTAGTGCAAATCAATTTTCGTTTGAGGGTTATGATGTTGAATCTGCCTCGGTTCTTAATTCTAATGTTGCATATGGTAGATCAGTAGGGGTTTTGTACACGAATCCTGCATTGATAGGATCTATTAAAAACCAACTATCAGTTAACCTTAATTTAAATTTTCCCAATATGAAGATAAGGCTTATGGATAAGCCTTATCACTCTGATGTCCCAATATCGATTTATGATTCAAATGTAGGTAACTTTAAGAACAACTTTAAGACGCTTCCAACAGTTGAATTAATTAATAGAAGGAGTGATACAATTGTTGATGACTCAACTACATTTATCGGAATTGGACTTGCATATAATTTCAATATACCTAAATTTCAACTTGCAGGCATAATTCAGCTTCCTATCTCTTTTCCTGAGGCTGCAGTTTTGTCTACCCATTACAATGATGAGAGAGAAGCCATATTTAGTAACAGGCTTTATTTTACGAGGTTTGGGCAATGGGAGAAGATAGCAGCTGGTATTGCAGGTGCATCTTATGAAATACTACCTCAGTTTATATTGGGGATGGCAGCACAAATTACTATAACTACAAAGACTCATTTATCTATTTACATCCCTGATGCGTCTGTTCAGGATTATTCATTGGCAAATGCGGATGCTAAGATCTCCACAGGTATAAGACCTATCTTGGGGATGATTTTGAGACCCATAGACTGGTTGTCTGTAGGTGTCGTATTTAGGGATGAGTCGTGGGTTGAGGTGGCTGGTACCGGGGAGCTTTTGTTATGGAACTATCATGAAGCAGATCCATATAAGACTATCCCGAAGAGAGCGATTCAAAGTTTTCCTATGGCCATAGCTTATGAGCCTCGAGAATATCAAATAGGGGCCGGACTAAAAGCATCAAGATTGACCACGCAGTTAGCTGTAATGTATCAAGAATGGCCTCTCTATAGAGACCACCATAACAAGCACCCTTTTATACTTGACAATCCCATGGATAGTAAGACAGAAAAAAAATTTCACTTTAATGGTACATTTAATTATTTAGGTAGTGTTAGTTATGAGTATTCGGACAAGAAGACGTTCCGGTTTGGCTTTGCATATTATCCTACCCCTGTTCCACCTCAAATAGGCAGAACAAATTTTGTTGACAATGACCTTATTGCAGCCTCTATAGGGTACAAATACGACTTTAGATTGTTAAATAGAGAATTTACATTCAACACAATGGCGCAGGTCTTCTATATGGCTAAGAGGATTACTTATAAAGATCCAACTTTGATTTTAGATGAATTCCCGGATGATTCTACAACCTTACTTTCAAATTCACCTATGCTTGAGGCAAAGGGACTTCAGACAAATAATCCAGGGTTCCCTGGATATGAAGCTGGAGGATATTTGCTTTCTGTTGGAGCAAATCTGATTTATTATTTTTAACCAGTTTGTGGAGGATTTATGCTGAGATTTGTTTGGGTTGTAATATCGTTAATTTTTTTGCTCTCCTGTGAAACAAGAGATGGGCAAAGCTTTTATGAAGATGCTCTGGGATTTCATAGCTGTAATTTTGATATGGAGTGTGGAAGTGGTAGATATTGTGATGATGAAAAGAAGATATGTTCAATTGACTGTGTGACATCAAAGGATTGTGTATTTAAACTAAGCTCGCCTGAAGAGGAGAATATCTATGAGTGCTCACCTTGTGGAAGGTGTATAAAGAAGGGCACAAAGGACGAAAAGTGTGTAATTACAAAAGATATTCCTTGTCAAAGCGATTTAGATTGTCAAGAGGCATATAAGAGTACCAATTACGTCTGTAGAAACAAGTATTGTGCATTAAAGTGTAGCACTGATGGTGACTGTAAAAGGATTGGTAGAGGGTTTTTCTGTAAGCAAGATGAGAAGATATGTTATAGACGGTGTTTTAGAGATCTAGATTGTTATCTTCACGGATGGCATTACGAATGTGTTCTTCCAGAAGGGGTTGACAAAGAAAAGAATGAAAAGGCAGAGGTTGGAAAAGAGATATTTGGCGAGTGCAAATTGCGAATTGGAGGGGTTGATTGGGGTAAAGATAACAACCCTACCAAGCCGGCTTATAAGTATCAGGGGATATGGGGATTTATGATGAATACAGCAGTTAGGACACTTCATGTTCCACTAGTTAATTCGCAGGACACGGTTTCAAATAATTATATGCTTGTGAAGATAGTTCAAAAAGGTGAACAATTAATATTTTATGAAAAGTGGTGTTCAATAGATTTAAAGAATTTTAATGATGAAAACCCAAATTGGCAAGATTTGGCATGGATGATTACCCCTGATCAATATGTAGATAATATTCCAATAAATATTCATAGAGTATTCAGTGTTCCAGAAATGATTCCAAATGCTAAAATGGAGACAGACCGGCTGCTTGAGATAAGAGGGGCTATTCTAGAAAATCCTGAGACCGATCCATTGCCTACAAGGCATAATCTTCTGGACCCACGAATAATTGACCAAGATAGAGACGGTAAGTTGGGGATGACTAATATCATGTCCGGTGTCCTAACAGGTGAAATATACAACGTTCAAAGATGGTGGGTAAAATTTTTTATCACTGTGGTGGATGAAAATCACCTTCAGGGGTTATTAGACCATGGCAGTGAGCAGAATATAATTGATGCGAATCCTAAGAGTCTGATATACGATACAGAGAGTATAAAACACCCCAACGATAGGTATAGTTATTTCAGGGCAATGAGGATGCCCGATACCGCATCTTGCGCAGATGTGCTGTATGAAGGGAAAAAAGTGAAAGGGAGTTGGTTGGAATTTGAGTGGCTTTATAACCCTGAAAAAAGGCCGAGGTAGAGTTTACTTCTTTCCTTCATCAGGGGTTAATAAAACTTCGATTGCGTTGTTATATACCTCTTTTAGTTGTGTATAGATTTTTGGTTCTCCAACTACAACAATCATGATGTTCTCTTCATTAAAGTATTGATTAATAATGCTTTTTACTTTTCCTTTGCTTGTTTCTTTAAGCTTTTTATGTTCAATGTTTATAACATCATTGGGTAGATCAAAGAGAGCTATATTTGTTAACTTTGAGTGCAGATTGTCTATTGTTTCAAATTCTATGGGGAAGCGATTTGTCATATAACCCTTTGCTCGGGTTACCTCTTCTTCTGACAAGAGCTCATCTCTTTTCATTTCTTTCATTACGCTTATTATTTCTTTTATAGTTGGTATTGTTGCATCTGCTTGAACTGATGTAGTTATTAACCACAAGGAGTCATGAAGGTAAAATCTCAAATTACTTCTCACTCCATAGGTAAAGCCTTTTTCTTCTCTTAGCCTCATGTTAAGTCTACTTATAAAATAACCACCGAATATTGTGTTTGTAATTATTGCGCTTTCTACTTCGTCGTCTTTCCTCATAATACCTTTGAAAGCTACTACTATATAAGATTGAGTAGACCCAGGTCTTGGAGAGAATAGTACCCTGAGTCCATGTTGAGTTATCCGTTTTTGGATTAACTTGCTATTTTTCCTTGGGGGGGTGAAGGAGGATAGATATGAGTCAATGTATTCTTTGATAGTGTTTTCATGTAGACTGCCCGTGTAGGTAAAAATAGGATTGGATGCAAGGATATTGTTTTTGTAAAACTCTATCAGATTTTCTCTTTTTACACTAGTGTAGAAATTCATCTCTCCAATTGGTAGATGTCCATATGGATGGTCTTTAAAGTAGTGTCTTGCCAAGATTACATTTGCTATAAAGTTGGGTTGGTCGGAGAGTGTTTTCAGTGAGTTAATAAATCTTCCTCTTTGAATATCTATTTCTTTTTCATCAAATGATGGTTCGAATAAAATCTCTTTTAATAATTTTATAGTTTCTTCAGCTTTTTCATTTAGGAACGTTGATAATATTATGATTGAGTCTTGGTCAACTTGGATATTTATAGTCGAGCCCAATAGATCTAATCTTGATTGTATCTCTTCGTTGGTTAGATCCTTGGTTCCGGTCAACATCATATTAGCGGTGAAGTTGGCAAGCCCTTTTTTGTCACCATCTAAAGAGGAGCCAGCAGGAATGATAATACTTAGATGACTTAGTGGTAGCCTTGAATATGGCATAGTAAGTAGCTTAAATCCCTTTTGTGTATTTGTTATTTTTGCCACAGGAAAGTTTACAGGTTTTTCCTCATTCCCCTGCGGCATCTTAGATCTGTCAAGGTCTTCTTTCGAGTGCACATAATTTTTTTCTGGTAACACAATGATTTCAGCATAATTTTGATTTAAATATTTTTTAGCAGCCGTTTTTACAGAGGATAAGGTTGCATTTATGTATCTATTTAAATCATATTCAAACATATTTGGATTGCCAAGCATTTGATAGTAAAAATTCATTCTGTCGGTAATCCCTCCAAAACCACCCAACCTTTTCAGACTCCTAATAAAATCAGATTTGAAATAGCTCTTTGCCTGTTGTAGTTCCTTGTTTGTAATTCCCGTATTTATGATTTTATCTATTTCTTTTAAAATCAGTTCTCTTGCCTCTTCAATGTCCTTGTCTTTGAACAGAGTGACGGTAATCAAAAGGTAACCTGCTATCTGACCAGAAGATTGATATGCAGATACATCAGAGGCTAATTTTCTTTCTTTAACCAGTTTTTTGTATAGACGGGAATTCTCATTTTCACCAAGGACTTTTGCGATTATGTCCATCTCTGCATCGTATTTTTCAAATATGGGTGTAGAGGGGAATGCAATGTATATTTTGGGTAGGTTTACATTTTCTTTCATAATCACCCTTTTTGTTTCGGTTAGAGGAGGCGACCATTTGGACACGTATTTTACTGGTTTGGAAGGCTTAAAAGACCCAAAGTACTTTTCGACAAGTCTCTTGGTTTCTTCTTTGTTTATATCACCAGCAATAGCTATCGTTGCATTATTTACGCTATAGTAAGTGGTAAAGAAGTTTTTTACATCTTCAAGTGTAGCAGTAGAGATATCTTCGGGAAAGCCAATAGTAGGCCAGCTATATGGGTGATGAGGGGGGTAAAGTAATTTGAGTAACTCAAAATATACCATACCATAAGGACGATTTTCATAGTTTTGTCTATATTCATTGATCACCACTGAGATTTGGTTTTTTAACCTTTCTTCGCTTAGTGCATCTAGTAAATACCCCATCCTATCAGATTCCAACCAGAGTGCTCGTTCTAAATAGTTTGATGGGAGGATCTCATAGTACCTTGTTCTATCCTGATTAGTTGCACCATTGACCTCCCCTCCAATATCCTGTAATGCCTTAAAGTAATCGTCGTTGAAATGTTTTGAACCTTGGAACATTATATGTTCAAATAGGTGGGCAAATCCTGTTTTACCTCTTACCTCATTTTTGGAACCAACATTGTAATTCACGTCAACTGCCACTATAGGGAGAGAGTGATCTTCCAATAAAAAAACCACTAATCCATTATTTAGTTTGTAAGTCTCTATATCAAACTTAAGGTTCATATTAACTCCTTCCATGGCAAAAATCATTGAGAATACAAAAAATATATTAATCATGAGAACCTCTCCTATGACATGAAATAGAATATCAAGAAAATCGAAATATAAAAGAAAAATCATTAGTGGATTTTTCATCTTAGCCCTTTGTAATCTTGTGTGTGTGTTTAAAAAGATGTTTAAATAATGATTGGATGTCTTATAACTATATGATATTACGCTAATTATTTTTTGTCTTTTTTGCTTATAAACAGATGTATAAACAATAATTTCAATGTGTTAAAGAAAGGTTATTTTTCTTAACAAATAACTTTAAATTTCAGTTTAACTCTTTGTAAAAAGGCATTTTTTAACAATTTTGATTGGTTAATTATAATTAACATTAGGTTTACAAGATTGGTGAAACTTATAGACATAGAAAATTAGGGTATCTGAGATTGGTAGTGTTGGCAAAGATAAGCAAATACAATATTCCCAAGTTAGTGAGATGTGGGGACATATATAAAATCAAGTATTTCAGAATTGATAAATCCTAGGGTGTTCAATTTTATTATTGTTTACAATGATACCTTCATTTTGAAGTAGTAAAATTTTGAGTTCTATACCAAGTGGATTTGTAAAGCCACCTAATTTAAGGTTATTTTTTACTACCCGGTGACACGGGACTATTAACTGCAATCTGTTATGGGCTAGTATGTTTCCAATATACCTATATGCATTAGATTTTAATGTGTATCTTGCCAAAAGACAGTATGTAGTAATATATCCAGGTGGAACCTTCATCAAATTTCGCAATATATGAATCTCCTTGTCTTTATAGCCACTGAAATCAATTTTTACGTCTATAAGCCACTCCTTCTTTGTGAAATATCTTATAAGACAATTGTATAATCCATCTAAATGAATTCTTGTATTTTCTGTGCTTTCCCCCAAGGTGCTTAGCATTGTAAAGTTACTTTTTCTTTTTAGTATGTGTGTAATTTTTAATGAGTAAATGCCTATATTCGAGATTTCCGCCGTAAATTTGAAATTGTCTAAACAAAAACTCACTTTATACATGAATTTAAATAATCAATAATATAGTTAATGTTCTCGGGCTCCGTAGATATGGTCCAATCTGCTTTTTTAAACCATGTAATTTGTCTCTTTGCATATTGCCTTGTTCTCTGGGCGGTCAGTTCTATGGCTTCTTTTAAAGAAATCTTACCTGTTATATATTTATATGCTTCATTATATCCTATCGCATTAAAGGCTATTGTATTTTCATATCCCTTACTTATTAGGAGCTGTGTCTCCTCAATTATTCCGCTATGAAAGATGTCGTGTGTTCTCTTGTTAATCCTTTCATAGAGTATATCTCTTTTGGGCATAATACATATTGATATGTATTCGTATCTTTTTTGACAAAAATTATGGTTGTTGTGAAATGAGCTAAACTTTTCACCTGTAAAATATATTACCTCTAATGCCCGTTCAATTCTCTGCTTATCGTTTGGAGAGATTTTTTTGGCATAGTTTGGATCCTTTTCCCTTAGATATTCATAACATTTAGTTAGACCCTCTATCTTTATCATCTCTTTTATGTGTTCTCTTACCTGATTTGGGATTATCGGTATTTTAGCCAACCCTTTTGTAAGAGCTTTTAAATATAACCCTGTTCCTCCAACAATAATTGGTAGTTTATTTCTGAGAGATATATCTGCGATTTTATCATCAGCCATTTTCACAAATAGGCCAGCATCTACTTTTTCATTTGGTTCTAAGATATTGTATAAATGATGTGGAATGAGTCTCTTCTCTTCTGCTGATGGAGATGCTGTTCCTATTTCCATGAATTTGAAGAACTGCCTTGAATCAGAGTTGACGATTTCCCCATTGTATCTTGTTGCCAATTCTATGGCTATTTTGCTTTTAGAACTTGCCGTGGGACCAAAGAGTGTTATTATCTTCTTCATTTATCTTCTCTCTAATCTTTTCTCTATTTCATCTATCTTGATTTCAATATAGACAGGTCTACCATGAGGACAGGCAATAGAAAAATCCGTATTATCCATATCAATTAATAACCTTCTTATTTCAATTTCATTGAGGGTCTTTTGTCCCCTAATTGAGGTGTGACATGCCGTTTTGGCCACGACTTCAGATATTACCTCTTCCGTATCTAGCTTTCCAATTTCTTCATCAATTGAGCTTATTATTCTTAAAAATACCTCATCAGAGAATGGAAGGTTTATTAGTGCTGGTATCCCTTTGATTATGGCTGTATTATCTGAGAATATTTCAATATCAAAACCTAGTTTATTTAGGGTAGGTAGTGCGAGCTTGAGCCTTTCTATGAGAGCGGTGTTCATCTTCACACTGATGGGTAATAGCATCCTTTGTATCAATGGTTTTTCTCGCATAGCATTTTTCATTAGGTTATTGTATAGGATTCTCTCCTGGGCGGCATGTTGGTCAACGATAATGAGTGAATTTTGAGAACCCAAAACTATAAATCTGTTTGCTAGTTGACCCAAGAGTTGAAGTGAAGAAAAGAAACCTATTGATTTGAACATGTTTTCTACTTTGGCCATCCTTTTATTATCGTTTGTCTGGTATATTTCCAACGTTTTATTGTGATATAACTCACTTTTTTCTCCAAGGGTAAGTATGTTTCCTTGCATTTTTATGGTCCCTAAATTTTGATTTTTATTTATATGGAAAGATTGGGTATTCAGTACGCTTAAGAGGGTGTTGTAAATCTCATTATAAACCAGATTAGGGTCTTTAAATCTTATTTCAGTCTTTTGAGGATGAATATTTATGTCTATCTCTCGTGGGTCTATTTCTACTAAGAGCACGACAGCAGGGTACTTTTGTGGTGGCAGGATATTAGAGTATGCATCAACAATTGCCTTTTTGAGAACTCTGTCATTAATGAATCGCCCATTTACATAAGTATAAATGTATTTATTGTCATTTCTTGAATAATTTTTCAAACTGCCTATTAGTTTTATTGTCAGGTAGTTAGATTTAATATTTAGTTCATGCATCTCGTCTTTAGGGCAATCTTTGAAGGTGGAGAGGACCCTAAACAAGTGTTCTTTTTGTGGAAAATGTTCTTCTAAAATTCTATTGTTGGATAACATTTTAAAATGGATGTTAGGGTGTGATATTACATATCTCAGAAATGTGTCGGATATTGAAGCCAGTTCTGTTGAATCTGTTCTTAAAAATTTTTTTCTTACCGGCAGATTATAAAACAAGTCATAAACTATGACAGTAGTCCCTTTTGATGCCCCTATTTCAGTTACTAATTTTACTTTTGAGTTTTCGACCTCCATCTTGTATGCCTCTTTGCCATCGGAACTAATTATGGTTAATCTAGATACTGCTGCGATAGAGGCAAGTGCTTCTCCTCTAAATCCCATCGTAGTCACTCTTGATAGGTCATCAATCCTTTTTATTTTTGACGTTGTAAACCTCTCAATTGATAATGGTAAATCTTCTTTTGTGATTCCATGACCATTATCACTTACTCGAATAAACTCTTTCCCTCCCTTTTTTATCTCCAGCTCAATAAAGGTAGATTCAGCATCAATTGAATTCTCTATGAGCTCTTTTACTACGTTTGAGGGTCTTAATATTACCTCCCCTGCAGAAATCTTGGATATTGTATTCTCATCAAGCCTTATTATTTTATTTGGCATATCTTTCATCTCCTTGACAAAGAATTAAATATACTGTAAACAAACCATATTTAAGCAAGTTTTATTGATAAATCAATTAGATATGCGACAGTTGAAAATAAAGAAGAAGAGAGTAGTAGCGCTAACAGGTGCATTCGGATTTATAGGTTCACATTTGATACCGTTACTTGATGGTGACAATAGGTATTCAAAGATAGTTGCAATTGATATAAAATCTCCCCCTTTTGCTGCTAAGAAGCTTTCGTATTATAATTTAGATTTAACCTCACCTTCTGCCGAGAGTGAGCTAATAAAAATACTTAGGGGTGAAAAAGTGGATATTTTTGTACATTTGGCATTCTTGTCTAATCCTGTGGCAAATACTGAGTGGGTACATGAATTAGAATCAGTTGGTACATTCAAGGTCTTAAATGCCTGTGCCGGGGCAATGATAAACAGATTTATAATGTGGTCAACTACGATGGTATACGGTGCTTACCCTGATAACCCAGGTTATCTTACGGAAAGCCATATCAAACGTGGGTGTCCTGGATTCTCATTTGTTCAGGATAAACTTGAGGCTGAACAGACCCTTATAGAGTTTGCTTCTAAAAGAAGTGAGTTTAAATATACAATTCTTAGGACATGTACGATTGTCGGACCTACAGTTGATAATATCTTTACTTCCCTATTCTTGAAAAATTATGTTCCTGTTGTTATGGGATATGATCCACTTATGCAGTTTATTCATGAGGTTGATGTAATAGATCTGTTTAAATATGTTCTGGATAAAGATGTAGTTGGTGAGTACAATGTCGCGGCAGATGGAGTATTACCAATTTCCGAGATTATGAGACTGGGTGGCATTATTCCTATCCCTATACCGTATTCTGTGTTTAAAGGAGTAATATCCTTTCTCTGGAATGGTCAATTGATAAGATACCCAGCAGGTTTTCTAAATTATATGAAGTATGTCTTCAATGTAGATAATGAAAGGCTTAGAAAAGATATGGGATTTGTTCCTAAGTATTCCTCAGTTGAGGCCATTAAAAACTATCTTGGGACAAGGAGGCTTCGCAGGATTGAACTTGCGAGTTAATTTATGAACGAAGAGAATAAAAGAACCGAGGAAAAATTTATTAATGAGATAATAGCAACAATAGGTGGTATTGGTGAGGAGTTAAGGGATACAAGCAGTAGACTCCTGAAGAAATCACCGAGTGATATCCTGAAGGGGCTGGTTAGGGCTGCAAGAGATATTTTAACATTAGACTATTTCTCAAGAGGTGGTAGAAAAGATAGTATCGAAGTTGAACCAATAAACATTGATGAATTTGGGTATAACGCTAAGTACTTTGATATGGTTCGTGGGTTTTATGAGTTCCTATTCTATAAATACTTCAGGACAGCGATAAAAGGGATTAAAAATATCCCTGAGGAGGGAGGTGTTATAATCGTAGCAAATCATTCAGGGGCACTACCTCTCGATGGTATTATGCTCAGGATAGCTTTGCTGAATGAACATCCCTGTTCGAGGGATATAAGATTTCTCGTAGAAGACTATATCTATAATCTGCCTTTTGCTGGAACATTTATGAATAGAATAGGGGCAGTTAGGGCTTGTAAGGAGAATGCGGAAAGGTTATTAAAAAATGGGAAGGGTATAGCTGTATTCCCTGAAGGGATACAGGGTATCTCAAAGCTTTATAAAGATAGATATAAGGTTCAAAGATTTGGAAGAGGAGGGGTCATTAGGTTAGCTATCAGAAGCAGGGTCCCAATAATTCCTGCTGCTATAGTTGGGGCTGAGGAATCGTATCCAATGTTTTTTAAGATAAAGCGATTTGCATCTCTATTTGGCTTACCTTATATACCTGTTACCTATACATTTCCCTTCTTAGGACCTCTTGGACTAATACCGTTACCTTCTAAGTGGATGATGCAATTTGGCGAACCTATTAGATTCGATAAACTCAAGAAAGAGGATGCTGAGGATTTTGCCCTTGTATCTAGCTACAACGAATCCCTAAGGATGACAATTCAAAATATGGTAAACGAACTTGTAGCATCAAGATGAGCTTTCAACCTTTGTCAACCATTCGGAAAAAGGTTCAAAAAACATCTTCTGAGCATATCTACTAATATATAAATCAGCATGAGCAAATTTTATTGTTTCATTGCCAATAATCATCTCATCTTTGATTTTTGACGAGGCTATGTAGAGCGGGAATCTAACAGTTTCAGGGGGCACAATGCCATCTGCATTAGCTATGAGGCAGAGAAGTGGTTTTGAAAATTTGTTAAATTCATGGGTAATATTCTTCCCTTCATATATTAGGTCTTTTTGCTTCATCCATTGAGCAATTTCCGCATTTATAAATCTATTAGGGTTCTCCACAGTCTCTACAAATTCATCTGCTTTGGACATATCTATATGTTCTGAATGTAAGTATATTGACAAGATAGGAGTTTTTCCAATGAGAGGAAGTAATCTCTTTGCTAGTTCCCTGGCTCTTTTGATTTTAATATTTTTTAATATGGTTGATGAGTAGAATAATGTCCTGATAAACGGATGTATCCTTATCCATCTGAGTGGTCCACCCAGATTGGTAAATGACCTTATATCTTCCTCCCCAAAAAAGGCAAAATATATAAAGCCAATACTAGCTCCAAGTGAACAGGATAGGAAGTGGATATCCCTTCTTTTTGAAGAGGTCACCTCTTTTATAAAGGATACAGTAGAATAGAGATCGTATTTTGCAATGTCATAAAGGGAGTATCTCTCATACCTCATGTCGTCATAACATTTTGATCTCCCCATTTGCCTAAAGTTTACCATCCAGACCTCAAAACCTTTATCAGCTATATATTTGGCGAGTGATTTTCCATTTGGGTGATAATTAAAAATAAATGAGTTCATACCATAGCCCGGAATTAAAAGCGCGGGTGATAAGGATCTATCGAATTTCTTATTATCTATTAATTTCTCAATAAATAACTCCCACCCGTCTTTGTTATCAATCAAGTATTCGGAAAGTTTATACATAGTAACATTTCAAATGCCTTACTATCTTTTACTAATAGTTAAATATCTTTTTGTCAAACTAAAAACCTAATAGATTTCTATAAAACCGTTGTGTAATGTGGAACCCCGACTTTTTGCTAATTATAGGCAGGTTAACGATTAGGCTTAGATATCCTAAAGGATTAAAAACCAATGTGGCTGAGAATTGGGAATATTATATAGTCAGTTAGAGGCAGTAGAAACTAACATAGTGGTATATTTTCACTCTATAAGAATACCAGAGGTAGGAATATTCGTTATAAGACCAAGATATTTAACTCACAATTTATAAAAGAGAAGCAACTTTGTTGAGAAGTATGTCTACTTGCACGGCAACATGAGGCGTTAACTGATTTTTAAAGAGAGTTAAAAATTCTTGACAAACTATATATTGTGTGGAGTAATGGTTAAACCCACAAGATATAGTGGTGACCGGGAATAACAACAGTCAAGGAGGTTGTTCTATGGAAAAGAATTCTTTTCAAATGAGTTATATTCGCCTCGTTGAGCAGACATTTAGGGATGTAAAGCATAATTCGAAGGAGCAAATAGATTTTAATCCTATAACTATCAGGTTAGGACAGCTTGGCATTGAAATTGACACTGCGAAGAACATTATGAATGAAGTCAGAGCAGAATATGAAAAATTATCTGAGAAGGATCATAGGTTTCTATATTTGGCAAAAAAGATTCTTAATAAGAAGCTGATTGAATATGGATTTTTGACACCTATTAATATTACTGAAAATGCGATGAAGGTTCTTGAGAAAAGATATCTGAAAAAAGATGATGAAGGAAATGTGGTAGAAACGCCAGAAGAGCTGTTTTATAGAGTAGCCTATCATGTTGCCCAGGCTGAAAAGATGTTCGGAATGGCTGATGGTGAGCAGCTTGTAGAAGAGTATACAATAAAGTATTACGAGATAATGTCATCATTAGAATTTATCCCTAATTCACCTACTCTTATGAATGCAGGTAGAGAACTTGGACAGCTTTCAGCATGTTTCGTGTTACCGGTTGATGATTCAATGGAGTCAATATTTGAGGCAATAAAGAATACGGCTCTTATTCATAAGAGCGGAGGTGGTACAGGTTTTTCTTTCTCGAGGATAAGACCTCAAAACGATGTTGTTGCTTCAACAAAAGGTGTCTCATCGGGTCCACTTTCTTTTATGAGAGTATTTGATGTGGCAACAGAGACCATAAAACAGGGTGGGACACGTCGTGGGGCGAATATGGGCATATTAAACGTAAATCATCCCGATATCCTAAAATTTATTGAATCTAAGGCTCACGATAAGATGTTTAACAATTTTAATATATCGGTTGGGCTGACCGAAGATTTTATGAAAGCAGTTATAAACAATGAATCTTATGAATTGATTAATCCTCATACAAAACAGGTAACTGGGAGGTTGAACGCGAGAATGGTATTTGAGAAGATAGTATATTATGCATGGAAAAATGGTGAGCCTGGCATAATCTTTCTTGACAGAATTAATGCCGCGAATCCCACACCTCATATAGGCATGATAGAGAGTACCAACCCCTGTGGAGAGCAACCACTCTTGCCGTATGAATCTTGTAATTTAGGTTCTATCAATCTATCACTTATGGTAAGAGATGGGAGAATAGATTTTGACAGACTTTCATACGTAGTCAGGACTGCAACAAGATTTCTAGATGATGTTATCGAAGTAAACAAATATCCAATTCCGGAGATTGAGAGAATGACAAAGGGTAATAGGAAGATAGGTCTTGGTGTCATGGGATTTGCTGATATGCTGATAAAGCTGGGGGTTCAATATGATTCATTTGATGCACTCAACCTTGCTGAACAGATCATGAACTTCATAAATAGGGAAAGTAAGGTAG
>JAOAFA010000121.1 GCA_026416535.1 Deltaproteobacteria bacterium
GGTATAGTCAGATGGTGGTTAGATGAATAAGCGAGTTTATTTAAGTGAGGTATGGGAGCCTTATGGGTAATAAGAGAGTACATGAAGTAGCAAAAGAGCTTGGTATTGAGAGTAAGGAATTGATTGCCAAGGCAAAAGAGCTTTTGGGGCTTGAGATCTCAAGCCATAGTTCAAGTATAAGTGATACGGATATTACAAGACTTAAGATTGCCCTTGATAAGGAGAAAGAGAGATCTACTCAAGAGACTCGGATAGATGTGGGTGGTAGAACCATAGTCAGAAGGAGAAGAGAACAACCTAAACCTGCGCCGGCAGAGCCTCCGAAAGTGGAGGAGGCAGTTCAAGCTACGAAATTAGAAGAGATCAAGGCAGAAAAGATTTTGGATGAAAGGCAAAGGGAAGGGGAGGTACAGCAGGTCGAACATAACTTGAGTAGTACTAATGCAACACGGCCTGCAATACAGGTGTCAGAATCTTCAGATCAGCATTCAGAAGAGGTAAATGAGAATGTTGTAACTGTTATAGGTGCTGGAGAGGTAGAAAAAGAAAAAGAATATATAGAGAAAGAAAAAGGGCAAAAAAGAACTTCTAAAGAGACCCAACACAAGTTCATGATAGAAGTTGTAGGTACTGTGCCTGATATAAAACCAAAGCAAGAGATCCCACAGATACAAAAACCAAAGAATGCTCAAGAGACAAAATCCATAGATCTTCAGGAATTAATAAAATCAGAAAAGGAGACAAAGGTATTTGAGAAAAAGAAAAAAGACGGGCATCACCGCAGAATGCGTGAATTTGATTCAAGTGATATATATGATGAGGATGATGAGCGGATGGCATTTATTGCTGCTAAGGCTAAGAAGAAAAGCAAGAAAAGAGCGGAGTTGAAGCCAGAAATAACTACTCCAAAGGCAATAAAGCGTACATTGAAGATGCAAGAGAGTATATCAATCCAGAATTTTGCTAAGGAACTTGGCGTAAAGGCCACAGATGTAATTGCGAAATTGTTGGCGTATGGTGTTGAGGCTACTATTAATCAGAGTATTGATTTTGATACTGCCTCAATCATAGCTAAGGATTTCAATTGGGAGGTGGTGAAGGCCGAAGAGGATTTGGAGGCAAGATTGGTAAGGGAGGACAGACCTGAGGATTTAATGCCAAGACCTCCCATAGTAACGGTTATGGGACATGTTGACCATGGAAAGACAACTCTACTTGATTATATAAGAAGGACAAACGTTGCTTCAAAGGAGGCAGGAGGTATAACTCAACATATAGGGGCCTATGAGGTTAAACTACCCAAAGGTAGTATTACGTTCATAGATACACCTGGTCATGCGGCATTTACGAAGATGCGCTCAAGAGGTGCTCAGATTACGGATATAGTAATCTTGGTTGTGGCAGCTGATGATGGTATCCAACCACAGACGGTAGAAGCGATAAATCATGCGAAATCAGCTGGAGTCCCAATAATAGTGGCCATAAACAAGATAGATAAGCCTGGTATCAACCCAGATAAAATAAAACAAGATCTTATGAATTATGGACTTGTCTCAGAGGAGTGGGGTGGGGATACTATTGTTAGGTATATCTCTGCCAAGACTGGGCAGGGCATAAATGAATTGCTGGATATGATACTATTGCAGGCGGAGATGTTAGAATTGAAGGCGAGTGACAAGGGCCCGGCTGTTGGAACGGTCATTGAGAGTAAGATTGAAAAAGGGAGGGGTCCCGTCATAACTGCCATAATACAGAAGGGGACATTGAAAAAGGGAGACATGATAATATCGGGGATATATTCTGGAAGGGTAAGGATGATATTTGATTCGAATGGGAATCAGTGTATCTCTGCAGGGCCATCTAAACCTGTGGAGATAATAGGGCTTTCTGGGGCACCTCAGGCAGGTGATTCAATAAACGTAGTTGAGGATGAAAAACTTGCTAATAGAATAATAGAGAAAAGGATTGAACAGCAGAGAAGTCAAAAATTTTCTAGTATTCAGAAAATTAGTATAGAGGATATACTAAATTCGCCTGAAAAAGAGCAAAAGGTCCTAAAAATAATATTGAAGACAGATGTTTATGGGAGTGTAGAGTCGATAAGTGAGGCTATCAAAGCCGAATCAACAGAAAACTTCAAGATTGAAATAATACACTCCGGAGTCGGTGCAATTACTGAGAGTGATATCACCCTCGCATCTGCGAGTGGGGCACTAATTATAGGTTTTAATACTAAGCCGGAACCAACTGCAAGATCATTGGCAGAGAGAGAAAGAGTCATCATAAAGTTGTTTGATATAATTTATGATGTCTTAGACTATGTCAAAAAGATTGTTAGTGGTGATTTAAAAGAAGAGAAAAAGGAGAGTTATATCGGAAGGGCTGAGGTGAGACAGGTCTTCAATATATCTAAGGTAGGAAAGATAGCTGGTTGTATGGTGATTGATGGAAAGATTGTTAGATCTGCAAAGGTGAAGGTAATCAGAAATAGGGAGGTCATTTTTGAGGGGAAGCTTTCATCACTGAAGAGATTCAAGGATGATGTAAGAGAGGTTCAGGCAGGGATGGATTGTGGAGTAGGTATAGAGGGCTTTGGTGATGTATTAGAAAATGATGTTCTCGAATTCTATGATTTAGTATAATGGTATGATATGTTTGTAGGTATTGTAAAACTCTCAGTCTATTTACCAAATGGGCATTCGCTAAAAGAGAAGAGGAGAATCCTCAATATAATAAGAGATAGAGTTAGGAATAAGATGAACATTATTATTGCAGAGGTAGGTGATCAAGATTTGTGGCAAAGGGCCGAGCTCGGTTTTGCCGTTGTAAGCAATGACAGTTCATTTGTTGACTCGGTTGTAACCAAAACAACTGAGATAATTGAAAATATTATTCCCGGTCATGTTATTGATAGAAAATATGAAATTGTGACATTTTGAGGTAGGTCATGATACCAAACAGAAAAGCTCGTCTCGGTAGTTTACTGCTTGAGGAGATCTCTGAGATGCTGCACAAAGGTATAAAAGACCCTAGGCTGGAGATGGTAAGTATTACAGAAGTGAGTGTCTCTGATGATTTAAAGGTTGCAAAGATATACTATTGTGTATATGGAGATGAGAAAAAACAGGAGGATGCTAGATTGGGATTCGAGTCTGCTCAGGGTTACATTAGGAGAGAGTTGATTAAGAGGCTCAACATTAAGAGAATCCCTGAACTGTGGTTTATATTTGATAGTTCTTTTGATAATGCTAATAAAATAAATCAATTGTTGTTGGAAATACATAAAAAATATGGAGAATAGGAATTTATTGATAAGTGCATTTGAATATATTAGAGGGGCAAAAAATGTAGCTATAATATTCCATAAAAGCCCTGATGGAGATTGTGTTGGCTCTGCCTTCGGACTGTATCATGCACTAAAGAAAATTGGTAAGGAGTCGTTTATATTCTCCCCAGAACCACTGCCGTTTAATTGTGCCTTTTTAAATAGAGGTAATATTATAAGAAGCCTGCCGGATCCGAAAGAGCGGTTCGATTTGACAGTTGTCCTTGATCTCTCGGAGCCGAGGAGGATTATGAATGGTATTGAGATAAATAAGAGAGAAATCTTCGGCTTTATAATTAACATTGATCATCACATAACAGGTTCTGGAGTAGGGGACTTAATTATTCAGGATCCGGATGCCTCAGCCACAGCTGAGATTATCTACAGGCTTCTAAAAGTGAATGGTATTGAACTGGACAGTGATATAGCAGAGGCACTTTATACAGCTATAATAACAGACACAGGTAGTTTTAGGTATTCAAATACGACACCTAAGATTTTGTCGATAGCATCAGAACTATTAACATATGGATTGTCACCATGGAAGATCGCAAAAGAGATTTATGAATCGGAACCTAAGGCTAGGGTAATACTACTTTCGAAGGCGTTGTCAACATTGACGTTTGAGAAAAATGATAGGATTGCCTACATGAGGCTCACGATAAATGATATAATGGAGGCAGGGGCAACGGATGATATGACTGACCAATTTGTAAATTATGCTCGTTCTATCAAGGGGGTTGATGTTGGGCTACTCTTTAGAGAGGTCGTAGATGGAAAGGTGAAGGTCTCTCTGCGTTCAAAAGATGATATAGATGTTGCTACCTTTGCACTAAAATTTGGTGGAGGTGGTCATAAAAATGCCTCAGGTATTGTCCTTTCGGAAGGGCTTGATGAATCTGTTAAAAAGGTTATATCTGCTCTAAATGAATATATAAAGTGAGGTCTTCTAGTATATACGGATTTCTCCCTTTATATAAGCAACGAGGGAGCTCAAGTAATCAGGAGATCCAATTTTTAAAAGATAAACTCTCCCTACAAAAGGTAGGGCATGCAGGTACGCTTGACCCATTGGCTGAAGGTGTGTTGCCTGTGCTTGTAAACAGGGCCACAAGGACCATGAGATTCTTCCTCGAATATAGTAAGAGTTATAGATTTACAATCCAGTTTGGAATAAGCACAGATACCTTGGATATAACAGGTCGGATTAGATCTCGCTACGATACTATGATAGATAAGTTAGAACTCGAACGGGTATTGGATGATTTTAAAGGAGAACAAAGGCAAAAAACACCAGACTTTTCTGCGAGGAAATACAAGGGGAGGAGCCTTTATAGTTATGCAAGGCAGGGGATCTCGGTTCCTAAACCTGAAAAGATTATAAAGATAGAACAGGTAAAGTTGATTGATTTCAATTATCCCTTTGCACAGATTGAAACACGATGTTCTAGTGGGACATACATAAGGCAGATGATAGAGGATATATGTGTGAAACTCAATACCATAGGAACTTTGTATTCTCTGGTAAGAACCTCCTATGGGATTTTTACCACTGAAAACACGAAAAAAAAGGAGGATCTCTCGATAGATGATATCCTTTCCATAAAAGAGGTATTCTTTGATTTCGGTAGATTTGAGGTAAAAGAGTCTATATATAAATTGGCATCAAATGGATCATCGATTTGTTTGTATGACATAAAGAATTTAGAAAAGGGTGTCTACAAGAGATATATAGGGCTGTTAGGAGATAAGATTATTGGCATATATAGGAGAGAACAAGATGTGTTTTATCCGGAGGTTGTGCTAGTTGAGTAAATATGATGATTTCTTTATGTCAGTCTCGAAGCCTATAAGATATATAGGTGGAGAGGTTAACCAGATAAAGAAAGATCCTTCTAAGACAAAGATAAAGTTCGCCCTCTGCTTCCCAGATATATATGAGATAGGAATGAATCATACCGGGGGGAAGATAATCTACAAAATTTTAAATGAAGAGGAAGATATTTTGTGCGAAAGAGTCTTTGCCCCTTGGGTAGATGCAAAGGAAGAGATGAAAAAGCGAGAATTGAGGCTTTTCTCGCTTGAAAATAGAATTCCAATTAACCAATTTGATATAATTGGTTTCTCAATTCACTACGAGATGAGCTTTTCGACTGTTATTGAGATGCTAAAACTTGGGGGTATAGAACTATTTTCGAGAAATAGGGATAATTCTATGCCGCTTTTAATAGCGGGTGGACCCACTGTCTTCAATCCTGAACCATTGGCTGAGATATTCGACCTTTTTTATATTGGCGATGCGGAGCTCAATCTTGTAAATATAATTAGAACCTATAGAATGTTAAAAGAGAAGAAAAAGAAAAAGATGGATATTCTCGAAGAACTGTCAAATATAGAGGGGGTCTACGTTCCATTATTATTTGATGTTAGATACGACGGACTTTATCTTCGATCTGAACCTGTAAGAAGGATAAATAAGGCGATTACACCGTATCTTAAATCTGAACATTATCCAGAGACTCAAATAGTCCCTTTTGTAGAGACTATTCAAGACAGATTTGTTGTTGAGATTCAGAGGGGATGTACTCATGGCTGTAGGTTTTGTTATGCAGGATATATATACAGACCAGTTAGACAGAGGAATGGTTTGGATATTATAGACATAGTAACGAAAGGGATAAAGAGGTGTGGCTTTCAGGAGGTTTCATTTCTATCACTCAGTGTTGGTGATTATACTGGACTCGATCAGATTTTAAGAATCTTAAATGATAGGTTTTATCCAAATAAGATAAGTCTATCTTTGCCATCTTTTAGGGTTGATACTACATCAAAAGAGATTATGCATCAGATCTCTATGGTAAAGAAGACGGGGATTACAATAGCGCCTGAGGCAGGATCTGAGGTGATGAGAAGAAAGATTAACAAGAGGATAACCGAGGAAGATATCATAAATTCTGTTGATGTTGCCTTCTCTTGTGGTTGGGATCTAATAAAACTTTACTTTATGATAGGTATGCCAGATGAAGTAGATGAGGATATATATTCAATCTGCGAACTCTCTTTTAAAATTCTTGATACTGCAAAAAAGTATGTCAAATACCCTAAGATTAATATAACGATCAGCCCGTTTGTCCCCAAGCCACATACACCCTTGCAGTGGGAGTGTATGGCTGATGAAATAAATTTAAAAAGGAAATTTGATGTTATAAAGAGAGGGCTAGATCACCCCGCATTTAATTTGAAAAAGATGAATATACCGCTTGCGAAAATCGAGGCTCTATTATCAAGAGGTGATAGGCGCATTCTTGATATAATCTTAGAGGCCAATAATCGGGGCGCATACTTGGATGCGTGGGCAGATAACTTTGATATATCTTCCTATGTGGAGTCGGAATATAATTTTCGTGAGAGATATGGTCTAAGTATTTCGGATTACCTGGGGGACAGAGACAAAAAGAGGCCTCTTCCCTGGGATATGATATCTATTGGTGTCTCAAAGGAGTTCCTTATAAACGAGAATGAAAAGTACCACAAAGGGATATTGACAGAAAATTGCCTAACCGGAGTCTGTAGTAACTGTGGTGTGTGTGATTTAAACACAAGGAATGTATTGGCTAATGCTTTAGATAAATCGAATAGCAAATCGGCTACGAAAGAGTCTTCTATTTTTGAAGATAAGAAGACATATTATCGCATTCAATACTCAAAAGAAGAGGACATTGTATATGCCTCTCATCTCGACATGATCAATATATTTACAAAGGCGTTGTTGATGAGTGGATTGCCGATTTCATTTAAAGGTAAGTTTAGTCCGAGGGTTGAACTTTCCTTTGGACCCGCCTTGCCAGTTGGAATTATCTCGACTACGGAGTTTATGGATTTTGCCTTGAGAAAGAGTCTTCCTAATGACCTTGTCTCAGTCCTTCTTAGTAGATTTTTACCAAAAGGTATAAGGATAATCAACATAGTAAGTTCACAACAAAAGATGACATCTATACACAAATTAATAGCCGCTGTAAGATTTGACGTCTATGCAAATCTCCTACCTGATAAAAAATCTATAGATGATGTGCTCAACTCATCAGAGCTCAAGATACTTAGAGTCAGAAATGAAGGTTCAAAGGAGGTCAATATAAGGGGTTTTATTCATAATATCGAAAGACACAATAACCATATAGATATAACTCTCCTGTACAAAGAGGAAGGGACGGCTAACATATATGAGGTACTTGGTTTGCTTGGTGTTGAAAAGAAGGGTGATGTCTTGATAAGGAAGGACAAGGTGTATTTTTTAGGGGATACTTTATGAGAAACTTGATATTAATAAATCATAGAAGCTATGAGACAAGGGTGGCGATAATTGAGAATGATCAATTAGTAGAGTTGCACCTTGAGAGAAGGTCAGAGAAGGGATTGGTAGGGAATGTGTATAAAGGCGAAGTTATAAGGGTTCTTCCGGGTATGCAGGCCGCATTTGTAGATATAGGGCTTGAGAGATCGGCTTTTCTTTATGTGAGCGATGTAGTACCGGATAATCTCCTAAAGAAAGTGGAAGAGAGTGTGTGTATGGATGTTGATTTTGATGAGATGGAAGAGTGTGAAGAACGTTTCACTTCAAGAAGGATTAGTATAGAAAGTATGGTAAGAGAGGGAGATAATATACTTGTTCAAATAGTCAAGGAGCCAATATCTACTAAAGGGGCAAGACTCACCACTAATGTAACTCTTCCGGGGAGGTATGTCGTCTTCATGCCAACTATAGACCACATAGGTGTATCACATAAGATAACAAACCCGAAAGAAAGAGAGAGACTTAGAGGTATACTTGAGAAACATAGACCAAAGAATACGGGTTTTATTGCACGAACAAATGCTGAGGGAGAAAAGGAGATAAACATTATAGCTGATATGGAACTCTTAGTAGAATTGTGGAATAATATACTTAAAAAGTATGAAAAGTCATCCGCAAGGGAGTGTATATATCAGGAATTTTCACTGCCATTTAAGATAATTCGAGATTATTGCAATGAATCTGTGGATTCTGTTATTATAGATGAATACTCTCTATATAAAGACATCAGGGAATTTATTCAGCTCTATATGCCGTTTATGTCTCGTAGGATAAAGTACTTTGATGAGCAAGAGGCACTATTTGAGGCTTTTGGAATAGAGAATGCCATCTCGAGGTTGTTTGCTCGGAAGGTCTGGCTCAGATCGGGTGGTTATATAGTTATAGATCAAACTGAGGCACTTACGGTCATAGATGTGAATACTGGCAAGTATGTCGGTAAGAAAGACCTTGAGGAGACTATAACACGTACCAATCTTGAGGCGGCAACAGAGATAGCATACCAAATTAGACTTCGTAATAGTGGGGGAATAATAATCATTGATTTTATTGATATGAGCAAGGCTTCTAACAAAGAAAAGGTATATAAAAAGCTTGAGGCAGAACTAAGAAAAGATAGGGTCAAGACAACAATATCCAAAATATCAGAGCTAGGATTAATTGAGATGACACGAAAGAGAACAACTGAAAGTATAACAAGGCTCATAACAGAGCCATGCCCTTATTGTGAAGGAAAGGGAATGGTTAAAAGTAAGGTTACTATTGCCTATGAGGTTCTTCGCTACTTGGAACAAAGGGCCATGAATTCGAATACCGAGGTTTTGAAACTTAAAGCCAGTCCACAAATTGTTGATATACTATATCACGAAGATAAATCTTTGATTGAAGATATTGAAAAAAAATACAAAAAGGGTATAGTAATAGAGCCAGTGGCTGACTACCTCGTCGATCAATATGAGGTAGAGGACTAAAATGTTTTTGTAAAGGAGTCTTTATGAATAAGGAGGAACTTTTTTTTGGCGGACAGAGGAAAGAAAAAAGAATAACTATCAACAAGGAGTTTTCTAGCCTCGAGGATTTTATCAATGAATATGTGGCGAATATATCAAAAAGTGGGGCATTCATTGTATCTGATAACCCCCTCCCCAAGGGGACAAAGGTGAAGCTTCGTTTTACGGTGATGTTGGATAAGATTGAGACAATAGAAGGGGAAGGGGAAGTAGTACGGGTTGTCAAGCCAGGTGGCAAGCACAAGAGTGGTATGGGAATTGTATTCACAAAACTCACTCAGTATAGTAAAGACCTTATAGAACAGATTATTACAAGGAAACCGAGTAGAAAGGCAGTTATTTTAAACACCAAAAAGTGAGTATATTTAAACTTAAAAATGTAAAAAAATACTTTGAGAGGGGAGGATTTTTCCTGAAGAAAGATCGTTTTTTGGCTCTTGATCTTAAAGAGATGGAGATTGGTGAAAATCATTCGGTTGGTCTAATCGGTGAGAGTGGTTCAGGGAAGACAACAATTGCGAAGTTGTTGATGAGGTTAATAAAACCGGATGAGGGAATAATTGAATACCGTGGTAAAAATTTAAATGATCTTACTCGTAGTGAACTTAGAGAATATAGACAAAGATGTCAGATGATATTTCAAGACCCCTCTGCGCAATTCAATCCTCGAATGAAAATATATGATATTCTTAGAGAACCTATTTTGATCAACAAGATGGCTTTAAATGAAGAAGAGAGGATTGCAGAGGTCCTGAACCTTGTATCTTTGCCAACGGATATCAGGCACAGATATATTCATCAGATTTCAGGTGGTCAGAGACAGAGGATCTCTATTGCGAGGGCATTGATATCTAATCCATCGTTTATAATATGCGATGAACCTGTTAGTGCACTTGATATCTCAGTCCAGAGTCAGATACTAAATCTCTTGTATGACCTGAAAAATAACCTAAATGTGAACTATCTTATGATTTCACATGACTTATCAGTAGTGAGATTCTTATGTGATTTTGTATATATATTATACAACGGTAAAATAGTAGAACAGGGTAAGACATGTGAAATTTTTCAAGAACCGGTTCATCCATATACTAAGGAGCTTATGGAATCTGCTTTACTGAAAATAGATGATAGCAAACTACTCGGGATGATTGATGACAGTCATGATGAGATGAGCGGTTTATGCCCATATACGAGATGTAGTAGATATTCATGCTGCAGGAGTACGGAGATACGGGAGATAAAGATAACAGATACTCACAGGGTTTTCTGTAATGTATGAGGTATAACCTTATATTTTACTTTCCTAATGAGTGTAGGAATTCAATTGCTGCTCTGTTTGGGGGAATAACTTATTTCTGTGAGGAAGTGGTATCAAATGTGAGATATGCCGCCACAAAAGGCGAAATAATTAAGAACATATCCACAACAGATATAAATCTCGTAGCCTTTTCTATAACAACTGTAAACTTTTATGATGTCTATAATATTTTTTCATATGTTAAAAAGGAGATCCGATACAATGAAAAAGTAATATTTATTGCCGGTGGACCACATGCAGATGGTGACCCCAATTCTATAATAAATGCTGGCTTTGACTTTGTTTTTTCTGGATATAGTGAAGAGAGCTTCGCTTTATTCTTAAATAAGCTCATAAATACTGGAGCCTTGCCTACTAATAACATTGTGATTTCTGAAACGTCTTTGCTATGGAGAAGTAAGAGCTTTGCTAAACTTACAAACAACTATTTTCCACCTCTTGAGATTCAACGAGGTTGTAGATATAGATGCAACTATTGTCAGAGCTGTAAGAGACTAAGCAGACCTATTTATAAATCAAAGGAGGCAATAGACGAATATGTTGATGAATTTATGAGATTGGGCTTTAAGCGATTTTCGATTATCTCACCGGATGCATTCGACATAAGATTTTCGGTGGATGAGAGATCACCGGAAAACATCATGACTATGTTTGAATACTTGAAGAGTAGGGGTATAGATAATATTGAATATGGACAATTCCCATCTGAAGTAAGACCGGGGGCTGATACGGAGGTATATTTTGCTATATTATCTAGATATACTAAGAATCGAAAAATTGTGATTGGTGCACAGAGTTTGTCTGATGAACGACTTAAAAAGATTAATAGAGGACACACTGTGTCAGAAATAGAAGCGACGATGGAGGCCGCTTATAAGTATGGGTATTATTCTATTGTCGATATTATATTTGGCTTTCCAGATGAAACAGTTGATGAACGCCTTTGGACGCTAAGTAAATTCAAGGAACTTTGTAAAAGATATCCTTCGAGACTGCATGTTCATTATTTTCTCCCCCTCGCGGGGACTGAACTGTATAAAACTACGCCATCCTCTCTTGACAAAGAGACATTAAAACTGCTTGATGGACTTGAAAAAGATGGGAGAGCCAAAGGGTGGTGGAGAGAAGGTAAGAAGATGGTAGATAAGATTATCAGGATGAGAGATACATTTTCAAAATAGCTAAACAAATGTATTTTTAGTTTTGTCATCTCCCTCATGGTTTAAAATTTGTGGGTTGTATAGGGATTATTTGTGTGGAAAGCCTAAAACATCTTAACTCGGAATTGTCTGTTGTTATAAATATGAGCTTATAAATCAAACTATTTCTTAAGCCCGATGTAAAGTATATCCTCTGGCTTTTTATTTTCAATGACAGCGTAGTTGAACGCCTCCATGATAGATGAAGGAGGTATATCTCTGCCTCCGAGTCCTATGATAAATGGATATATCTCTGGCATATATTTTTGACCATAAAGATAGGCCTTTATCTCCTGAGCAAATATCCCTCCTACACCGACTGATATATTTCTGTCCAAGATGAAGACCTTCTCTCTACCCTTTAATAATCTAATTAATTCGGCCTTATCCATTGGTCTAAAGGTCTTAATTTTTAGGAGTCCTATCTTATATCCTTTCTCACGCAGCTCATCTACCACTATTCTCGCTGTTGATGTAATGGAACCACTTGTAATGTACAGATACTGTGCATCATCACACCTATATTCCTCAATCATTGGATAATCACGGCCGAATATTTCCTTGAACTCCCTTTGTGCATCTTTGTATACTTCTACTGCCTGTTCCATTGCCTGCTGCATATTGTATCTTAGCTCGTAATAATGTTCTGGGCTTGTGAGGCCTCCAAAACATGCCGGATTTTCAACATCGAGTTTATATTCGCTCTTGAAAGGAGGTAGGAATTGATCCACCTGTGATTGTTCTGGGATATCTACTATCTCATAGGTGTGTGATAGTATGAACGCGTCGTAGACCAGCATTACAGGTAATAATACCTTTTCTGCTATCTTGTAACCTATTATTACATTGTCTAGAACCTCTTGATTGTTTTCGCAGTAGAGTTGTATCCATCCACAATCTCTTTGTGATAGAGAATCATTTTGGTCAGACCAGATGTTCCATCCTGGTCCCATTGCACGGTTGACATTTGCAAGCACTATGGGGAATCTACCAAGGCCTGCCCAATGGATTAATTCATGCATGAGTGCTAATCCCTGTGCACTTGTAGCAGTAAAGGCTCTACTACCTGCGAGAGAGGCACCGAGCACGCAAGCGAGGGCCGAATGTTCTGACTCTACTTTTATGAACGTGGCATCTAATTTTTTTGTAGCACATAATTCTGATAATTCTTCAACGACTTGTGTCTGTGGTGTAATTGGATAGGCCGCGATAACCTTTACTCTTGACAACATCACCCCATACGAAACTGAGTGATTACCCATAAGAACACTTTTCATATCTTGCTCTCCTTTTCCATGCCCATTGCGTTGCGCGGGCACTCTGTAACACAGATCCCGCACCCTTTGCAATAGTCAAGGTCTATATCGTAACCGAATCCATTCTTTTTGTGACTGATAGCATTATCGGGGCAAAATATATAGCAATTATCGCACATCGTACACCTGCCACAATGAAAGCATCTTAGCAAATCGTTCATGGCCTGAGGCTGAGTAAGTCCTAAATTGACCTCTAGAAAGCTGTTACTTCTCTCGGAAAGTGAGATCTTATTCATTTGTGAACGATCTGATGGTTGAAAATATGCAGTATTTATACTCTTGGGATCGACAGTCTCCTTAGATAGTCTCACAGTTGGGCTGACAAAATTCTTGAAGACATATTTTTCTCTGTAAACCAACATCGAAATAGCACCCCATTCTCCCACAGAGATCTCTTTTAAGACCTCCTCAAAATCAAGTTTTCTATATCTGCAGTCAATTGCGATAGCCGCCTTTTTACCACTCGCTATGGCATCTATGACAGTATGGGGCTGGTCAATTATGTCACCCCCTGCGAAGTAATTTTTGAGAGATGTGGAAAGATCTTTCGATACATGGACATTACCCTTTGAAATCTTTATCTCTGGAAGCGCGTCCTCATCAATCTCTTCTCCGATAGCTGAGAGAATCATGTCACATTCGATATCGTATTCGGAGCCTTCGATGGGCTCTGGTTTTCTCCTGCCGGATGAATCTGGCTCACCCAATTTCGCTCTCTGGACCTGGATGCCTACAACCTTTGAGTCTTTTACTAAGACCTTTTTAGGTATAGTTAGTTCCAGGATTGAAATACCTTCATTTATGGCCTCTTCAATCTCCTCCTCCCATGCTGGCATCTCCGCCCTGGTCCTCCTATATATGATCTTAACATCAGCACCGCTTCTCCTAGCCACTCTTGCTGAATCCATAGCGGTATTGCCTCCCCCAACTACTATTACTTTTTTACCAGTAAAGATCCTTTCCTTAAGATTTACCTTTTTTAGGTATTCTAATCCGCTCATTACGCCTTCAGCCTCTTCATTTGGGATGCCGAGTCTCCTACTCTTGTGGACTCCAGTTGCTAAAAACACGGCAAAATAGTTTTTAAGTGAGTCATAACTTATGTCTTTGCCTACTCGCTTTCTAGTGTGGATTTTTACACCTGCAGATGTCAGTATCTTTATTTCTCTTGAAAGGATGTTCTTTGGAAGTCTATATTCAGGGATACCAATTCTTAGGACGCCACCGGGTGCATCTTCGGCCTCGAAGACCTCAACTTCATAACCCAGTCTCAAAAGGTGATATGCACAGGATAGGCCAGCAGGACCACTGCCAACAATAGCGACCTTTTTACCAGTTGATCCAGCGATCTCTTCCTTTTTTATTTTATAGTCAGGGTTTGTATGATCGGCAAGAAATCTTTCAAGATTATTTATTGCCACAGATTTGTCAAAATATGCACGTGAACACTTGAGTTCGCATGGATGAAAGCATACTCTACCCGTTATTGATGGGAATGGGTTTTCTTCTCTTAAGAGTCTGATAGCCTCCTCATAATGACCTTCTTCCATCAATCTTATCCAACCTTCTACATTCTGTCCCCCGGGACATCCGGCATGACAGGGTGAGACCTTATGGTCATAATATGGCCTTAAATACCTCCACGAACCAGTGAAGTTCCAACGCATCGTTGATAGTGACATCGACATAGGAGGCATTTCTCTAAAGTTACTGATGATTACTGGTTTTTTGTCTTCAAATCTCTTTTTCATAATTATCGTCCTTAGTTAAGTAATTTAACATTTTCATAGGCCTTTTTAGCCGCTTCGCAATTTGCCTCAGTCTTTATAGGTATCTCTTTTCTTATTCCCTCCTGAATACTCTCAAGCTTGACAAGCCCTGTTTGCGCTGAAAAAGCACCAAGAATTACTGTATTTATTATAGGGCTTGTTAAAGAGCCCAACTTGAATTCTCGAGCTATTGAATCTGCATCAATTGTAGCAATATTAAACCCAGAATACTTCTCCTTGTATTCCTCAGGTGGTAGGTCAGAGTTAATGAGGATGGAACCTCCCTTCTTAAGTCCAGCTGCGATATCGACAGTCCGAGTTAGCGTTGGATCGAGCACTATAATGCAATCGGGTGTGTAAATATTACATTTCATCCTAACTGGTTTATCATCGACTCTGGTAAATGCGGCGACTGGTGCACCCCTTCGCTCTACACCAAAAAGAGGGAAAGATTGGACATATTTGCCCTCTGCAAAGAATGCCATTGCGAGTATTTTGGATGCTATCACAGCACCCTGGCCTCCTCTTCCGTGAAATCTAATCTCTATCATGTCTTCACCTCTTCCATGAGGTTGAAAAATACCGCCTGTATAATGAGTAATAGTACTCCCCTCTGACTCTTATTGCTCATAACAGCCGGTATAGATTGTTTATAGAATATTATCAACACAACGTGTTTTCTACTACCACAAAGAATAGACTATTCAAGCAAAAATGTATTTTTTTTATTTTTTGGCAGGAAATCAAAAATGCCTGCAGGCTTGATACAAAATATCCGATTTTTATCCTGTAGAGAGTTTTATTGATATGCTGAGTGTTTAGGTAGCTGTTTGCACGTGTATATCTCCATCTGATGTTGTATATAAGTACAGTTGATGTAATTAGGATGGAGTGGTTGTTGGGGATCTATTTGAAAATTTTAGCAGTAGGTAAACCGGTTCAAAAGGAGAGATTATCTTTTTGGGTGAAAAATATAAACCTCGTAAATATTAGGTCCGGTAATAATCACCACCTCCTTGAGAGTCGCTCCATAGATTATTGTAGCTGGCAACAAGGAGACTTTTATTTAACTTTGTTAAGAATTTACAGTAAGGTCAGCAGAGATGAGCCTATATTTCACCGAAGGTTTTTTATTTGAAATTTAAGATTATTGAGACTGCCTCTGAAGGCTATGAAATTGACGAGGCATTTATATATCTTTATTGGGATTATCCAAGGCATCCTAATGCTGCAGGAGGTGGCTGGGTAGAGAGACATTTTGTTCAAAACAATAGCTGAAGTGAGGAATCCATTAAAAAGTTTTGAATCTACCTCCTGTTTTAAGACAATCCAGAAGATTCTCCTAAAATAAAGGAAACCTGCTTTTTTTATTGATAATTGTGAAATAGGTAGTTATAAAGTAGAACTAATTGGGCCAAAAATGGCTGATTGTTCAAAATGAGTTCTAATTTAAAGACTATTTTACAAGACACAGATTGTAGTGGAGGAATAGAATGAGAAATGCTATTTTTGTTTTTCTTTTGACATTGGCATTTTCAATGTGGGGATGTATTGATGAAAAACCAAATTTTAAACCTCCATCTATGACTAGGCCTTATGTTGAGTTGACATATATAAAAGATGGATATGGTAGATATCTCAATTTTACAGGGGTAAATCTTGGTGGAAGCACAAAGGTTCCTCTCAAGAGAGAGGATGGGTCTTATACTTATGTGGGAAGGCCTTTTGCTTTAGAAGAGGCAGATAAATATTTTAAGATTATAAAAGAGGCAGGTTTCAATACGATTAGGTTACTCTTCATTTGGGAGGCCGTTGAGCCGAATGAAAAGGGGGTTTATGATGAAGAATTTTTGGACTATTTTGAGAAAATCATATCTAAGGCAGAGGAGCATGGAATCTATGTCTTGATTAATATGCATGAAAATCTTTTCTCCAGACATTTATTTGTTAGATACAATGAAACTCCAATATTTGGTAAAAAGGGTGAACTTATGGGTATGATAGGTTCGCTCTTCCCAAGAGATTTTTCAAAGGCTTCAAAACCTTGTGAGATGAATCCTTTCTCTGATGTTGTTGCAGGTGATGGAGCGCCGTTGTGGGCAGTGAAGGCGGTACTCCCTGAAAAGGCACCGTTTATTGGTAAAAAGAGCTGGGGGACATTTAAGTCGTTAAAGTTTATTCCTGATGTGGCTGGTGATCTCGCAGGACTTCTGGGAGATGGAGGTAGTGGAGGTCTATCGGATGAGGATATTGCTAAGATATTGAATTCAATTGCCTATTCAAATCAGTGTGGATTTACTCCGCAGTCTGTTAGGGAGAGCTCAGATTTTCTTCCGTGGACGATGTGGGGTTTAAATATGGTATTATCTCTTGATGCACAAAGAGGGTATGCGGCGTTGTTCGCCGGGGATAGGGTTTTTCCTAAGATGAAGGTTCTATATAATGGGCAGGAGTATAATATAAAAGATTATTTACAGGATTCCATAGTAAATGTATGGAAGAAGGTAGCGAGCAGAGCGAAAAAGTATAAAAATATAATAGGGTATGATCTTTTAAACGAACCACCCGGGGCATTTGTTGTTCTATCTGCACTAGCGGCTTATATACAATTGGGGTTGGATAATGGTTTGACAAAATTCCTGGTCGATTTAGTCGGAGATATAAAAGCAACGCAAATTAAGAATATTATAACCAAATTAAGAATAATCCCAAATTTGCCCGAACTCCCCTCATATTGCGTTAAGCCTTCTGATGAGCAAATGGAGGAATGTGATAAAATAAGGTCTGAGAGGGAAGATATTATCGCAGAATGGGGTCTCAATGATATTGATTTGATTACTGCAATTTCTATGAATATTGGGTTTGGCAGGACGTATCTTCAACCTCTGTATGAGAGGATTGGGAAAGGGATACTTGAAGTTGACCCAGATGCGATTATATGGATAGAGGAGGCTATGTCTATTGATATGGTGTTGGGATCTGGAGGCATTGGAGGACAGTGGGTTCAAGAGATGCTCAAGCCGGAAGGGATAAGGCAGGTTGTCTTTGCACCTCATTGGTATCCCGATATATACCCCTTTCCGGGATTAAATGTAGATCCAAGAGATATCAAGCTTTCAGAGGTAAGATACAAAGATTACACTCCGGAGTTGAAAAAGAAAATAGAGCTATCTAAGAGAGCATTTGAAAATATCCCGGTAGTATTCGGTGAATTTGGGACATACTTCAATTTTGGTGGTATTGAGGAGGCAAAAAAATCAAAGTATAGGATATCAACTGAAATTCTCGATAATTATTATGAGGCATTTGAGAATCTATTTTTGGGAAAGATACAATGGTGTTTTACTGTGGATAATGATTATAGATATGGAGACCGATGGAATAAGGAGGACTTTTCGGTTCTTGACCCCGAACAGAAATTAAGGGGTTATTCTGCGTTCTCGAGGCCTACAGCGATCGCCATAAGCGGGAAGCCTGTAGAGACACACTTTTATTCAAGTTATCATTACTTTGATCCTGACAAGGGAGTGCCAAACATGCTCCATGAATTCTTGTTAAGATTTAAGTCAAAAGAGACAGATGCCCCAACTGAGATATTTGTACCTCTCGAACAATACAAATTATGTGGAGACAATATATGCTTTGCTCATAGCGAGGAGTGTAAACCTTGTGAAGACGGAATTGAAAAATTCAGATATGAGTTTTATGTGTGGGTATCGGATGGCGGTATCTATTATTCGAGAGAGGAAAACAAGATCTATTATTATCCCTTTCGGGATGAGCCAGAATGGATTCATTCCGTAATAATAAGACCACCGATTAAGGGTTTTGACCCAAAGGGTTATAGATACCATATTATTGTTGATGGGAATGAATATAGAGTTATTGAGAGATAAGGAGTATTTTGTATGAAAGCTAAGGTTCTATTTTTAATATTGTTGTCCTTCACATCGATTGTTGCAGGCGCAGAGCAGGTTTCAGATTCTTTGAGGTTGGATTTGGAACTTGATAACTTTTTGTACTACAAGAGCGATTCCGATTTTGATGGCTCTAAAAGGCTGTATCAGCCACAGGGTAATTCTGAGGGTATTTTGGGGACATACATGAATTCTAAGTTGACCCTGAATATCACTAGCGATGTCTTGATATTTTATGAGGTTGAGCTTGGAACCAATATTTGGAGCAAAAATAATCCTGACATTGTGGATCCCATTTCTGAAGATATATTTGTATTAAAGCATAGACAGATTTATGGCAGTGCCGAGTTTCTTGAAAATAAGCTAAGAGTTAGATCTGGTTATATGAGGATTACTGATCCAACAGGGCTATTCGTTAATCACTGGATAGGTGCATTTCAGTTTGGTTTTGATGTTCACAGTACAAAGAATTTTATATTGTTTGCACAACTCCCGGATTTTAACTATGAAGGGTTTACCGCTAGTACGAATAATTTTGCAAACGATAGATGGTTATTTGCCCTTTCTTCAAGTTTTAGTCTCACAGATAGAGGTGTTGTTACCGTAGGTTGGTATTCTTATTATGATGATGCTTTTATTAAGCGTTCAAATCTTATTCACGCACCCGTCCTCTCTTATGTATATAGCGATAATTCTTTTAAGGTTATTTTAGATGGAGTTTTTCAGTTTGGTGTCATGCAGAATGCCTCAATTGGTGGTAATGACGTAAGAGAATTATCATATGGGTTGAATTTGAATATCTCCGAGAAGATTTGGGGTCTCAATCTGGTGTTAAATGGGTTATATCTCTCCCCCGATGATAAATATATTTCCAATACATACAATGGCGGATTTTATTACTCTGGAAAAAATAGAAGTTCAACAATAATGCTGTCGGAAGATGAACTAAGGGATCAGTATAACAATATTGACGAGAGACTTTCCATTGTTGACGGTCCCTTTTATGTAATGAGGGCAGGGTTGTTTTTGCTTGATGTCAAGGCAGAATTCCCAGCGTTAGGAGTGTTTATACCGTCGTTGGTTTTAGGAACTGCGTTTGTTTCTAATAGAGAGAATACAAATGATAGCTCATTCGTTGGTGTTGAGGCAGATGTATTTTTGAAACTCAATATCTCCCATGGATGGGATGTAACAGGTGTTATCGGCGTTTTGTTTCCCGGAAAAGCGGCCTCGTCTTACATAAATATGTATGATATTAACTCCGTAGATACTCAATATTTGGGACAGATTCATATCAATTACAGGTATTAGTAGGTTAGCATACTTCAAAATAGAAAGGAGCTTTTTATGGAAGTGATTCATCTTAGTTTTTGGGATTGGATAATAATAGTTCTTTATTTTGGTTTCGTGATAGGGCTTGGATGGTATTTAAAAAAGTTTGCGGATACCAAAGAGGACTTCTTTTTGGCAGGGAGAAAAAACTCTCTTTGGGTATGTTCTATAGCATTTGTCTCGGCGAACCTTGGCGCCCTTGAAATCTTGGGTTGGACGGGGGGTACAGTAAAATACGGCATGTTCGTCTCCCATTTTTATTGGATAGGGGCAATACCTGCTATGATATTTTTAGGTCTATATATGATGCCTTTTTATTACTCCTCAAGGATTCATTCTATTCCGGGGTATCTGCTTTTAAGATTTGACGAAAAGTCAAGGCTCTTAAATGCAATCTCTTTTGCTATTATGACAGTTCTTATGTCGGGAATAAACCTTTATCTTATGGCGCTTGTGTTTCACACAATACTTGGATGGAATTGGGATGTATGTATGTGGGTATCTGCCGCGGCTGTTGCCTCCTATATTGCACTGGGTGGACTTTTATCTGCCATTCTCACAGAGACTCTACAGTTTTTTCTTATATGGTTTGGACTCTTTTTGGTATCGATTTTGGGTCTTTTGGATGTCGGAGGATTTAGTGGTTTGTTCGAAGGGCTTCCAGAAAGGATGACTTCTCTATGGGCAACAGCTGGGAACCCCGGCAATAATCCGATGGGAGTTACATGGTATGGTATAGCTATTGGCCTCGGATTTGTCCTCTCTTTTGGATATTGGACAACGGACTTTTTAATAGTTCAAAGGGCATTTGCTGCAAAGGATCTACAAACAGCTAGACTTACTCCGATTGTCGCCTCATTTTTTAAGATGGCCCTTCCTTTTATCGTAGTTGTTGCAGGTCTTGTTGCATATAAACTTGCCCAGACTGGAGTCATAGCTTTTACCCGAGATGCATCTGGAAATGTTAATTATGACTCAGCCCTTCCCTTATTAATAGCGAGATACTATCCATCCGGTCTTTTAGGGCTTGGGATTACAGCACTGTTAGCAGGTTTCATGGCAGGTCAGGCCGGGAATACATCGGCATTCAATACTGTGTTTACTTATGACATATATAAGGCAGCAATAAAAAAGGATGCGTCAGATCAACACTTAGTATTAGTAGGAAGGGTTATTACGGTCGTGGGTATATTATTGAGCGTCGTAACTGCTTATGTGGCAAAGTCATTCCCAACAATTATGGATTATATTCAGGCAATATTTAGCTGGGTAAATGCACCTCTATTTGCTACCATGCTTCTTGGTATGTTTTGGAAGAGGACTACCTCCGAGGGTGCATTTTGGGGTCTAATAGCTGGGATGCTTACATCTTTTACACTTTTTTTGGCTTTCAAGTTTAAGTGGTTTAGCTGCGAGTGGTATTATTACTTGACATTTATGCCATCCTCCAGATCCCTCTGTCCTGCGATTCCATCAGATATGACATTAAATTTGTGGCAGGCAGCGTGGGCGTGGATTGTATGCTTTGTGCTTACAATAATAATTTCACTATTTACAAAACCTAAGAGTGATGAGGAACTTCAGGGGTTAGTTAAGGGACTTACACCGAATCCCGATTTGGAAAAGGTACCACTGTACAGAAGGCCTTTGACATGGGCAGTAGTATCGATGGCAGTCCTTATATTTCTCAATGTTTATTTCTGGTGAGGTGAATTATGGAAACAACGAAGAAGATGATTCCAGTCTGGTTTTGGGTGGGTTTGATGATGGTTGTATATGGAATTTTAATTGTAGGTATAGGTGTGTATTATTTAGTTAGTCCTCCACAAGGGTATGCGGCTAAGTGGACAAATCCGAATCTGTGGTGGGGGTTAATTATGCTCGTTGTGGGTGGAGTCTTTATGTTCTTGGGAAGAAATAAAAAAGAGTCTAATTAGATTGACTACAGTTTTTTAGTATGCTTATCTCTTTTTGCCTATTTCAAAGGAGGTATCAATGATAATAGGAGTACCTAAGGAGATCAAAGTTAAGGAATTTAGAGTTGGGATGGTGCCTGCAGGTGTGAAGCAATTTGTGGAGGCAGGACATAAAGTATTTGTTCAAAAAGGTGCAGGGGAAGGAAGTGGGATATCTGACGAACAGTATATAGCCGCAGGGGCTAAAATTCTTGATACAGCAAAAGAGGTCTGGGAAAAGGCTGATATGATAGTGAAGGTAAAGGAACCACAGGAGAGTGAATACAAGTTTTTTAGAGAAGGACTGGTAATCTATACTTATTTTCATCTTGCAGCTGAGCCAACTCTGACAAAGGCTTTGCTAAAGGCTAAGATCACAGCCATAGCTTATGAGACTATTGAGCTTGAGGACCACAGTCTACCTCTTCTGCGCCCAATGAGTGAGATCGCTGGGAGAATGTCCATTCAGGTAGGTGCATTATCTTTGCAGAAAGAACATGAGGGGAAGGGTGTGTTATTAGGAGGCGTCCCAGGTGTAAAGAAGGCAAAGGTTACCATTATTGGTGGTGGAACTGTCGGGACAAACGCAGCAAAAATGGCGATAGGGTTAGGAGCAGATGTAACCATATTGGATATTGATCTACAGCGGCTTGTGTACTTAGATGATATATTTGGTTCGAGGGTCCAAACGCTTTATTCCAATCCAACCAATATTGAAGAATCAGTCCTGACATCGGATTTAGTAATAGGAGCAGTTTTGGTCCCCGGCGCAAGGGCACCTATCCTTGTTCCAGAGTCAATGGTAAAGAAGATGAGTGAAGGCTCTGTAATCGTGGATGTTGCAGTGGACCAAGGGGGATGTATTGAGACAGTAAAGCCTACTACACATGAAAATCCAACATTTAAAAAACATGGTGTGGTTCACTATTGTGTTGCTAATATGCCGGGGGCAGTAGCAAGGACCTCCACATTTGCTCTGACTAATGCCACTACGAGCTGGGGTTTGATCTTGGCAAATCTCGGTGTTGAGAAGGCAATCAAAAGATATAAGCCACTCGAACTTGGAGTAAATTGTTACAAAGGCGCATTAGTATATAAGGCGGTTGCTGACTCACTCGGTTTAGAATATACTCCACTTAAAGATGTAATGTAATTTTATACAAAACATTATTTGTCGTTTTCTAACGTAAAGCCATTTTACACATTTTAGTAATTTCTTCGGTCTCATAAACAGATACCTGGTAATTCAGTTTTAGTATTCGTAAATTAATACACAACCTCATCTGTCCGACATAGATTTTAACTATGATCTCATTTTTTTCCTTCTTAAGTAAATCTTAAGTTGTTAAATGATCTAAAACCTTTGTTATAAAAAAATCTGTGAGGGGAGAATAGATATTCTTTTGTGTTACTCTTTGTATGCTTCAAAGAGGTATACAAATGCTTATTTAATTTAAATTTAGTTCAAGCAAAAAACTTGACATGCGCTTATTGTGTAATATTTTACATATTGTGTGTAAAAAGATGGTGTAATCTTTACCAGTGAGTGCGTTGATCTTTTAAGTTAACTAAAGAGGTCATGCCTAATGAAGAAAGTGAATTCTTTTGAGTATCTGTTTTGTGGTGGGGACAGTGTTCTGCTAGAGAATATTCAGAGGTATTTAGAGAGTAAAGGTATATACCCTTTTTACAGACAGGTCAGAGATGAGAATGAATTTAAAAAGGCTTTAGATGAAAAATCCTGGGATATAATTTTTATCGATAGCGAGAGTCTTGAACAGGATGTTGAGGATTTCCTTAAGTATAAGGACGACACGACATTTTTATCTTTTGTCCTTTTTGTGGAGAGTATAGATGTAGATAAATTAGTATTTTTAATGAAGAAAGGGTTAGATAATGTTTTGCTTAAAGGTAAAATTATTGAGGACCTTCACAATATAGTGGAAGGTGAGCTCCAAAATATTGAAATAAAAAGAAAGGTGTCGCAGCTTAGGCTTTTGGGGGAGAATATTAAAAAATATGAATTAATAAGGAGATTTTCTGGGAATGTCTCTCATAGAATTAACAATATGCTTATGGTTGTTTTGAACACAGCCGCCTTTATCGCAGAAGATAGGTCACTCCCTTCTCATCTTAAAGAGGATGTAGAACAGATAGTGAGAATCAGTAAAAAGGGACAGGAGTTTGCCCATAATCTTCTTAAAGTTGCAAGTGGGGCAGTTTTGAATCCTAGTGTTATAGAGATAAATTCCTTCCTTAAGAGTGTGGCCAATTCCATAAGGAACAATATTGGGAATAATTTGGAGCTTAATATAAAGAGGGTGCAGACATCGGGTGAGATAAAAGTGGATCAAGGCTTACTTACCGAGGCATTTGGATATCTCATACAGCATCTAAAGAATCTCATGATCGGCACTGGAACCATAGAGATTGAATGTGAGATCCTCAATTTTGAGGATGGAGATGAATTTTTGAAGATGACCGGACTAAAATCTGGTGAATACATTCAAATAGCCATTGGATGTCGTACTAAAGATGTGTCTAGTGATGAGATTGCACGGATATTCGAGCCATTTTATGTTGACTCTGAATTGCTAAGGGGTGAAGGTCTTGGCCTCTCTCTAAGTTTTGGAATTATTTGGGAACATAATGGTATTATAGATATTGAAGGTGGAAAGGGTAAAGGCACAAGATTTTTGGTGTATCTCCCTCTTTTTAAGAGAGATTCAAAAGAGATATTGATTCCGAGGAGCTCGGGATATTTCCATGTCTCAAAAGGGACGGTGTTGATTGTTGAAGATGATGAGGAAGTAAAGAATATTTTGATTAGGATATTTGGTGAAGAAGGATATAATGTGATAGACGCAGCAGACGGGCTAGGTGCACTTGTCCTTTTGCAAAGATTGAAACCAACAGATCTATCAATGCTCGTAACTGATGTTATTATGCCAAAGATGGGGGGACTGGAGCTCGCAAGAGAGGTTAGAAAAAAATATAAAGATTTGAAAGTGGTATTCATATCTGGTTTTCCAGATAACGACCAGGAAATATTGAGATTCGAGAATTCAATATTTATTCAAAAACCTGTTACCAAAGAGATATTAATGAACAGAATAAGGTATTTTATCTCCACAACTGATAAATAAGATCGGCACGTCCCACTTTTTTAAAAAGTTATTTATTGCAAAGGGGAAGGCAGGAGTTGATCAATGAAAGTATAGTGGCGGCGTATATTGCTGCAATTATGTCATCAAGTAATACATAAATAGGTTTTTTTATGTTGTTAACTCTGTTTATCGGGAAGGGTTTTAGTATATCAAAGATCCTAAATAATGTGAAACCTACCAGCAAATTAAGTAAATTCGTGGGAAATAGATAGAGTGGAGAGTACGAGATTAGAATTCCCAGAATTTCATCAAGTACAATTTTGGGTGAATCAACATCATTAAAATGGCCACCAGCTATATCTACTGCCCAGAGTCCAACGAAAAATAAAGTAGTCAAGGTAAAAAGATAGATCCATAAATTTAGGTGAGATAGGCCTGTGAACAAAAATACGGCAAAGAGTGAGCCCATTGTACCAGGTGCAAATGGGGAGTATCCTATACCCAGGCCAGTTGCGAATATCACTGCGATCTTTTCAGATAATTGCATCTTTCTTTCTTTCGATTAGAAAGACCAAGGCTGGCAACACAATTAGCGCGTTGAATATACAGGTCAGTTCGCCAATTAGCGCAATCTTGCCAAATCCTCTTAATGCTAATGAGTCACCTGTTATAAGAACGCCATATCCTATCTGTGTTGTAAGAGAACAGAGTAAGACAGCTACACCTACTCTGGAGATTACCTTTGTTATGCTGCCATGACCCTCTTGTTTGTATCGTTGGACAATATTAAATGCATAATCTATTGCTACTCCAAAGGTCATTGGGAGGACAACAAAATTGAAAAAATTGAGTTTTAAGTCGAATAAGGCTATGGCACCTAGCATCCACGCCACCCCAAATATAAGAGCAGAAAAGACTAGGATAAAAAATTTGAAAGACCTTAGGAGTAATAAGATAAATAAGAGAACTCCTACAAGAGATGCTAGCGTAGATATAGGACCATCTTTTTCGATGAGCCTTAGGAGGTCGGCAAATACAATTGCGTCTCCGCTTGACGTTACGATCTTCCCGTTCTCTAATTTTACCTCTCTAATCGTGTCGGTAAATCTAAATAGGTTGGTAGCATTCCATAGATTTTTTCCAGCCGCTGGTGTTACATATACAAATTTTCCAATCTCTCCTTGCTTATCTGTATACTGCCTTTTTATCTTCTCTGGTAGGTTTTCTATCTCGATCCTCTCCGGGTTTAAGTATTTCTTAAAGTCTAAGACTTTTTTTCTATCGTCTTCGTTTAATAGGTTAATGGTCTCATCTTTAAGGAGTTTCTTTATATCTCTGATGATTTCCAATTTGTCATCTTGGTCCTCAGGTATGTATGAGAGTATTGATTTGCAATCGTTTATCCCGTAGTTTTTTCCTTGTTCCTTCTTCTTTTTGTATAGAGCATCGCATATCATCTTCCCTTCTTCAATGGATTCAGCTAGTATTACTGAGGGGGTGAGGGATGTCCCCATGATTTGACTAACTCTGTGATCAAGGACGGCCGTCCCGGATTCCATCGAGGATTTTGTCCTTAGATTTGACATATCGTATTCAAGGGCATTGGGGATAAATTTTATTAGAAGATATACTGAGAGTAGAGTGATAATTGAACATACTATGAGGAACGGGACCTTTATTTTGTTGAGATATGGGAGAATAGGTATATCATATTCATTGGAGAATACCTCACCAGTTCTTCGAGATGGAAATCTCTTTTCTATGAATACAAGTAGGGCAGGCAACAGTGTATAAGAATAGAACCATGCAAGGAATATCCCTGTTAGTCCTATGAAACCGAATTGTGTAAATGATCTCACTTCTGCAAATAAGAATATCCCGAAGGCTATTGCAGTAGTCCCTGAGGCACCAATAGTTCCGATCATTGTCTGTGTAATGGAGTTTTTAAGAGATGTCTGTGTATCGTTGCCAAGTCTTCTCTCTTCGTAAAAACGGGCAAGCATTATTATCCCATAATTTATCCCAGTGCCCGCTATTATTGCACCCATAAATGCTGTGACAGTATTTACATAGCCTATGACGAAGTATGTTATTGCAAATGTAAGAAAGACGGCAAATGTTATATTGATTCCTATTAATACAACAGTTGTTATGTTTCTGAAAAATACGAATATTATGAGACCGATTAATGTTAGACAGAGTAGGGCCGTTCCGAATATATCTTTTTTTAGGGTTTCGTATTCTTCAAGACTTATCTTGTAAGAGCCGGTGAATGCGAATTTGATCTCCTTGTGGTACTTTTGAGGTTCGAGAGAGTTGATGTCCTTTTCGAGTTGATAAAGGAGTTTCTTTGACTCATTCATGTCTGTTGACTTACCGGTCGGCTTGGCTATAATTGCTAAGAGTCTACCTTCCTCCCCAGTATAGTAACCATCAATGTACTTTTGATATGATTCTGTCTTCTTCTTGTACTTCTCCTCGATATCATCAAATCTTATCTTTGAGTCCTCTTCTATACTGCCGGAGATATCTACGAAGAGAGGATTGTTTTTCATTTTAATCGCGGTTATTTTCCTATTTAACCTGTTATAGATATCTTCCAGTTCTTCGAGGCTCATATAAAGTGCTGCATTCTTCTCATAAAAATCTTTTAGTTCATCTACTTTATAATCTATGTATCTAAATTTATCGGAGTACCTCTCTCTTAGAAGTTTGACAATGTCATCAGCAAATCTCTGAGAGGCCTTGACATCCGGTGATTCAATGGCAATAAACAGATTACCAGTGCCACCTACCCTCTCGAGGATCTTTTTGAGATCGGAGACCGATTTGAAATGTTCCGGAAGAAGTTCGACAAAGTCACTTACTAGCCTTAGTTTGGAGGTAACATAGGTAGATAGGACAAACAGAATTAGGAAGATTATTATAAGTAGATTGTGGTTTTTGTATATAAAGTTGCTATATCTTTCGAGTTTTGTATATATATGTTCGGTCCTGTTCATAGTTAGTCCATTTTATTATTTGAGAGATCTCAATTTTTGGTCTGCGAGTTTATATAAATCGGATGATGGAAGCGTTATTGACTTAATGAAATTTAGTTTTTTTATTGTGCTTTGGATGTCGGTCTTACTTATGACCAGATTTTCATATTCTTCTTGTGCCACCTTTTCAAGTTTTGAGAAGGCCTTAAGCACGTCTGGGTGTTTAGGACTAATCTTATATGCTGACAAGAATGATGAGAAGGCATCTTCATATAATCCCTTATTATAATTTTGAAAGCCTATTTTAATATATACATCGATTAATTGTTTTTCTATATCTTCTCTGAATGCTGAGGGAGGATCTGTTGGCACTATCTTTGAATCATTCTCAAGGACTTCTTTGAAGGCACTATCAGCCTGTTTGATATCTCCTTGAAGCATTGCGCTCTGACCTTCTCTATATTTACCTTTAATCTTAAATATCCTGAGTTGTATCTCTTCAATGCGATCTTTTTGTTTTATGTATTCTTTCTTTTTCAAAAGCTTTGACAATTCTAATAAGGCATTATCAGGTTTCCCAATGTAATAGTAAACTACTGCCTTGGTTATCTCTTCGTCATTATACATGGGATTTATCAGAGTGAAAGGGTCCTTCTTTATTGTGCCAACCTCGGACCCTTTTTCGCTATATTGTGCGAGATCTATGGGGGTGAACTTTATCTTCTTCTGTTTCATTATTCTTTCGAGTTCGCGCATTTCACTAATTAGGTCTGATGAAGAGGGGTTGATCTTGGCTAGTCTGGGAATGTAATCATAAGCCTCTTTATATCGTTTCTGCCTCTTCGCCTTTAACATCTCCGAAAATATTTGATTGAATAGTTTGGTATTGATATCTTTCAGTTTTTGAGAGGCGCTTTCGTAATATATTGAGTCGGTAGGTATCTTTGAGAGCATTTCTTTTGCCTCATCCAATTTACCAATAGAATATTTCATGTCTCCTGACTCGAGCATATCTCTGTACTTATTTTCGTTCTCTAATCTGCCCTTTAATTTTAACCCCTCATCATTGATTGGATCCATGTCAAGTAATTCCCTTAAATACAGTTTGGCAGATGCAAGGTCACCTTTGTCTATATTTTGTTTTACTTTTTCTACAAGTTCTGTGAGCTTTGAATCAATGGGTGGTTTTTGAGTTTTCTCGTTAAGGGCCATTTGATTTAGTATCTTGTTTTGTTCTGCTCTTTTCTTCAGGGAGCCCGCTACAACCATAATAAAGAGCAAAATAAATACGATAGATACAGCAATCACCATGTTTTTGGAGAATGTGAGCCCTCCGAGCTTCAACTCCTTTTTCACTCTTGTTTTAGGTGCAAGGGTATCTATGAATTCGAATTCTACATCTCCAAATCTGATAATATTTCCGTTCTGCAGTATAGCCTCTTTTATTCTCTTCCCATCTACGAATGTTCCATTTGAGGATTCTAGGTCTGATATCTTTACTAACTCTTGACTTGAATCAATTTTTATGACTGAGTGTCTCCTTGAAACGGAGTTGTGGGTAATGACTATATGATTTTCATCTATCCTTCCTACAAAAATTTCATCCTCCTCCAGAGGAATAATCTCGTCTTTGAATGGTGGCATCCTGCCCTTGAGATAAAATCGCGGTGGTTTTCCATCTGTCTCTTCTTCATCGGAATAGATTACATTTAATGTAAACTCGCCTATGTTGATAGGTTCTCCAGGCTTAACTAATGCAGCTTCATTTATTCTTTTACCCTGAACATATATGCCATTCGAGCTTCCTAAGTCTTCAATAAATACCTGAGAGTCCCACATGTAGATTCTCGCGTGCCTTCTAGATACGGCAGGTGATGGAAGTACTACATCATTGTCCGAGTCTCTGCCTATTAGCAACTCTCCTTTCGATAGCGAGAATTTTTTATGGCTTCCATCAGGGTATGTGACCAGTAATTCTTCCATGGGGATGTCCTAAATTTTACTTATTTGAAGATAGAAAGATCTAATTCAATCCCTCTTTGCCTGAGTTCATCATAAAATTTTGGGATAAACCCTGTTGCAACAAATTCTCCCAGGACTCTCCCATTCTCGTCATATCCCTGTTGTTTAAAAACGAATATGTCTTGCATCGTAATTATATCGCCTTCCATCCCTGTAATTTCGGATATATGTGTAACCTTTCTTGAACCGTCCGAAAATCTGGCTTGATGTAGTATTATATTTATAGCGGATGAGACCTGTTCTCTTATTGCCCTGACAGGAATATCAATGCCGGCCATCAGAACCATGGTCTCAAGTCTTGACAGTGCATCTCTTGGGGAATTTGCATGTATAGTAGTGAGGGAGCCGTCATGACCTGTATTCATTGCTTGTAGCATATCCAGTGCCTCACCTCCCCTGCATTCCCCAACAATTATTCGGTCTGGTCTCATCCTTAAACAGTTTCTCACTAAGTCCCTAATTGTAATCTGACCCTTTCCTTCTATATTTGGGGGTCTTGATTCGAGTTGGACCCAATGTTCTTGTTTTAGTTGCAGCTCTGCTGCATCTTCCACTGTTATAATCCTCTCATCATTTGGGATAAATTCACTGAGTGCATTTAGGGTTGTTGTCTTTCCGGAACCCGTACCTCCGGAGATAAGTATATTCTTTCTGTAAAATACGCAGACTTTCAAGAATTCAACCATCTCCTCACTTATAGTATTTGACCTTATCAGGTCATCCATTGTGAGCTTATCTTTTCTAAATTTTCTTATCGTGATTGTAGGACCTTTAATCGCCAGTGGAGGTATTATAGCATTGACTCTGGATCCATCCTTTAGCCTAGCATCTACAAGAGGGCTTGATTCGTCAATTCTTCTTCCTAGTGGCGCAATTATTCTCTCTATTGCTCCCATGACTGCCTGGTCAGAAGAAAATGTTTTATCAGTCAGGTATAGTTTACCATCTCGCTCTATGTAAATCTGTTTTGCACCATTGACCATGATCTCTGTTACTGTTTTATCAGCTATGAACTCTTCAAGAGGTCCGAGTCCTAGTGCCTCATCTACGATTTCCTGGATTATTTGTGACTTATCAGCACCTGATGGGAATTGACCCTCTCTTTGAAGGAGTTCTACGATCTCTCTTATTTTTTCTCGAGTTCTTTCATAAAGTTCGCTTTCTCCTAATTTAGACAGGTCTAGTCTTTTCAGATCCATAGCCTCTATCAACCTGGAGTGAACTTCTCTCTTGAATGCGGAGATGATCTCCTCGTTAGGTGCCTTTGACGGTGGCTTTTGAGGCATTGAGGCACTGGGTATCTTAGTATTTTTTTGCGCAGGAGGGATTGGAGGTGGTGGAGGAGGGGTTCTTTGTTTTATATCATCTGAAGATGCCTTATGAGTAGGTGGTAACAGGACAATCTCGTATTCGCCAATAGATATAATATCATTTGGTTTTACTACCACAGGCCCATTTATCTGTTTGCCATTTACGAAAGTGCCATTGGTGCTTCCAACATCCATGATTACATACCTACCGTCCTTGATGAGCATTCTTGCGTGTCTCTTACTAACGCTGGGAACTGCTAGTATGAGATCATTTTCTTGTGCTCTTCCAATAAAGATAGAGGTTTTATTGAGCTCTTGAATCTTTTCAACTCCCTGTCCGATTATTTTTAGTTTGAACATACGTAACCTCAATACTCTAATCGAAGATATTAAATTTGACTTCTCCTTTTGCTTTCTTATATCGTGCCTTTATGTCATCAATCATTTCTTTAACTCTTGGTGTATTTGGGGATACAATCCTTGGTGTTACAAAGATAGCAAGGTCGGTCTTCTTTTCCTGAAAGTTTCTGGATTTGAATAATTCACCTAATATTGGTATATGACCCAGCAACGGAAGTTTACTTACATCCTTTGATTCGTCATTATGAAATAATCCTGATAGAATGATTGTCTCTCCGTGTTTGACTGTGACTTTTGTAGAAATCCTCCGTGTCTTAAAACCCGGTATTGATACTCCAGAATTTGGAAGCATTATAGAAAGGGAGCGGTCCACGTCACTTATTTCGGCATCAATGCTTGTCTGTATATTCCCCAAGGAGTCCGCATTCGGGGTTATCTCAAGTTTGACTCCGAAATCTTTATATTCCACACTCGCTGAATCTCTGGTAATAAGTGGTATAGGTATCTGTCCACCTGATAGGAAGCTCGCCTTCTCGCCACTTGCTGATATCAGTTTTGGTTGTGCAAGAACTCTGGAGTAGCCATCATTAAACTGAAAGCCAAAGGCAAAGTCCGAACTTGCAGTGGCTATTCCACTCGTAGTAATTGTTCTTGATGATTCTCCAGAGCCTTTAATTACATTTACGTCATCATATCTAATCGTCCCTTGTAGATTTCCCGATATATCCGTTGGGTATTTGATCCCTATCTTATCAAACGAGCCCCTCTTTATCTCCACGAATTGTACCTCTAAAAGGACCATTCTTTTTATTCCTATTGTCACTAAGTTCTCTACTTGTTCTCCTACAGCCCTTATGATGATATCCATTTTTTTCATATCCTCAGCTGATTCGACCGACCCCTCAAGATAAGCGATATTACCAACTACATTTGCATTGACATCTTTAATACCGTTTCTTTTTAGTGTCTCAACAAGTGCATTCGCCGAGAGCCTTTTTGCATTGGGGTTTAGTTTGACGTTATTAGTTACATTTCCATAAAGCTTTGTTAGTTGGACAACACGGTCGTAATCTTCAGTGGTTATGGCATTCCCTTCAATTATCACTAACTCACCAACTTGGTTTACTTTGATACCTTCTCTATCACCAAGGAGTCTCTTTACATCAGCTATTGTCGCTTTTTGAGAAGAGGGGGTAACCTTTATTATATATTCTATTTGTTTGTTTCCTTTAAATACAACCATATTGGTCTCACCGGGTCCCATGCCTCGCACAATGATCTGATTGCCGACTGCAGAGACTGAAGCAACCGATGAATCTCCCTCTACAACCTTTGTGGCGCCAGGTATGGAAAACGTCCTTGATTGACCTACACTAAGTACGATTATGTTAGTAGACCCAGGTGGTAAGGAATCTTCAGTAGAGTAAAGATTACTTATTATCATCAGTGAGAAAATCAGGCTCAATAATGCTTTTTTCATAATGTAAGCTCCCAAAAACTTTAATGGAAATATAATATATTTAAGTAATAGGAGTTGTCAATTTTTATTACAGAATTTATTTTATAACCCCCTATAAACTTATTGATTGCCACTAATGGATTATCATTTTTGATTGGCACCTTAATTTTTGTTTTGTATATTTATAATCAAGAGCTTTGATTAATAGACACAAAGATGATGGACTATTTAATAATCTGGTATTATTCCTAAAGTTAATTTTACTTTTGAAATGTCACATTTACTTAATACTCTTCTCCATGGGTGATTTAATGCTGTTTGTATCTCTTCTTTCTCTCCAACTTCATCAATCCCAAATACTAAAAATTCTTCTCCTCTCTCTGTTTCTGCCTCAAATTATTCTTTTCCTCTATCTTCTAAGTATGATAACTCTTTACCTTCCCATAAAATCTCTATCTATCCTTCCATCCAGAAGTTCGCATATCTCTACCCATCTTCCAACAGAAACTCTTTATACTGACCAAAGGAAGGAGTTAGTATAGCTCTTCTCGCAAAATCTAATTGTATTCTCCTTGTTTACATTTCTTGTCTGCTTTATTAAAAAGATTCAGAGACCTGAACAAAAAGTGACATTTCAACTTAGTAATATCCTGTGACATTTTAAAATAGTGATCACACATTTTCAAATTTTGCTTGATTTATTAAAAATTGATAGTATATTATTTACATTATATGTTATGCTTTATATGGTAACATAATTATTCGTTATAAAGGAGCTTGAGATGGAAGGTAAGAAGATTTCTACAACAGTTTATATAACTGAGGAGCAAAAGAGGAAACTTGAAATCCTACATAAGAAGACAAATGTGCCTATAGCTGTATACATAAGGAAGGGTATTGATATGGTGCTTGATGCCAATAAGGATAAGTTAACCGAGCAGATTAATTTACCGGGGCAAATTGGAAAGTAGTTGATGAGAGTTTTAGTAACTGGTGGTGCGGGTTTTATAGGTTCTAATGTAGTTGATGCCTATGTAGAGAAGGGATATGAGGTCTTAATTCTGGATAATCTTTCGACTGGGAAGGAAGAGAATCTCAATAAAAAAGCGAAATTTGTAAAGGCAGATGTAAGAGATTTTGAGGCGGTTAAGAAGATAGTTAGTGATTTTAAACCTGATGTTGTAAGTCACCATGCAGCACAGATTGATGTAAGAAAATCAGTAGAAGATCCACAATTCGATGCTGAGGTTAATATTATAGGGATTATCAATCTTCTTCAGGCTATAAAGGATTATAATGTGAAAAAATTTATATTTGCTTCTTCGGGCGGGGCATCTTATGGAGAACAAATATATTTTCCAGCTGACGAGGAGCATCCACAAAATCCAGAAAGTCCTTATGGGATATGTAAGTTGACATCAGAAAAGTATTTGAGATACTACAAGAGAGCCTTTGGTCTTTCATATATATCTTTGAGATATTCCAATGTATATGGCCCAAGACAAGATCCTCTAGGAGAGGCTGGGGTTGTTGCTATTTTTACCAGTAGATTACTGAGAAAGGAGCCTTGTGTGATTTATGGGGATGGCAAACAAACACGGGATTACATATTTATTGCTGATGTTGTGGAGGCGAATCTAGCGGCAATTGGCTCAACTTATAATGGGCCTATTAACGTAGGAACCGGTATTGAGACAGATGTAAATACGATTTATTCACTCTTGTGTGAAATAACTGGATTTAGTGGGGAGGCAGTGTATGCTCCAGCAAGGGTTGGTGAACAGAGAAGATCGGTGATATCAAATAATCTATTAAAAGAGGTATTAGGTGTAGAAAATCTTACCCCACTTAGGATAGGTCTTGAAAAGACGGTTGAATATTTTAGATCTACTGCTTTATAGAAACTGATTTTAGGGTTTTATATCCTTTTAGTCCATAGAAAACATTGAGAGAAATATTCTGATCGTCGATAAATACAAAGGTTTGCATGAGATTACGGTTTTGTAATGAGTACAAGTCGAGATTGTAAATCCATGTCCCAGAGTTAATTAGATATTTTAATTCGTCGACCATGAGAAATCGTGGAAAGTGTGTGTGGCCAAAAATAACATACCTGAGTTCGGGAATTTTTAAAAGCCTCTTTGCTACTTCAATCTCCTCGGGGAATGGTCTATCAATCTCTTCGGGTTGGGATGAGATCTCTTTTGTTATAGAACGATGGACATCTATTATTAATGCAACTATTAGCAATATTACAATAGGAATCCAAAAGAATTTCATTACTCCATATATTAGAATCCCAAAGGATATTCCGATAAGTATTCTAAAGAAGATATTTATTGGATAGGCAATCGTGGGTTTCTTACCAAAGACATTGCTTATGAATTTTCCCACAATGTAAAAACCAGTACTTATGATTAAGAATATTGAGAATTCTGTGAGGGATGATAGAGTAAAATCTATAGCCTGATCTAAATTCGATTTTTTGCTTACGTCCAAAAAGAATAGTCCTTTTATGAAGAAGAAGGAGACCATAAATATAATCGTCAATAGAGTCAATCCGCCAAAGTTTAAAAGATTTGTAAGTGATGCAGATATGAGCTCTGGTTTTGAGAGTCTCTTTTCATCTATGGACTTTCTAATAAGGTTGGAGGGATTGAAATCCCTTTTAGCCATATGGAAGAACATATCTAAGAAATAGTCAAATCTAAATACCCAGAATAGGGGTCTTTGAGCTATGGCGAGACTAATCGATGCTGTCATTGGTCTTATCTTGTCAATAAATGGGAACGATTTTTCTAATTTGTTCCAAAGTATCTTCACAAGGATTGAACCGAATGGAAGCTCAATGTGCTTTTTCTTGATGTCATGAAAAGGCGATTGAAAGTTTGAGAACGAATTTAATTTATCAAACTGGTTCCCGTGTTCTACATAAACACCTTTTTCTTCAATATAATATCCGTACTCTGGAAATAATATCTGGTCTTTATGCTCTTCTCCTATTAGTTCCCTGAATTTTTTCTGTACTGTATCGAATGCAAACTCTGCATCGTGATTCCCCTTTAAGACTACGATCTGATTTCTCGGGTTTTTCAGGAAATTTGAGAGTGTGCCAAAAAATGTTTGATGTCTTTTGTATACCCTATCAAGTATCTTGGCTGATGAGTCTGAGTCATTGTAGAGTCTCGGGTTCCCTTGCAGCGATGTTTCGGATGGATATGATTGTAGAAAATCTATAGTATCACCGTTAAAGATTAGTGTTGTTGGCTCACCCCTACTCATTAGGTTTAGCATCTGTGCAAAATCCTCATCAGAGTAAAAGTCGTCCAATAATTCCTCTGTTGAGAGGTGTAAATCTGATACAATTATGTAGTTCAATTTAATCTCCTCCCGTATATTTTTATACCAAACACTGAGTTTATTACAATTAAAAATGGTTTGGATTTTGGAACTATACCCATTAGTGTTGCTATTGAAAATAACACAGTGTTGATTTGTTCTTTTATGGCCTGACTCGCGACTATGGAGTGATAGTTGTTTATAACTTAGATTGGCCTAATACAAATGTGTCTCAGTTTGGAGATATTTTTAGTATATTCAAGGAGATAGGAGTGGGACCAAGATCTAAGGCTTAAAATCTGGATCTAGATATGTTACTCAATACAGCGAGTGCCTATTTTCGACAGCTTTTGGTCCTAAAAGTGTGGTTACAAAATCATTTATTGGTAGTATGGTGTAGATATGTAAATAAATTTTTATATTGAAGAATGTAAATATTGGTGGTAATTGAAAATGTTATTGAGGGGTTATATGAAACGTAAAGAACTTATTGGAAAGATATTGATAGAGAGGCTAATGATAAATGAGTCTATTGTTATAAACGCCCTTACAAGGCAAAAAACAGATAAGATGAGGATATGCTCTCAAATTTTGAAGGCTGGGGCGTTATCTGAGGAAGTTCTTGCAAGGGCGCTTAGTTATCAATATGGTATTCCTGCTATTGTTTTGGGTAAGTCTCAGATACTCTTGTCGAATCTTGGAATAGTGCCCTATCATATAGCTCGTCAAAATCAGATCTTACCGGTAGCAACTAGCGGGGAGAAGGTTATATTGGCCATGCGTGATCCTGAAAATACTCAGATAATCTCCGAGATTGAGTTTATCTCTGGGAAGAAGGTAATGCCTCACATCGCACTTGAATTTATGCTTTCTATATCAATTGACGAGGCATATAGATTATACAAGTTGAGTCGTGAGGGACTACTGAGAGGGAAGGATATACCATCAAATGCCATAAAAGAGGAACACATCGAAGTTGCAATTGCGGAGTTGTCGGTAGAGCCTGAGCTAGCCGGCCCTGATAGATTTGAAGTTGTCTCAATGCAAGATGACATAGAAAATATTACAAGAGGAAGAGATATTGCTGATGAGTTCAGAGATAGGAATAAACCTCTTATATGTATAGTTGATGATGAACCAGAGATAAGGACCCTATTGAAGAAGATTGTAATCTCAGAGGGCTACGATACTGTAGAATTTTCACGTGGTGATGAGGCATTTAGGTCTATCCCTAAGGTCTTACCAGATTTGATCATTTTGGACGCCATGTTGCCAGGTATGCATGGATTCGATATATGTAAGGCGTTAAAGACGGACTCGAAGTTAAGAAATATCCCAATAATCATAGTAAGTGCAGTTTATACAGGTTGGAGATTTATGGAAGATATTAAGAAGACTCATGGGGCAGATGATTATATAGAAAAGCCGTTCAGAATAGATATGCTTACTAATAAAATCAAGGCATTGCTTAGAAAGGTGGCACCACATTCGGGAACTACAACTGGAGAGTTGAGTATAGATGTAAAGAACCTTTATAATAGTGCAGTGAGACTCTATAAAGAGGGAGATATAGATGGTGCTATATACCAATTTAAAAAGGGAATAGAGAAGGACAATTTTTACTATAGGCTTCATTACGGGCTTGCACTCTGCTATCAGAGTAAAAAGGAAGATTATATGGCCATATCCGAACTTGAAAAGACTGTAGAACTCAAACCCGATTTTTTACCAGCCTTAAAGGCTCTAGCCCTTCTATACCAACAGAAGGGTTTTAGAAATAAGGCAGTAGAGGCATGGGAGCGGGCATTGAATGTTGCCTCAGATGAGGAGACGAGAACAAAGATTAAGGAATATCTCATCAAGATTTTGTAGTACCGTATGAAATTTTCCTGCAATAGTTGCAATGCGAGATATAATCTGCCGGATGAGAAATTTGCTGGCAAGGTTATAACTCTTACTTGTAAGAAGTGTGGAGTTAAGATAGTAGTAAAACCATCTAATCCCTCGCATGGTATGCAATCACAAAAAGAGGGCTCTAATTTGGGAACAAGTTTAGTGGCCGCGGATCTGCAGATTGAAAAATCGACTAAAAGGCAGGAGTTAAAGAGAAAGGATCTTACAACAAGGTCTACTGTTGGAGAAAAAAGGTATGATAAATCTTTCGAGGGAGATAAGGCATTAGAGAAGGGTGTGAGTTCTGTTAGAATGGATGTGAAAAAAGTGGGAGAGGTAGATAGTATCAGGTCGGTTGATGAGAGATATAAAGGCGTTAAGGGGAAGGAAGAGAGGTTAGAGAGGAACCGTGAAGTTAAAAGTGAGAAGTTGGAGGAGGAAGACAAGGAATTAGCAGTTTGGTATTACTCACGTGGTGGTGAACAGAAGGGACCGTTCACTGATGAAGAAATTAGAGAGTTAGTAGAGAGCAATGTAATAACTCCAAAGACATTTATATGGAAAGATGGGATGTTGGACTGGATGAGGGCATCGACGGTTGTAGAATTTAAACACTTTTTTGAAGGTAAACCTAGCAAGGAACCTGTGGTAAAAGAGGTTGTAGAATCTTTGGGTTTAGAGGAATTAGATAAAAAATTCAAGGATCAAAAGGTTGGGGAGAGGATTCAGGAAGTGGATGTTTTGGGTAGTGAGGGAGCAGATAAGGGTGGGGGAACTCAGGAAGACTTCTTTTCCATAGGATTTGGTCAAAATACTCAAAAATCTCCTGAGGAGGATTGGACTAAGATACCACTGTCTAATGAGGTGTCAGAAGAGCCTCGTGAAAATACGAGGATCGTGATTATGAAGGCAGGGCTCTCTGAGGCAGCAAAGAAAAAAAGGGTAATAATGGGGATTGTTGTGGCCGTATTTTTGCTTAGTGTATTTTTGTTCGTATTTATTAGAAATCTTGAACCTATCCTCTCGGCAGTTGGTGTCCAGGTTAAAAGTGGGATCGACCTCGAAATGGAGGATTTAGATAAAGATACCCTTTCTAAGATGACACCTGAAGAACAGGAGAAATACAGAAAGGCACTCCTTGGTATAAAAGAGACGAAAAAGCTTACAAAGGAACAAAAGAGGACTATAGCAATGGCTATTACTCAAAGGAAAGACTCTGATATGGTTAGTATTCTTGAAAGTGCAAAGGTTGATACTTCGAGCATAATTTATGATAACCTTGGGAGAGAAAGAATGGGGCCTCAAGGAGGTATAACCACTTCAGTGGATATTGATTCAAGGCTCGCTAATTTGGGTATTAACACAAAGATTGAAGGTGTTGATTTGAGTTCTAGGGGAATCAAGCAGGATGTGGATCTTTCACAGAAATTGCCCGATAAGGTTGATACTCTTAGTGAAGACATAGTTATGAGTATAGTCAATAAGAACAGAAGTTCTGTGAAATACTGCTATGAGAGGCACCTTAGGGCTAGTAGTTTCTTGGAAGGTAAGGCGGTCTTCAAGATTACTATTCATAATTCTGGTTCTGTCTCAAAGGTTGATTCACTCTCCAAACAGATTTCAGGAAGTCTTTTTGAAGATTGTATTATCAAGGAGATTAGAAAGTGGGTTTTCCCAAAGTTTTCTGGTGACCCTATTGTCTTTGAGATACCGTTTGTCTTGACCTCTGTGAATTGAATGTTCATATTTTATCTGCTTCTAGTCGTATCTTTGATTGATCTTAGGGGGATTGAGGAGCTTATAAGTGAGGGCGCTAATCTAACTTTTGATAAGAAATTAGAAGTTATCACCTCTTCATTTTTAAATGTTCCGTTTAAGAAGTCATCAATAGGAGAAGAAAATGAGATAGACCCTGACCCTATTATTAATTTGGATTATATGGATTGTGTGACGTTTGTTGAGTATGTGATTGCATTTGTAAATTCAAGAGATATAAAAGAATTTAAAAAACATGTGTTAAGTTTGAGGTACATTGGAGGTAAGATAGATTTTTATAATCGTCTGCACCTACCAGATTTTCAATGGTTCCCAAATGCAAGTAAGAACGGCTATATAAGCGATATAACCTTTCAGGTAGGAAAAGGTTATGTAAGAAGGTTTAAGAAGAGGCTGGATAAAGATTTTATCGTTGATGGATATAAAATAGATAGTTCTAAGTTAATTTCTAGAGATGTGGAAATAGATTATATCCCCAAAGAACATATATTTAATGTTTATAAGGATATTCCCAAATATTCTATTATAAGAATTTTAAGGAAGGACTCTTATAGACCGTTTGTTACGACCCATATAGGGATTGTTGTGGAAAAGGGGAATAAAAAGTATTTAAGACATTCCTCTAGGCATTTTGGGGCAAAAGTGACAGATACCCCACTTGGGGCATATTTTTCTACACTTGATAAATATGAAAATTGGGAAGCCCTTGGAGTTGCACTCTATAAAATTAATGATATAAATGGGGGGACAAAATAATTTTGATTTATGAGTGTGATTAACAAAAAAGTCTTTTGGGCAAGATTATCTGTTATTTCAAATACTATATTGGCTGTTTTTAAGCTCATCGTGTTTAGTTATACTGGTGCAGTTTCCATATTGTCTGAGGCAATACATTCTGGAATAGATCTCCTTGCGGCTTTGATTGCCTATTTTTCTGTTAAAAAGTCGTCGGAGCCTCCTGATAGAGAGCATCCATTTGGGCATGGTAAATTTGAAAATCTGTCCGGTTTTGTAGAGTCACTATTGATTATAGCTGCTGCTTTTTACATTTTTTATGAGGCAATTCCAAGATTTTACAAGGAGCATAGGATAGATTCAATAGATATAGGTATATATGTAATGGCTCTATCTGCTCTAATTAATTTCTTTGTCTCTCGGAAGCTTTACAAGGTTGCCAGAGAGACGGATTCCATAGCTATTGAAACAGATGCGGCGCATCTCTCCGTAGATGTCTACACATCTTTGGGTGTTCTTATAGGATTATCTCTAATTTATATTACAGGATTGCAAGTTATTGATCCTATTATCTCTATTATAATCGCTTTTTATATTTTATATCTGGGGTTCGTGTTGACAAAAAAATCTACTAAGGATTTGTTAGATACCAAATTATCGGATTCTGACAATCAGGATATAGAGAATATTATTGCCCAACATATTGGGAAAATAGTCTCGTTTCACAAGTTGGCTACTCGGAAGTCTGGAAGTGAAAAGATGATAGAGGTTCATCTACAATTTATGCCCAATATCTCGCTTAAGCAGGCTCATGAGATCGCTCATCACATAAAAGATGATATAAGAGATAAGATATCATCTGCCAGAGTTACAATTCATATAGAACCATGTGAGGAGTTGTGTAAAGAGTGTAGTTCTAATGGCTGTACATCTAGAAAGGAGTAGTTATTTTACTTTATAATCATTTCTTCTCCGCAGCATATTACCGGATGGTACTCCTCACAACCACATACGTTGTCAACAACGAGGACCATGCCGCACTCACTACATTCAAGTGTTGAACCTGATTTGATTTTCTTTGTTTCTTTCTCATAGCAACCTTTCACCTTTTTTGTTTCCTTTTTACCTTTTTTTGGTGAATCCTTCTTCATACTAACCTCCTAAATACTAACCCTTATATTTAGATTAAATATTATACCGTAGGATTCCGGGATTCTTGAAAAAGAAAGTCATGATCAGGTAATTTTTCAAAAACTGGTGGTTTGTAATTCTTTTATTATCGATGTCATCTCCTGATCCTTTATGTTGTTAGTGTCAATATTAGCTAATAATTCTCTTACTTTTTCAAAATTACCTTTATTGTAGTGGTGTTTGATAATCAACAATAGGGCATCTTCTTTCTCTTTATCGGTAATTGAATCTGATGAAAGTAGTGTTTGAGTATATAATTCTAGCTTTTCTGTCTCTCCTAAAACGAAGTATATTTTTTGAATATTTGTGAGAAACTCTTTGTCCCTTGTCTCTTCAAGGCACCTATCTATGTGGGCGAATAATAGTTCATTTTTACTTTTATAAAAGATCGAAGTGGTTAGTTCTACATATTTTCTTAGGATATGAGATATGTTATTACACTTTGTGGGTGAGTAATTCTCTTTTGATTGAGGATAGTTTTTGAGAAATGTATGATATGCCAATAATTCAGCATAGTTATTAATTATGTAAATATTTTCTTTGTCTAGGTTGTAATCTAGTATGTACCCGAAACAACTTCTTGCAACTTGTTTCTGTCCTCTAGCCTCGCAAGATTTAATAAATTCCAATAATTCTTCAAAATTCATTTTATATATAACGTCTTTTATTAATTCTTTTGTATTTAATTTACTATATTCGTGATTTACATTTGTCTCTGCTATAATAGAGATTATATTTGATGTCCTCCCTACAAAAAATGCCTTAGGGGCCTCGTATTCAATGATAGGGAACTTGTCTTCATTTACTATTAGATCTTCTTCGCCCTTCCCATAATACGTTTTAAACTTATGATGACCTATCATATTCATAGAGACGAATTCAGGAATAGTATTTGGAATTCCTAATGAGTGTTTGTCTTCAATTGTCGAAAGAAAAACAGGATCTTTGAACTTTTTGGCTATTCTTTGTTGGTCTATTTTAATGGGTTTGTTGGAGCCAACAATAAGGAGATCAAGTTGAGCAGGTGCAAACACGTAGGCGTATTCAAATACTCTACCAAACGTATTAAGCATAATGTTTAGTATTTTATCATTTGTCTCATAGGCCTGAAACCACTGCACAAAAATGCCATTCTCCTTTAGGTGGGATTTAACCTCCTCAAAGTATTGAACAGTAAACAGGTTGGCCACTCCTGCCATCCATGGGTTTGAAGGCTCCGATATTATTATGTCGTATTTTTTCTGTGGATTCAGTTTTAAATATTCTCTACCGTCAGCATTAATGACTCTGACTTTTTTATTGTTTAAGACATCGAGGTTTTCTTCTTTGAATAGTTTGGCTGCCTCAATAACCTCTTTTGATATCTCAAGAAGCTCTATATTCTTTATTTCCTCGTGAGTAGCTAATACCCCACCTGTTACTCCACTCCCCATTCCTAATAAAAATACATCCTCGGGATTTGGATGCAATAGTACACCAATGTGCCCACACCATATTTGGGTCGGCATGTCAAAGCCCGTACTTGCATCTGGTTTTCCGTTTATTCTGAGCGATAATATTCCTTTAGGGGATTTTGTTACTGAAACTACCGCATCTTTGCCTTCTTTGAAGAATATAAGGTCTTCATGATCTTTTACCTTCAAAAATTCTTCAAATGATTTTGCATAACGGTTTCTTAGTCTAAAATTCCCTCGCTGGATATATTCTTTATCTATAAATTCGTAAGTAAATAATAGGCTGCCTACCAAAATTACTAACAGTAGAGATAAATATTTAAAAAGAGCCTTTACTCTTATTGTGAATAGTAGTATTATTGCGATAATAAAGTTTATAATAATTCCTGTCTTCATAGATGCTTCCATACCCATGGTAGGTAACATGATAAAGCCTGCCACAAGAGATCCTACTAAATTCCCCAACGTATTTATTGAGAAGGTGTCGCCTACTCCAATGCCGAGTTTCGTTATACTCTTTGTGTTTATATGGCTTACAAGAGGCAATGTCATCCCAATAAAGAACGTTGGTAAGAACATAATTGTAAAGCAGATTATTACTTTTGAGATTTCATAAAATATGAACATTGCCTCTGTCCTTGGAATACTTCCCCCGATAACATTGAAGTAATATGGGAGTCTCATATATAAAGGGAGGGCACAAATGATAGTTATTGCAATGAAAAGTTCGATGATGGCGAACCAGAGCAGGTGATTTATCTTTCTATTCAATACCTTGTGGATGAAATATGAACCAACGGCAATTCCTGTTATGAAGGTGAATAACATAATTGCAAATGATTGAACAGCAGAACCTATTATGAGTGCAAGCATCCTTGTCCAGACGACTTCGTATACCATTGAGACGAATCCACTGATGCCGATTGCTACGAGTACTACCCTTACTTGAAACTCTGAATATGCCTCTTCATTGCCTACAGTTTTATTGTTGTCAGTATCTTCAATCTGTTGTGGTATAATAGAAAAATCTTCGCTGATACTTTTACTCATATAATATGTTACTACACCGATTAGGATGTTAACAAAAGAGAAGAGTTGAACAGAGAAATCTAGTCCAATGGTATGGATAACAAAATAACCACCAATTATTGTCCCAATGATAGCACCTACTGTATTTAAGAAATATAGCAATCCAACTTTTGCTCCTACCTCTCTAATCTGTCTTATTATGAATTTACTCATCACAGGGAGTGTTCCACCCATCAGTGTGGTAGGAAGCAGAATTGTCATAACACTAAAGATGAGTTTTAAAATGATGTTCCCCCAGGTATTTGGAATCGAACCGCTAGCTAGTATAAAATATAGGTTAAAGATGGTGTCAAAATAGAGTGGGAACAGGGCGCAAGTAATCCCAATTCCGAATTCTAAATAAGAGTAGAGCCGAAGTGGATTTTTATATCTATCAACAAACTTTCCGAATATGTGGTTACCTAATGCAAGTCCGCCCATGAATGTTGAAAGTAAAATACCAGTAGAATAAGATGTGGCTCCTAAAAATAGATTAAAATATTTTGACCATACAACTTGGTATATCAGACCTGCCATCCCAGATAGAAAGAAGCAAGCATAGAGGATGTATTTCATATTTCCTCCAAGATATTAGAAAGTATATATTGTAGTTTGTATTTTTTGTAAATTTAAATTTTTTGTATGTGTTACTGCAGAATAGAAATGTTACATTTTATAGGAATGGGGAGAAAGATAAATGTTTCTATATGGGAAATATGAAGACATATCAGGAACTATTTTAATCGCTTCCCGCTTTTAAGATAAAATCCTAGGGTGTTCAATACTAAGGGGTGAAGATCTATTATCTAGTTAGAGAGGTGTCACAATGTTATCCATATCGTCTTAACTTGTTGAGAGGGGAGGATATTTTTAGGAATACAATAGATCCTGCTTTAAAAATGATAAAGTGCCTGACGTTGAAGGTAGATGTGTTGGTTATACTGAATTTGTATAAGAAGTGGGTAGTGGTAACTTACCTAGGAAAAGGCTTTTGTCTTGTGCAACAGCGGGTGATAGAGGGGTATATTGAAATGGTAGTGTGAAAATCAAGTATTGATTTATAACGTTGTGATGTTTCAATCACAGCTCTTAAGTTTTCTCTTTACTTTATGGTGACAAATAAATATTATATGTCCGTTTTAAGAATATGAAAAGTGTTTTGATAATAGATGATCAAGAGACTATACGAATAGGATTGAAGACCGCTATTGAAAGCGATGAGACAAGAAGATTTTTAGGCTTGACTTCCAATATTGAGGTTTATACTGCCTCAAATGGTGAAGAGGGTGTGGCAATTTTTAAACAGAAGTCACCTGATCTCGTTATTACCGATATAAAGATGGATAAGATGTCTGGGATAGAGGTGATAAGAGAGATAATGGAGGTGGATAAACAGGCCCTCGTAATAGCACTTACAGCATATGCTCAAATACCTGATGTAGTAGAGGCCATTAAGTTGGGTGCTTATGACTATATTGAAAAACCGTGGCGAGTTCCTGATATAAGAAAGAAGTTGAGGCAGATATGTGGTATTATAAGAGACAGAGAAGAAAAGTCTAGACTTTCTGAGAAGAATAGGATCCTTACGGAGGAGATAAAGAGCCACTTTTTATTTGAAGATTTCATTGGGAGTTCCAAGAAAATTAAGGAGATTGTATCGATAATAGAGAGGGTGGCTAAAACAGACTCGAGTGTCCTTATAACAGGAGAGAGTGGCACAGGTAAGGAAATGGTTGCAAGGTACATACATGAACTTTCTTTTAGGCGAAATGGTCCATTTGTGAAGGTAAATTGTGGGGCCCTAACTGAGACACTATTGGAAAGTGAGATGTTTGGACATGAAAAGGGTGCTTTTACAGGTGCAATAAGACAAAAATTAGGAAGATTTGAACTCGCGGATGGAGGGACTATATTCTTGGATGAGATTGGAGAGCTCTCTCTTTCCACTCAGGTCAAGCTTTTGAGAGTCTTGCAGGAGAAGGAGTTTGAAAGGGTTGGTGGAGAAAAAACAATAAAGGTCGATTTGAGAATAATTGCAGCGACCAATAGAGATTTGAAAAAAGAGGTAAAGGAGAAGAGGTTCAGAGAAGATTTGTATTATAGATTATATATAGTTCCGATTGAAATACCACCTCTTAGAGAGCGAAAAGAGGATATTCCGGAATTGGCAAGGTACTTTATAAAAAAACATAGAGAGAAGACTCGCTCACATGTGGATGATATCTCTTCAGAAGCATTAGAGATCTTAAAGAAGTATCACTGGCCGGGGAATATACGTGAACTTGAGAACGTGATCGAGCAGACATTAGTCCTTTCAGCGGGAAGTATAATCAGACCTGAGGATTTGCCTTCCCATATTAGAAGTCCTTTATGTGACCAGAAGAATGATATAGGGACCGTAGTTGCACGTTTTACACACGGTATGAATCTTGACAACTTTATCTCTGATATAGAGAGACAAATAATAAAAGAGACATTATATCTTACTAAAAATAATAAGGCTGAGGCAGCGAAACTGCTTGGTATAAGGTTATCTACTCTCCAATATAAGATTGCAAAATATAACCTCACAGAGGATTTTCCTGATGAGGTATAAAACTAATTGGGCTGTCTTATGAAGAGAGGAATAGGAGTAATAGTAAACCCGTTTTCAAGACAAAATAAAAGGAATCCAGAGAGAATAAACAAACTTGCCTATATTGTAGGCTCAAAAGGCACTCTTGCTGCGACTCGGAATCTTACAGAACTTGAACAAGTTGCTCAGGAATTTAAACGTCAAGGAATCGAGATTCTTGCATTGTCTGGTGGGGATGGGACCAATCACATTACGCTTACAAAGTTTATTGAGGTGTATGGAGATACTCCGCTCCCCAAGATTGCCTTGTTGAGAGGCGGAACAATGAACACAATAGCTGATTCTATTGGAGTAAAAGGGGACAGCAATCAAATACTTTTTAACATAGTTGAGAAGTATCACAACAATATCCCTTTTAAGACGGTTAAAAGGAATGTAATGAATATTGATGGTCGGTATGGCTTTTTGTTTGCAAACGGGGTGGCATTTAATTTTCTTAAGGAGTATTACTCCGGTAGCACCCCAACCCCTGTGAAGGCAGCAGCAATTCTTGCAAGGGCTGTTGCGTCCGCAATGCGAGGGGGAGATTTTGCAAAATGGTTGTTTAGAAAGTTTAATGCCAAAATAACCGTAGATGGATGTGAATGGCCTCATAGAGAATATTTTATGATCGTGGCTGCAACCATTGATAATCTTGGTTTTAAGTTTAACCCATTTGTAAAGGTATTTGACAAGCCCAATTGTTTTAACATTGTTGGTGTCTTGTGCGAGGCTATTGGTGTTGCTGTTTCTCTTCCCGCCATAAGATTGGGTCTCCCCTTGAATAAGGAAAAGTATATAGATGCTGCAGCTGAAGAAGTGATATTTGAATCAGAGGAACCTATGAAATACACCATTGATGGAGATATTTATGAGTCTGGGGAAAAGATGATTATTAGGGTTGGGCCAAAATTGGAATTAATTGTAAACTGATATGAAAAAAATAAGGGTCGTAAATTATACAATACAGAAACCAATTTTTGAAAATGCTGTTTTGACAGAAAATTTCTTAGAGAGGGCCTTAGGACTGATGTTTAAAAGCTCACCTTTAGGCTTTGATGCCCTCGTAATTGATAAGTGTGATGCGGTCCATTCATTCTTTATGCGGTTTGATATAGACCTTATATTCCTGAATAGAGAGAAGATAGTTATGAAGATTCAAAAGAGACTCACACCATTTAAGATATCTTCCTTTGTGACAGGAGCATATTACGTAATCGAAACGATTTCCCATGAGAATACGGAAGAAAATTTTAGTTGTGGGGATGTAATAGATTTTCTCGAAAATTAAAAGATGACCGTATCTACTCTGCTGAATAATATATATAGAGTTCTCAGAGAACACTTTGGTTATCTAAACTGGTGGCCCGCTGAGACCCCTTTTGAGGTTGTGATTGGTACAGTTCTCACACAAAACGTTGCTTGGAGTAATGTGGAAAAGTCAATCTTGCAATTGAAAGAGCAAGGATTGTTAGACCTAACCAGGTTGCTTACATCAAAGCCTGAGATTGTCAAAAGATGTATTATGCCTTCGGGATATTACAATGTAAAATATCACAGATTGATGGAGTTACTCACTTTTATTAAAAATGAGCTTAAAGGGGATATATTAAACTTAAAAAAGTTTGACTTACTAACTGCCCGTAATAAATTACTCTCCATAAGGGGGGTGGGTAAGGAGACAGCAGATTCTATCCTTTTATATGCCCTAGATTTTCCTATATTTGTTGTAGATGCATACACTAAAAGAACCTTTTATAGAGTAGGTATTCTAAAGAGGAGAGATATGGATTATGATAAGGTTCAGGAGATTTTCATGAAAAATTTAAAGAGGGACGTCAAGCTTTACAATGATTATCATGCCCAAATAGTAGAACTTTCAAAAAATTATTGTAAAAAAGTCCCAATCTGCGAGTCTTGCCCCATTAAGAGGTTATGCAGGAGAATCATAGATTGAGAGATAAGAAGAGAAGGAAAGAGATAATTACATCCATTGTTGAGTTAATGAAGGATAAGGCCAATTTTCAAGATATAAAAAGAACAATAGAGAAAAGATATGAACTAACTGAGAATGAAGCTGAGGAGTATGTAAAGATCGCATTTGAGACAGTATCATATCTGGAAAGAGAGATACAACTTACGAGAGCTGAGAAGATAAGAATAGCAATGACAGGACTCATTGTTTCAGTCATTTTAGCATTGTTATATTCATATATAACAATAAAAACTAAGCTTGGTCTTTATTTTTTATACATCGTGTTTGCCTATATAATCTCTGCTTCGCTATACCATATGTCAAACAAGAGGACAGGGATCTTTTTGGAGATACTCTCTGCCATGTTGGTTATTTTTATCTATGTAACTGGTGAATACATTATCTTTCTTACTATTCTGCTTCAAGGTTTCTATGGTAGAAATATATCCATAGATTTATTTACCGTAGTTGTAAACTCTGTTATAACATTCATTACTGATTATATATGGACTAAATCAGTATATGAATTTATTGTTATTATTTGTGCAGTGCTTATAGCGTCTAGTTTCTTTTTCAAAATAAGGATAAGAAGAATCAAAAATTAATACCTAAAAGTCGAAAGTTATTTACTTTAGCCAATTATAATGTTTTATTATTGCATTATGTAGTAGTACTCTGCGAGGTTTATATGAGCCAAAAATATGATTTTCCAAAATCATTTTGGACAGCAAATGTAACTGAATTATTTGAACGTGCGGCCTATTATTCTATGGCAAGTTTTGTCGTAATCTACTTGGGACAACTTGGACTTGGAGATTATTGGCCAAGCACGCTAAATGGTGTTCTGTGGACCCTCATCTACTTTTTGCCTGTTTTATCAGGGACTATAGCTGATCAGATAGGTTTTAAGAAGGCCTTGATCATTGCTTTTGTGCTTCTATTTGTAGGGTATTTTATGATGAGTTTTCCGGTCTTTTTCTTTGGTAAATCGCTCAATCCTATCATAGAGAAGGAGATTACTGCTGGAATTGAGGTGGTCCTTCCTGTTATAATTGCCATATTACTAATTGGAGTGGGAGGCTCGTTCGTGAAACCCTGTATTTCAGGTACTGTTCAAAAGACATCTGCAGGTAAAGCCACATTGGCCTTTGCCATATTTTATATGGTTATTAATATAGGTTCACTAACTGGACGAGGTATAGCTTATTATGTTAGGACGCAATCTTCTCTGACATATATATTTGTTGTAGCCTCTGTCTGTTCTATAGTTGCCTTGTTTGTGGTTCTATTCTTGTATAATGACCCAGAAAAGGAATTGGGGATAAAAAATGATAAACCAAGAAAGACCATAAAGGAGATTCTTATTAATATGGTACTTGTTCTAAAAAATATTAGATTTGCACTCTTTTTATTGGTCTCAAGCGGATTTTTCTTTTTATATGCTCAGGTATATAATGTTCTTCCTCTCTACTTGAAAAAGACTATTGAAACTAATCCCCCTGTTGATTTATATACTATGGCAAACCCCTTAGTTATTGTATTTTTTCAGCTATTAGTTACTAAAATCTTTGGAAAGATGAAACCAATAAGGTCAATCATAGTAGGTATAATAATTATAAGTTTGTCTATGATTATCAATGTTATACCGCTCTTCGTAGAGGGGGGAGTCTATAGGGATGTGTTATCTATATTGCCTCTGGGTTCGTTATTTATAGTAATGACCGTAGCATTAATAGCATTTGGGGAACTATTTGCATCTGCTAGGACCTATGAATACATAGGTGCCCTTGCACCCAAAGGTCAGGAGGGATTATTTCTCGGTTATGCTAATCTGCCTATGGCTATAGGAGCCCTTCTTGGGGGACCTGTTGGTGCGGCTATCTTTAACGAGATTATGTGCAAAGATGCCACAAGACTTGAAAATGGGTTACTAAGACTTCAACCAGAGAGTGCGATAAAGGGTTGGCTTGTCCTTATGTTAATAGGATTTGCATCAACTGTTAGTATGTATATTTACAATAGATGGATAGAAAGACAGAAATTAGCGGAGAGTTAGAGAGGACATTGAGTTTTAAAAGATAGCCTAATAATCTTATATCTCGTAATGGCTAATAAAACCAAAGTTAGAGAACCCCTGATTAAGTATTTTGCATAATATGAGTCTCTTTGGTTCCTACATTAAGGTCATTCTATAATTGAATCTGTTTCTTGTCAAAAATGTTGTTATAGGTTCATATTCTGGATAAGGACCTGGTGAGGGAGTCTTATATGCCAGTAACTATGGAAATATGTTTATTAAGACGGCTCGTGTAGTCTCATCTATTCTGTATTTGTCAGCCAGTCCAGCATTTATCTCTAAAACATATCTCGAGGGTTTACCTATGCTTATATTATCCTCAGAGAGTGGTTTTGCGTTTTTATATGTTCCTACTACACTCATATCCGATGCTATAAAAATTAGGTCTAGTGGGATATATGTATTTTTCATCCAAAAATTGTGTATTGATTCATCCTTGAACAAGAATAACATTCCAGAATCTTCAGGGAGGTTCTCTCTAAACATGAGTCCTTTTTGTCTCTCCTCTTCTGTTATTGCCAGCTCAACCTTAAAGGTAACGATTAATTTATCTCCCCTATAGAATTGTACGAAGTGTGAGATATTGTTTATCTCGTCTGCAGGTTTATTTTCCGTTTTGAAATCACGTATACTACAGGAGATAAGTAGAATCAAAAATAACTCTATTGAGATGGCTCTTTTCAATATTAAAGGATAATTATTCCCCGACATCTTCAATAACTGCTTGACCCACATCCTGGGTTCCTGCTATACACTCTAGGCTCTGTTTTGGAACACAGAATGACGTGTTCTTTAGTTCAGGGTCAAGTGAGGCAAATCCTTTAAGACATCTGAACCCGGATGGACAATCTGCATTACTTATACAGGTTTTAGAGCAAAAACCGGCTGAACCTAAATACGACAGGCACCAGTGGTGGATACAGTCTGAGGCTATGTCGTTAACTGCAATATTGTTTGAACAAGATTGAATGGGGATTTTGATCTCACAACTCTTGCCTATGTCATCCTCTGTACAAGCAGCAACCTTTACAAGAATGATGAATATCGTAATCAGTGTAGTTGTTATTATTACTCTTCTCATCCTCACTTCCTCCATTCATTGGATTAATTACAACAAAGAGAGAAAGAAATCAAATTAATTCTCTAATGACACAAATATCTTACTATTGAAAGTCCTAATACCCCTGAGATGCTAAGCCATATAATATTTTTTGTTGTTGCTGAGTGAGGAAAGATGGTTCCATTTGCAAAAATCTCTGTTATTAAGATGAGAAGAAAAGCGAGATTGAGTCTGATAAAATTAAGTTTGTAATGTCCTATGTCTTTTACCGCGATGGCAAAGAATGTAGCTCCTATTGCCCATATAATGCTAGCCAAAAGTGCTGAGAATTCACCGACATACATAAGAGAATGAACGGTTTAGACCAAATTTCTAATTTAGGCAATTAATAAATAAAACCTATTTCTATCTGGCTTGACTTTTTTCAATAATTGTTTATTTTTTGATGCATGATTAAGCGAATTATATTTTTGTTTGTAATTGTTTTAATGGCCTGTTCAAACGAGGCAGACTTAAGCATTTGGGATATCAACACTGATTGGGACAAGGATGCCGTGAGTGACACATCGGTGACTGATACCTCACTAATACAAAAGTACTACGAGTACGCCTGTACTGAAGTGAGAGAGAATGTAGTGTCAGTAGAAGGTCTTGTATACTATGATGGGGATGTGCCGGATACAGCGAAGCTCAGCATCGCGATAACTGTCAAACCTCCGCCCGGGGTGCCAACTTGTTATTTCACAGTTAAGACGAAGCGATTTCCGTTTGGGTTTAGGTTTACAAATATCGAGAAGGATAGTGAGGTATATATTATGGCAGTCCTTAAAATGGATGGAGCAGCGATTCCAATCCCCAAAGAGGGGGTAGACTACTACGGGGATTTTGGGAAGACCCCCATAAAACTCACTAGTGATTTGAAAGATATAAAGATCTATCTAAAGCTTTATAAGAAGGAATGAGGCAGTTTTGAGGTTGAAAAAGATTATTCATCTAATTCGTTTGGTCTCTCTTATACTTGTCTCCAGTACTAATTTGCTTTACAGCTCTGGGATGGAGTCAACGGGTATAGGTATTAGGGCAAATGGGATGTCGAACTGTTGGATAGGAGAAGGGGGTGAGGTCTCCGGTCTCTTTTGGCAGCCCTCTGGCTTTGCTTTTCAGAGGGAGAGGCTCAAACTTTCGGCAGAGTACAGATTTTCGTATATATACTTTGGTTCGGAATATGGACCAAAAAACTCAATGCCCTTCTTCCCCTCAGGGCATGATACTATGCTAACACAATATCGTCTCGAGCCAGAGAGAATACCAAGGGCCGATGAAGTAAAACCTATTAATGTGCCTGTCCTTTTCTTCTCATTTAAACGGGATCTTTCTGAGGCGAGGGACCTTTTTAGAACTGTGGCTGTATCGGGTGGATTGATATCTACCACTGGAGGTGGTGGTGGACTTTCTAAAAGTATGTATTTTGAAAGAGGTGGTGAAAGGTTTCACATTGATACAGAGTATCTCATAAGTACCTTCTCTTTAGGGTTTCCTCTTGTCCTGTCCACTGAGATTTACAGAAATGTGGCAATAGGTATGGGGCCGGTCTTCAACGTCGGACTCACCATGGGCTCAAATTTTAAGAGGTTTACTTCAAATAACCCATCTGATAACTATCTGATCGTAAATCAGTATCCGTACAAGGCCTTCTCATTTGGTACAGGATTCATATTAGGCACACTCATTAGGTTTAGTGAAAAATTCCAATTAGGTCTACTTCTTAAGACGCCTTACAATCAGGTCTCACTGTTTGAGATGCGTTCGTTTAGACAGGGTCCACTCAATAGAATTACGGTAGATTCTAAGGGAAATCTCTATAGGACAACTGGAGAGCCAAACAGTGGGAAAAACCCGATAGATAAATTCAATGAGGAAATGAAGTCAATGTTTTCAGATTTTGACCCCAACAGTATTAATCAGGACTATACAAGAGGTATCTACTACGATGTTGAAGACAAGGTCACTGCAACACTTAGGATACCACTAAGAGTAGGCTCCGGGCTTACGCTGAAGATAACTGAAGAGCTAAAGTTATATTTTGACTATTATGTTAGTTTCTGGTCACAGACTTTTCAGAAGATAGACTTTAAAGATGGTATCCCCGGTATTTTGATGGACATGGATATAATCAAAGAGGGGGACCTCAAAGATACTCAAGAGTTTGCTTTAGGAGGCGAGTATTATGCAACAGAACGACTTACCTTAAGGAGTGGTATTAGATTTGTTCCCACGTATTTGAAGAAGAATGGAGTCAAAAGGCTGTTGTTTCCCGAATATGAAGGTGTTATACCTGAGACAACAGTGAATGGGATCTCTGTATTCTCTGCAAATCCACTTACTTCATGGATGTTCTCTGGTGGATTTTCTTATCTTTTTGGAGATAATATTCGCTTTGATTACTTTATCCATTATACATATGCCATACCTCAGAAAGGGGCTGATGAAGGTGTGGGTGAGATATCAAGTTACTCTATTTCTACAGGAATAGGTATTACAAGGAATTACTAAACTTTAATAGGGTGGTTAATCTAATAGGCTAAGAGTCTTTTCCTTGAGGTACTTTGACTGATTTTCGTATCCTGGAAGTTATCTAAGACCGACCCTCCCTTTTCATTATTCATAGTCCACAATCAATAGAAAAGACCTATTCATATAATGGGTTGGGTAGTTCTGTATACATTTTACTTGTATTTACCATCTTTAGCTTTTGTAAATTTTGCCAATTAATAAAAATAGATATTTTGTTTATTGTTCGCTCTAAGGAAGATCTAGTCATGCAGTAGAAAGAGGTACGAAGTTTATCTCTAAAAGTAAAGTATGTTTGAAAAAATCGATCTATGTAGTTTTGGTTAGAAATACTGAAATAAGGCAATTTGAGAAGATAGTCTCTTACGTACTTAGTAAGCTGATTTTTTCAAAATACTGAAGTTATATATTAATCTTCCTTAATTCTCATTTTGTAAAATGATCTATAGATAAACGCAATTGCTACAATAAAGAAACCACCAGATAATATATGTTTAACTAAAATGATCTCCTCAGGGATTGTAATAGCTAACTCTACTGCTAGGAGTCCAAACAGTGTGGTGAACTTAATGATGGGATTCATTGCCACTGAGGATGTATCCTTAAATGGGTCGCCGACTGTGTCGCCAACTACAGTAGCGGCGTGTAGATCAGTGTTTTTAGCGTTTAGTTCTGTCTCTACTATCTTCTTTGCATTGTCCCATGCACCTCCAGCATTGGCCATGAATATTGCCTGGAATAATCCAAATACGGCAATGGATATTAGATACCCAATGAAGAAATAATGATGTAGACAGGCAAATGCAAGAGTAGCAAAAAAGACAGCTAAGAAGATATTAAACATACCTCGCTGAGCATAATTGGTGCATATCTCAACGACTTTTTTACTGTCGGAAATACTTGCCCTTTCTCCACCACCTTCGAGTTTTATATTCTTTTTAATAAACTCAACGGCTCTGTAGGCTCCTGTCGTAACTGCCTGAGTTGCTGCTCCAGTAAACCAATAAATAACAGCTCCACCTGCTATAAGACCGAGTAAAAATAGGGGATTTAATATTGATAGTCCTTCATACACAGAGGATTCACCAAACATGCTTCTAAGGACCTGTATTATTGAAAATATTAAAGTTGTCGCACCTACCACAGCAGTTCCGATGAGAACTGGTTTTGCGGTCGCCTTAAAGGTATTTCCAGCACCATCGTTTTCCTCAAGATATTCTTTCCCTTTCTCAAAATTGGGTTCGAAACCAAAGTTGTTCTTTATATCCTCTTTAATATTTGGGATATTTTCGATAGTAGATAACTCATAGACAGATTGTGCATTATCGGTTACAGGTCCGTAGGAATCAACAGCTATAGTGACCGGTCCCATACCTAAAAATCCAAATGCTACTAGTCCAAACGCAAAGACAGCTGGGGCATACATAATGTCACCTAGATCGGCGGTTGAGACCGCATATGCGATACTCATTAAGACGATGATCACAAACCCAAGCCAGAAAGATGAAAAATTCCCAGCTACAAAGCCACTCAAGATATTAAGTGATGCTCCACCTTCTTTTGAGGAGTTTAAGACCTCTCTAACATGACGTGAATTTGTTGAGGTAAAAATCTTTACAAACTCTGGGATGAGGGCTCCGGCTAATGTCCCACAGGTGATAATTGTGGCCAGTTTCCACCACATAGTGGGATCTGTGGCGAGCTCTGGAATGAGAAGAGCTGATAGTGTGTATGTCATGATGATCGAGAGGATCGACGTTATCCATACGAGAGAGGTAAGAGGTGTCTCAAAATTGAGTTTATCTACATTGCTGTATTTTGCCTTTGAGATCAAGCCATTAATCCAATAAGCAAGAGCACTTGTTACAATCATTCCAACACGCATAATAAAAATCCATGTAAGAAGCTGAACTTGTGTAATCACATTATTTACGGCAAGTAATATAAATGTAATTAGTGCTACCCCAGTGACACCGTAAGTCTCAAAGCCATCGGCTGTGGGACCTACAGAATCACCTGCATTATCACCTGTGCAATCCGCAATAACACCAGGATTTCTCGCATCATCCTCCTTTATCTTAAACACTATCTTCATCAGATCAGATCCAATATCTGCAATCTTAGTAAAAATTCCACCAGCGATTCTTAAAGCGGCAGCACCGAGGGATTCCCCTATTGCAAAGCCTATGAAGCAAGGACCGGCAAGGTCGCCTGGTATTACAAGCATGATAAATAACATTATTATAAGCTCTACGGAGATAAGAAGCATACCTATACTTATTCCTGATTTAGCAGGGATCTCATATACTGGGTATGGGTTTCCTTTAAGGCTTGCAAAAGCAGTTCTCGAATTTGCATAGGTATTTATCCTCATACCGAACCATGCAACAGAGTATGATCCTAATATTCCGACTATGGAGAAAAGAACGATAATTATGACATGGAATAGGGGTGTATGAACAAGTATTCCAAAATATACAACTATGATGACTGCCACAAATACCCAAAGAATAGCTAAAAACTTGCCTTGCGTAATCAGGTATGTCTTGCAGGTTTCATATATAAGCTCTGAAATTTCAAGCATTGCCTTGTGAACAGGTAACCTCTTTATACTAATAAACTGAACTATCCCGAACAACATGCCAAGAAGGCAAATGACAAAGCCTATCCATAGTAGTGTTGCACTGGACATCCCAAAGAATGTGACAATACTTGAATCATACAAGTCAGGAAGTTTTAATTGAGCCTCACTACCAAAAACGGGCGAGGTTAGAAAGATCGTTAGAATGATCAATGGTAATATGAAAGATGACTTTGCAAATCTCCGTATTAATGATATTACCTTTGATCTCATATTAAATCTCCTTTCTCGATAAAAGTTTGCCAAATCATTGGTGATGGTAATTATGAAATATAACGCAATTAGTCAAGAAATATTATAAGGTTGTTCTATTTTTAACAAACTCAAAAAATCCTTAGGCTTGATTTTGAAGAATATATATGATATTTTCCTTCACTTTAAGGAGGAAATTTTATGAATAAAGTATTTTTTGTTTCGCTTATTATTTTAATAGTAGGTTTTAATGTATCTGCGCAAGAGACAAACAAACCAGCACAGGAAACAGATAAACCAGCCGAGTTATCCAAGGATGTAAAAACCACTGAGACAAATGTTGTTCCCGATAAAAAAGAGGAGACCCAACAGCCAAAGGATTTAACTGAGAAGACTAAGGGGGTACAGTTAACTGACAATGGTCATAAAGATTCAAAAGTTGATTTTGAGTACAAGAAATATAGTTCGATTGGTCTGAATATATCCAGTCATTCAGGAATTGGACTCTCTTATAGATCCCATCTCGGTTCACCGCTGCTTTTTCAAATTTCTGGTGGAGTAATATCAAGGGGACAATCATATTTTTATACAGTAGGGGCAGAGATTCAAAGGGAACTATCGAAGAGTAAGGATAAAAGGGCATTTGGCTCGATAGCCTTTGGTATTTATGGTGAGAGGGAAAAGAAGGTATATGAAGTGGGATATGGTGTGGAGATGGAGAGGTCAGAAAAATGGACAATCAGCAATGTTTATTCATTTGCTGTTGGGGTGGGCGGAGAGTTGGCGTTTGGAAGTTCGATAATAGATACTCTCACTATTGGGTGTGAAATATACCCTGTTGGAATTTATATAGATGAAAGTGATGACAGTCCATTTAATATGTTCCCAGGTGCATCCTTGTATCTTTACTACAATTTCTAAGAATAACCTTTATTGAGGATTCTTATTTTGTTAATTTAGCTGGAAAAATACACACAACAGTGTTGTTTCTTTCCCTCTTTGTTTTTAATCGTACTATTTTATTGATAAGCTAGCTATTTTGCGGCATCGCGGGGATGATAGGTTTAAAAGAGAAGCTTACTCAGAATGCTAAATAGGTGTAATGTGTTCGGATGATAAATAGTTCTCTACTCGGTTGAAGGGGCTTATGATGGTTTACATGCCAATAGTTGCAAAGTTTTGTTTGGATATTTAAAGATTACCATTTTAGGCACGTTGGTGCTCACTGAACGAACTATTCCTTCTGAATCTTTATAAAACAACTCTCCAGAGATGCAATCCTCCTCTAGCTTAGCAAAAAATACACCCCACGGAGGATTGCTTATTAGGTCAGTATTACGGGTATGAAGGCTGTCAAGGGATTTGTTTTAATATTTTTATGAGTTCGATGCCGTTAATTTGAGGCATCATAACATCAGATACTATACAATCAGGTTCTATACTGACAGCCAAGTCAAGGGCATGCTGATCTCTCTTGCAAAGAAGATATCATATATCCCATCTCTTAAAGAGTCTTTGTAAAGACTGAGGTTTTCCTCCTCATCATCAACAAACAAGATTTTGTATTTTGAGTCTCCCATAAATTGCTTCCGATCATTAATGACATAGAAAGCTGTTTTCTATGGGGTATCGAGTAAAAAATGAATCTACTAGGTTAGTCGAGAATTCTGAGTAGACCATCCCTTAAAGTTATCATCTCATCAATTAAAAGCCTCATCTGCTCAGTTAGAAATCTCAGTTTATCGGCACTACTAGGGGTTAATGCCTCCTCCTTAATTAATTCTCTTGAATCTTTAACTCTGAGTATCCTTTTAGCACCTGATATAGTAAATTTTTTTACCTTGAGAAGATGTTTAATCTGTAAAAGCATTTCAATGTCGGACTTACGGTAAAGCCTTCTATTACCTCTTCCCCGCATTGGCTTTATAAAGTCTTTGAATTCTGATTCCCAAAATCTAATTACATATGGTTTCTCTTTGATTATCTCACTAACTTCCTTGATAGCGTAAATAGGTTTTACTTTAAAAAGGGGTATAGTGAGGTCCTTAAGGTAAAACTCGGGAATAGTATTTGGTTTATTGATCATTTTTTAAATTTTTGAATCTCTGTTACCTGAGTTTCCCATAGAACTTTTTAAGGAGAATGTCAACAATCTTTGTGTGGATTTTTTCTATCTCTTCGTCGGTTAGAGTATATTCGTTAGAACGATATCGTATTGATATACCAATACTTTTCTTACCTTCTTCGATACCGCTACCTTCATATATGTCAAATATAGATACCTTCTCGACTATTGAACTCTTCAAATTTTCTATCTCTCTTATCATCTCAATAGATGGAATATCCTTTGGCACAACGATGGCAATATCTCTGTCTATGGCGGGGGAGATTGAAAAGTTTTTAAATTCCGGGGGGGATGAGATAAAACTCTCAAAAAAGGCATCGAGACTCATTTCAGCGATGATTAAGTTTTGCTTTATATCAAATTTTTTTAGAATCCTTGGATGAAGTTCTCCCAGGAGACCAATCGTCTGTCCGTCAATTGTCAAAATAGCACTTTTGCCAGAATGCATAAATTCTGGAATCCCGTTTTTTGTAAAGTCAGGGTCCTTTATATTTAAAGTTTTTAGTAAGTTTTCGATGATCCCCTTTATATCAAAGAAATCATAATCTCTCTGTACATTTGCCCATATTCTTTCGTGTGTTTTGCCTGACAGGAGAATCCCTAAGTGCTCATTTTCGGTAATTTCTTGATCCCCAAAAAAGACCTTACCTTTTTCAAATATCCTGATATCTCTATTCTGCCTATTTATATTTAGGGTCGCTGTGTGAATGAGAGATGGAATTAGAGATTTCCTCATAGATGCCATATTCTGTGCTATTGGATTTTTTAATATTATAGGTTTTTTGGATGAGAAAAGGGCATTGACTTCGTCAGATATAAATGAGTAATTGATGACCTCATTTAATCCTAAATTGCTGAGAAATCTTAAGATTAATCTCGAAAATCTATCTCTTATATTTGTATTGATCTCGAATATTTCTGTGTGAGGTAATGTAAACCCAAAATTGTTGTATCCATATATTCGCGCGACCTCCTCTATAATATCCTCCTCCAAAGATATATCGTATCTATGAGATGGTATCTCTAATAATATAGAATCTGAATCCTGCATAACTATTTTAATACCCAGATTGGATAGCGTTTGGTCTACAAAGTTTCTATCGATTTTTCTCCCAAGGATCTTGTCTACTTTCTTGTAGTGAAGTCTCAGTGTCTTTTTCGTATTTATATTGGGATTTTTGATGGTAGTGGTTTTGAAGATAGTTGTCTCTGGTAGTTCTTGCTTGAGTAAATACATAAACCTCTTTGTTGCGTAATCGACTGTTTCCGGGTTAACACCTCGAGCAAATCTATAACTTGATTCGGAGTTTAAATTAAACATTGAGGTTGAAAGTCTTATTGTAATGGGATCAAAGATTGCACACTCAAGAAGTATATATTTGGTATCTTTTAGTATGGAGCCGTATTCACTACCCATTATCCCTGCTAATGCCAGAGGTGATGATTCATCACAAATTAGAAGATTTTGTGGGGTTAGTGATAATTCTACACCGTTTAGTAGTCTTATACGCTCACCATTTCTCGCATTTCTGACTATTATTCTTCCTCCCTTTATATAAGAAAAGTCAAAGGTGTGATTTGGATGACCTGTCTCAAGCATTACGAGGTTAGATAAATCTACTATATTGTTAATGGGTCTAAGTCCTGACTCTATTAGGACTTTTTGGATTAGTATATCTGATTCCTTGATATTAATACCTTCTGCAAAAGTCCCTTGGTATAGAGGACAAGCAATTTGATTCTCTACTTCTATGCTTATGGGGGAGTCTTTGTCATTGTGTAGTACCTCTGCCGGTGGAGGTATAACTTTGGCATTATAATAGGCTGCCAATTCCCTGGCTATACCTATGTATGATAATGCATCTCCTCTGTTAGGGGTTATGTTGAGGTCGATGATGGCTGTATCTTTCTCCAAAATATCTATAATTGGTGTACCGGCAGGTTTTTTTGAGGAGAATAACCATATTCCTTCAGATTTTTCTTCAAGGTTAAGCTCTTCAAGCGACAGTAACATCCCAAAAGATTTTATCCCGTTGAAATTCTTCTCCTTGATCTCAAAGCCCAAAATCTTTGTACCAGGCGGTGCCCACACCCCTTTTGCACCGCTTCTTACATTTTTGGCACCACATACTACAGTGATGTCTTGCCTTCCGTCAGTAATATTGACAATATTTAATTCGGGATTTGATGGATGTCTCTGACTTGAGATAATCTCTACTATTAAGATTTTTTCATCTATGTTTTTGTAAGGATAGGATACCCCCTCTACTTCAAACCCTCTGAGGGTGAGATCATTGATGAGTATGGTGGGATTAAGCTCTTTGCTAAGAAAATTCCTCAAATATGAGAGAGATATTTTCATAGACTTAAAACTGCCCTAAAAATCTTAGATCATTATCGAAGAACAATCTAAGATCGGGTATCTTGTATTTTAACATTGCCATTCTCTCAACACCCATGCCAAAAGCAAAGCCAGTAAACTCCTCAGGATCTATATTAACGTTCTTTAACACGTAGGGATTCACCATACCGCAACCCATGACCTCTAGAAATCCGGAATTTTTACATATGTTACACCCCTTACCCATACACATTTGGCATTCTATATCTACCTCAGCGCTCGGTTCGGTAAATGGAAAGTATGAGGCTCTAAATCTTGTTTTTGTGTTCTGTCCAAAAAATGATTTTAGAAATAAATCTATGGTTCCTCGTAGATCTTCAAATGAGACGTCTCTATCAACGAGTAATCCCTCAACTTGGTGGAACATAGGGCTATGTGTAGCATCTGAGTCGCATCTGTAGACTGTCCCTGGGGATATTATTTTGATTGGGGGGGCTTTTTTTAGCATTGTTCTGATTTGAACAGGAGAGGTATGTGTCCTCAAAACTAGCTCATCAGATATGTAGAATGTCGCCTGCATATCTCTTGCTGGATGAAGTGGTGGGATATTCAATAGCTCAAAATTGTACTTATCAAGTTCTATATCCGGTCCGTACTCTATGCCGTATCCGAGTCTTAAAAAAATGTCGGTTATCTCCTCCATGGTACGAGTAATAGGGTGTATTGAACCTAGGGGTAATCTTCTACCTGGGAGGGTTATGTCTATAGCCTCTTTCCTTAGTCTCTCATCTGTCTCTTTTTCGAAGAGAATTTCTTTCTTTTCGGATATAGTATTTTCAATAAAGTTCTTTAATTCGTTAACTGTGGCACCGAATTTTTTTCTCTCCTCTATTGGAACTCTACTGATCTCTTTTAGGAGTTGGGAGACAATCCCTTTCGAGCCGATATATTTTAGTCTTATTGCCTCAAGCTCCCTAAGGTTATTTACGGACTTTATATCTTGTATAAAGTCTTCTCGTATTGAAGCAATTTTGTCCATTTGATACGGAGAATTACGCCTTTACTGCCTCAACAATCTTGGCAAAACCTTTTGAGTCATTTACAGCAATGTGGGCGAGCATCTTCCTGTCAAGAGAGATATTTGCCTTTTTGATGAGATTCATGAATTTGCTGTATGTAAGACCCATTTTTGATACCGCAATATTTATTCTCTCAATCCAGAGTCTCCTGTAATCTCTCTTCTTGATCTTTCTACCACTAAATGCAAAGGCTAATCCTCTGTGGACAGTGTGGAGAGCAATTTTGTATACTTTTGATCGCCCACCGTAGTTTCCTTTGGCGAGCTTTAGTATCTTCTTGTGCCTTCTTCTCGTCTTTGTTCCACCTTTTACTCTCGGCATATCTCACCTCCGCTTTCAATTGGGTAATAATCTTTTAATTGTCTTCAAATTGGCCTTCGCCACAAGCGTGGGTTTTTTTAAGTTTCTCTTCCTTTTCCTATCCTTAAAACCCAATAGGTGGCTTTTGTAGGCCTTGAATCTTTTGAATACCCCTGATTTGAGCTTTTTAATCCTCTTGGCTGCACCTGATTTTGTTTTGATCTTTGGCATTTTGACATCTCCTTGTTACTTTTTTGTTAAAAGCATGACTATGGATCTGCCTTCTAATTTAGGTGGGACTTCGACCTTTGCAATGTCCTCTGTCTCCTTAATAATCTTATTAACCATTGGTTGAGCAATCTCAATGTGTTGCATCTCTCTTCCTCTGAACACAATGGTCACCTTTGCCTTGTTCCCATCCTGAATAAATCTTCTTATGTGTGCGATCTTAAATTGTAGATCATGATCTTCTGTACGAGGTCTCAACTTAATCTCCTTAATCTCTACTATTGTCTGCTTTGCTTTCGCAGCCTGGGCCTTCTTTTTCTCCTGATATTTATACTTCCCATAGTCGATAATCTTGCATACCGGTGGAGATTGATTCGGTACAATCTCTACGAGGTCGAGGCCTTTTTGGCGTGCACTCTCAAGTGCAACCTCTATAGGGACTATACCGACCATCTTCCCATCACTATCAATCAATCTCACTTCTCTGACTTTAATCTGTTGATTTACTCTTAATTCCTTGATACTTATGGCAAACCTCCTTGAAGAATTATTGACAAATCGGAATCCTGGCTGCATCGGAGAGTTTCTCAATAAATTCCTCAATTGTCATAGAGCCCAAATCCTCCATTCCTCTCGTTCTGACAGAGACGGTTTGAGATGTTGCCTCTTTCTCCCCGACTATGATCATAAAAGGGACTTTAAGAAGCTCGGCCTCCCTTATTTTATATGAGAGTTTCTCATTTCTGAGATCAATTATACTTCTAAAGCCCTTTTCAATCAGCATTGAGTTTAAACTTTTTGCATATTCATTATACTTTTCTGAGACGGGTAGTATCACAACTTGCTCAGGACTAAGCCAGACAGGAAACGCACCTGCATAGTGTTCGATGAGAATACCGAAGAATCTTTCCATCGAGCCCAACAATGCACGATGAACTGTGTATGGTCTGTGTTTTTGGTTATCATATCCGATGTAGGAGATATCAAATCTCTCTGGTAGGTTAAAATCGAATTGGACAGTTGTGCACTGCCATTCTCTTCCTAATGAGTCTTTTATTTTGAGATCTATCTTTGGTCCATAAAATGCTCCGCCTTTCTCTTCAATATTTAGCTTTATGTTCATCCTGTCAGCGGCCTCTCTTAGTGAATTGGTGGCCTCTTCCCACTTTGCAGGATCTCCAACAGCCTTATCAGGCCTTGTTGCAAGATATGCCTCGTATTTATTAAATCCGAATGTCTTAAATAGATCTACGGCGAATTGGACAACACCCATTACCTCGTCTTTTAATTGTTCGGGAGTACAAAATATATGTGCATCGTCTTGAGTAAAGCCTCTGACTCTAAGAAGCCCATGTAAGACACCAGATCTCTCATATCTATATACAGTTCCAAGTTCTGCATACCTAAGAGGTAGGTCTTTATACGAACGGGTTTTAGATTTATAAATTTGGATATGAAATGGACAGTTCATAGGTTTTACGTAATATTCGAAATTATCTATCTCCATTGGACTATACATATTCTCTTTGTAGAATTCTAGATGTCCTGAGATCTTCCAGAGATCAGCCCTTCCTATATGGGGTGAATAGACAATGCTATATCCTCTCTTTAAGTGTTGTTCTCTCCAATAATTTTCGATTTGGGTTCTTACGAAGCCACCTCTTGGGTGCCATATAATAAGGCCACCCCCGACCTCCTCGGTAGTTGAATAGAGATCAAGGGCAACCCCGAGTCTCCTATGGTCTCTCCTCTTTGCTTCCTCAAGCCTATTTAAATACTCCTCCAGTGCCTCCTTTGTAGGGAATGCCGTCCCATATATTCTTTGTAGCATTTTATTTCTTTCATCACCTCGCCAGTACGCCCCAGCAATAGACAATAGCTTAAATGCCTTTACGTATCCTGTTGAGGGGAGATGTGGACCTCTACAGAGGTCGATAAAATTCCCATGTTTGTATAAGGTAATGACAGCTCCCTTTAGTTCCTCTAAGAGTTCAAGCTTATAATCTTCACCCCTCTGAGAGAATATCTCTTTTGCCTTTTCATAGGAGACCTCTTCTCTTATAAAGGGGAGATCTTCTTTTATAATTTTCTTCATCTCAGCTTCGATTTTCTCTAGATCAGAGGGCTCAAATGGTCTTTCTGTATCAAAGTCATAATAAAAACCATCTTCTATACTAGGTCCTATTGTTATTTTTACATTATTGCCAAAGATTCTTTTCACGGCATCTGCCATTATGTGAGCTGTGCTATGTCTGAGGATCTCTAGACCTTCCGGTGAGTCTATATAGATAGGTTTTATCTCTGAGTTTTCTGGGACTGGGGTCCTTAAGTCTGAGAGCCTCTCTCCTACTTTTAAGGCTATTACTGATTTGGGAAGGTTTAGCTTTTTTACGAGATCAATGCCCGTGGTTTTCTCTGTTAGTTCAACAGGATTACCTTCAAATTGAATCTGCATCTCTTTTTACCTTCCCTTTGCATAGCTTAGCCCCGAATAATAAAAATAATAGGCACGGACGGTCTCGAACCGTCGACCTCTGCCGTGTCAGAGCAGCGCTCTAGCCCCTGAGCTACGTGCCTAAAAGGAGCGATTGGTGTTTATAAATGCAAATAAAATGTTTGTCAATTTAAAAATGTGTTAGGGAATAAAGGATCACTTTTCTAAATTCTAATTAGATATCAAAATCTCATCATTTTTCTTTGAACCGCCAAATTCATAATGAGTAAGACCATTATTTTTTAGAACCGTATAGTAAACAAAAGGTTGCAGAACTGACTCTCGTTTGAAAACTACTATATTTACAGAACCGCATTCTGTATTTGTGCAGAAGACCTCTTTGTTTGAAGGCATGGGATAATTGTATTGAACAAAATTCTTCTTTTCGGAGTATAGTTTACCTTCTATTCTATATTTTCTTCCAGTTGCTGAGAATGTATACTCTGGGAAGGCTATGGACTCCTTGAACAAGACATTATTTATTGTAATAAAAGAAAAGTCCTCGTCATCAAATCTTAGATATATTCTGGATGAAGAGACTTTCCCAATAGCTCCAAGGTGGGTTTCCACTGAGATCAGCTCAAGGTATCCTCTGTGATTCTCGAAAGTATCTGTATGTGCCCATACCCATCTGTCCGGCATCTCTCTCCCCCAGATATGGCTATGAGTACCCTTGCCAGAAATCTCAAATGTCTTATCGTCAATCTCTACTTTTCCTTTGATTTCAAATGATATATTAGGAGATGCAAGATATGAGTGTAGGATGGGGATACGATACAGTTGAACCGGCAGATGTAAAAATTCATCTCCGCTTTCCATGATTAGATCCCATTTTACATTGTGTGTCTTCCCAAATATATATCCCTTGGTGTGGTTGGATGTCAGATATGTATCCTTAATCTGAACCTTTTCGTCGGAAAATACACAGTCAGACATTTTGAAATTTTCAGATATAACTGATATGATCCCATCTTTTGTGAATGCTGTAAACCAGATGTTGAGAAATGGGGACTCCATTACATTTTTGGGAACAACTAATGTAAACCTTATCCAATATCCGTCTCCTGAATTCGAGTCATTAAACGTAAGGTACCATACTTCAAAGAATCCAGGTTCCTTATTCCATCGAGCCTTTGCAGATTGTCTTAAAGTATTCATGATACTATGATATCAAAAATTCAATCCCTTGCAAGCACAAAGATTACCTTGGAACAAGGTATAATAATTTTAGGTGATAGATAAAAGGCAGAGTAAAAAATCTCTTGACACATTGCGTCATATATGATAGGGGATGCTCAATTAAGGATTTTAAGGAGGAATATTTAATGAACATGGAAACACTGAAGAATTTGAGAAATTTGGTAAATGTAGACTTCATTAAGTCTTTGAATAGGGAACAGATAAAGGCATTGGTGGAGTACTATATCCCCAGGGGTATAAAGTTTAATTTGACAATGAGTGGAACCCATAGAATGATTAGCGGGAAGGATGATAGGGGAGATCTGCCTTTGACCCTTACTATAAATTGTGTAAGTAATAATGTGTTAAATTTTGTTAAGAGAGACAGTGGTGAATTTCTTAGAATGGAGATAACGGGGACCATAACTGCCACGGATCTGGTGGAGAATGCAGAGGTAAGAGGTAGTGTTGAATATGACTTTATATCAAAGAGGCAGTTTGTATACGAATTTTATTTCACTGACAAAAACGGTCGCGAATATTACTTTAACGGTCACAATGACATATCAATATTTCAGCCAATTAAGTCTTTCAGCACGATGCTCGGGGAGATTGTTGACAGGGAGAGTGGGAAAATTGTATCAACTGTAGTTTTGAAGATTGAGGCGAAGGATATATTTCCGTTAATAAAGAGTTTTAGAATTGTAAAGTAAAAATTAAAGAATTTATTGTGGACTTTTATAAATTCTATATGTATATGAATATGTGGTTTGGGGGGTTGTATTTGTGCACTAATTAGTGTGTACTAATCAAAGTTTGGTACTTACTTAGGAGGAGTACTATGTCAGAGGAGAAAACCTTTAATAGATGGTTGGTGGTAGTTGGTGCACTACTTATTCAAATCTCGTTAGGTGCCATATATATATATTCGGTGTTTAAACCTGCTCTTAAGGACAAGTTTCCTAACTGGTCACCTACGGATTTGGCTTTGCCTTCCCAACTTGTATTGGCATTTTTTGCATTGGGGATGATAATCTTTGGTAGGATTCAGGATAAACTGGGCCCAAGAAAGATCGCTACGCTCGGAGGTATTCTATTGGGTATAGGTCTGATAATAGCTTCATTTGCTTCAAACTTATTTGTGTTTGTTTTGGGATTTTCCATTATTGGAGGGATTGGGATAGGGGCGGCTTATGTGTGTCCTATTGCTACTTGTGTGAAGTGGTTTCCTGACATGAGAGGTCTTATAACGGGTTTAGCCGTTGCCGGTTTTGGTGCTGGTGCCTTAGTATTTACGCCAGTGGCTAAAACACTTATTGCTTCTCAAGGAATAATGGAGACATTTCTTTACTTGGGGATAATTTTCTTAATCACAGTTGTAATTGGTGCACAATTTATGATAAATCCACCCGCCGGTTACAAGCCCGAAGGATGGAATCCGCCTGCACCCGCCGCATCTACGTCAGGTGCTGTACAGAAGACTGACTTCACATGGCAAGAGATGCTCAAAACAGTACAGTTCTGGCTCCTGTGGCTTACCTATTTTGCAGGGTGTACAGCAGGTTTGATGATCATAATGAATGCTACAAATATATGGCAATCTTTTTCATTGCTAAAGATTTTTAGTGGGGTACCTATTCCAAAAGATGTTTATTCGGATATAATTTCCAAGGGGGCCTCTGCCGTCATGGTTGTGGCGATTTTAAATGCCCTGGGTAGAATTGCCTGGGGGAAGATTTCGGATGTTATTGGTAGGAGGATGACACTGATAATAATGTTTCTATATGCTGGGGTTATCATGCTGCTATTAAAATTCTTTACCGCTTACGGGCTATACCTATTTGGTGTTGCATCGATCGGCTTTTGTTTTGGTGGTTTCCTAGCCCTCTACCCTGCTGTTACGGCTGATTTCTTCGGAACAAAGAATGTAGGAGCAAATTATGGCTGGATGTTTTCAGCCTATGGTGCTGGTGGATTATTTGGTCCTTGGCTGGCCCCTAAGCTTATGAGTGTTCTAAAGAGTGTTCCATATGAGGCGGTTGAGAAGAGTGGGGAGGTTGTCCAGAAAATATATGAAGCTGGTAATTATACGGACGCCTTTGTTATTTCAGGTGGTCTTTGTATTATTTCAGCAATTCTTATTTTTATTCTCAAGGCTCCTAAGATAGAAGAGAAGAATAGTTAAATTTGATTCCCTTTTACAGTTTGAGTGTCAATATTTTTTGGGCGGAGTTAGTGTTTTTGCTTTGAATATAGTTGAAAAAAGAGAATTATTGGTCTAATACCCAAATCATGGATAGTAGTAAGGCGGATTTTGATGTTGTAATAATAGGATTAGGAGTGGCGGGTTCATTATTGGCTTATAATCTTGCAAGGTCAGGTTTTAAGGTTGCCGGGTTAGAAAAGGGGGAGAAAGGGTATGTAAGGACAGTTTGGACGAATGAGATACCAATAGATACCTTAAAGAGTAGTTTACTTAGTGATAGTGAATTAATTTATGAAGTTATGCCAGAGACAATGGCCGTACTTAAACAGTCTGGAGAAACGGCCTTTTACATCGATGTGAGAAGATTTGTCAAAGCAATTGATATGGAGGCGTTTGTCAAAAATTATAGAAATGCTGCGAGTAAGCTTGGAGCTAAATTAATGTACAATTCTGAATTCACGGGACTAAGGGCTAATCCAGATAATGTTGTATGTGTTTTCAAAGAGGGTAAAAAAGAATTTAGTATAGAAAGCAGGTTCGTTGTTGATTGTTCAGGGGTAGGTTCTATTATTAGGAGAGACATCTTCAAAGATCAATTTTCTGAGGCAGATTTCATCTTTGCTTATAGATATAAATACAATGTCCACCCTAAGAAAATTAAGAGATTTTGGTGTAACCGTAGACTAGCAGATGGATCTGCTGTTTTGAGTCTCTCGGAACAAGGAGGATTTAATACAATAGCCATATATCCGAATGTTGATGAGGGTTTGGTGGATATTTTGTGCGGAGGGAGTGATAGAAATATTCAGAAAAGGATAGCAGAGATTGTCCGGAGGGAATTTAATATATTAAAAAAGCCTTTAATGGGTGGAGGTGGAATTATACCCATTAGGAGACCATTTTTGAGAATTTATGAGAATAGAGTTTTTAGTATAGGGGATTCAGCCTCTATGGTCTATCCCTTTTGTGCCTCCGGTGTATCTACGATTATTAATGCCTCAGAGATTCTCATTGATGCATTGAAGAGAGATGATCCTTATAGCTATCAGCGGAATTTTAATTTATTGATATCAAGAAAATATGCATTTATGGCATTCTTAAGGAGGATCATTGAGGAATCAGATAAAGATGAGGCTCGGCTCCTCTTTGAACTCTTTATAAACCAGGTGACCATAAAACATGTCTTCGGTAATAAGGATGTTCTAACTCCTGAGAACGTCTTACTATCTTTGTTTAAGATACCGCTGCTTTTTAAAAGACCTTCTTTATTAAAGAAATTTGCTATCTATTTGCTTGCGGGGGGACTAAGTTCTGTATTATATTATTTTGGTCATGAGAAGGATGTAAAGCCGATAGACTTGGCTTTTATTGAGAGTAGACTCCCAAAACTCTTTGAGAGGTTGAGGCTATGAACAGGATAGTAATGCTATTAGCATTTGCTTGTTTTACTCAGAATGTTTTTGCTAATGAGGGATTCTATGTTTCGTTGGGAGTAGGTGCTGACATGTTTTATGGTGAGCAATTCCCCTCTGAGGTAATTTATAAGAATGGCTCTCCTGTAGTAATAATAAGTGGAAACAGACAAAAAGAGGCGACAACTGATATTGTCTCGACAGATCTTGGGAATATGCCCGCAGTTGATTTTAATATGGGGTATAATATTTTAAACTATGCTTCGATTGAGTTGAAGTTGAATTTTACAGGTTCGGATATTTCTAAGAAGGGGGAAAGAAAGGGTGGTGGTTTTATCTCGGGTGTTGCAAAGTACCATCCTATTAATCATTGGAAGAAGAATTATTTTGTTGACCCTTATATCTTTTTGGGTGGTGGATATTCTATGATAGGTATGAATGTAGAAGAGTGGGGTTTTGTTGAGAAACAGTCTAAGGCAATAGCCGGAGGCTTCTTCGAAATGGGTCTTGGGACAGATCTGTATATCAAAAAGTGGTTTTCAATCTTTCTGGATTTAAACTTTTATTTTCCATCCTATTCAAAGTTTTATTATGACTGGGATAAAGATATTATCCATGAGATGAACACCACACCTGATACAGTAGTATTTTCGATAGTTTTTGGGAGTAGGTTTCACTTTAACATTAAAGAATAAAATTATAGGGAATGTAAAAGACTATGGTGAGTCCATTTGTAATAATAGCCCTGACATTGATATTACTTGTAGTCCTCTTTTTTCCATTTATCTTTCGTAAGGTCGAAGAAAATTTGGAGATATTCCTATTTTTTATGGGTGTTATTTCACTTATAGTGACGAATAGCCTTCACTTACACATTATTGTTGAGGGTCTGCATGAGCCCATTAAGATTTCATTAGCGGTTTTGTTTGCAGGTCTGCTATTTAAGTATACTCATAAGCATATAAAAGGTCTTGTATATTTTTCTCTGAAAAAGATCCCTTTCGAACTTTTTATCTTTTTAGTAGTTGTGATACTTGGTCTTTTGTCGAGTATAATTACGGCTATTATTGCATCGCTCGTTCTTGTTGAGATTATCAATGTGCTAAAAATGGATCGTAAACATGAGGTATTTTATGTAGTAGTCGCGTGTCTGTCTATTGGATTGGGGGCAGCACTGACACCTATAGGAGAACCGCTCTCTACAATAGCTATTAGTAAGCTCAAGGCATGGCCACAGGTAGACTTCTTTTATCTCTTTAGATTGCTTGGTCCTTTTATAATACCTTTAGTTATAATCTCAGGGGTGGTTGCCGGTATGTATAAAGGTCATAAGGCGGATGATACACTATCGGAATCAGAAGAGGATGAAAGGAAGGTTGAGTCGATAAGAGAGATCTTATTTAGGAGTTTTAAGGTGTACCTATTTGTCATGGCACTTGTGTTTTTGGGTTATGGTTTTAAACCGATTATTGATAATTATGTTTTGAAACTCTCTCCGCTTGTACTATATTGGGTAAATACAATATCCGCGGTGGTGGATAATGCTACTCTCACAGCAGCAGAGATAAGTACTTCTATGACAGAGGAACAGGTGAGGGATCTCTTGCTCGGTTTATTAATTGCCGGTGTGATGCTTATACCTGGAAATATACCTAATATCATCTGTGCGAGTAAATTGAAGATCAAATCTCGAGAATGGGCGAAGATTGGTGTCCCGATGGGGATTATACTTTTGATAATAGTCTTCATTGTTCTACTTTTTGTTTGACTTCATTTAAGAGAATTTTATTTACAAAAGTATTTGGGAACCTTTAAGTGGATAGGTAAAGAGTTATTGACCTCTTCGGCAATTTTGGCAAAATCGGTTAAACTATAATTTGCAATAAAAGTCTCTGTTTTTATTATTCCTATTGATTTATTGGTTTTATTTGATACCGATATACTTAGTTTGCAGGACTCTGGCAGATGTAATGTCCCTAAATCGAGATCCTCCTCTATGCAAATTGGCTCTGAGATAAGGTTTGAAATATGTGGTTCATGAGATGCAATCTCGATCCTATATTCTCCTCTATGTATATACGTCATAAATTCGCCTCGATCATTAGGTACTAGTGAATTCTCAATATTGACGTTATCTATTTGTTTTTTGGTACATCCACCTAATCGTCTGATATTTATCTTTGGAACAATCTTTTCTTGATTCGGTAATAAACTTCCCTTTAGCAGTATTTTTTTGTTGATGTTTGAAAAATTTTTATTGGTAAATGGAACGTAGATATTATCTATAGTGGTTATGCTCCAACGACTATTGTGTATATCCTCTGGAATAGTAAGAAATGTGTATTTTCCTTCTCTCAACTCTGCCTCAAAATAACCTGTTGAATCAGAAATAAAGCTCTTTGTATAGTTAAAATCGCTACTTTCCATTTTTGCCACTATGCGAATTTTCTCGTTGGATGAGACAGACCCAGATACATTTCTTAATTGTGGGACGAAACCGAGGTTTATGGTTCCTATTTGTATTATGCCCTCTGATATAATATCTTCAAATTTTATTACTGGCCAATCAGGATTTTTCTCTGAACCATATAACATAAGTGAGAAGGTATCCTCTTTGTGGGGGATTATGAGTGCAAATCTCCCCTTCTCATCAGTTGTGGAAAAGTTAGATTGAAGGGTTATTCCGTTGTAATACTCTTTGAAGGCAACAACATTGATTCCTTCCACTGGAATTCCACTCTTTGAATCCAATGTTATGTTTCCATAGACATATCTTATATTATCAGCAGATGGATAATCAATTGTCAGGTCCGAGATATCATTATTTACTTCTATTTTTTTCATGAATTGGGGGGTTGAATCATTCTTATGTGGGGAGATCAGAATAGTGTAACTTCCTTTCTTTAGTATTGTGCAGAATTTACCATTTTGGTCGGTTTCGCTTGTGTGTGGATTAGTGAGTGTGTCTGGTATATCAGGTATGAACCTGATATTTGCGTGAACGGGCGATTCTAAGTATTTGATGGAGCCGCAGACACTGTGTAGCATTGGGAGGGTAATATTTACGTTAGGGCCATTTGATTTATTATGTGGAATTGTAAGTTGCATTTGAGATTTTCTTTCTATCTCTACAGTTAATCTTATGTAAATCGTCTCAAGATTGTAATACGATTTATCACAGCCACCTATTATGAAGCAGTTGTTTTGTGATGAGTCATCTCTTATAAGATCATAACAGGCTATGATAGAAAATAGCATAAGTAAAAACAAGTAGTTAAAAACAGTCTTCAAGTTGGATCACCGTCCATGATATGTAGTCTATGTTTCCCCCCTTCTCGACAGCCTTGAATGGCGGGGGCTCTGTTGAATCCTGTAGAAAAGGTCTATCTGCTAATATGACTTCCACTGTGTGAATTGATCCTCTTGATTTATGTGGCAAAATAGAATTCTTTATATCCAGTGTAAAACTGTCTCCACTTCTTGTAATACTCTTTTTATCAGAGGCAGGAATAACGGAGCTTTTTTGGTAGTTTTTAATATATTCATAGTCAATATACCACCGAACATATAACATATCATTGGTATCGAGTTCGGTTACTTCTGAAAATGAAAATTCTTTTTTGCAAAGTGAATCAATCTTTACGATGGGAGTCTCTGGACTAATCCTAGCCTTGTTTATGAGAGGAGGTCTATTATTAGCTTCTAAAACTTTTATCTCCGGCATGTCTAGACACGAAGTCATTAAAACCCAATTGACGACCATACTAAATGTTACTACATTATATAGTTGTTTTCTATACATATGGGTTATAGCTGGTGTATGTTGAGGCATTTTAGTCATATTGTTTCATCTTCTATGTCCTCAAGATACCTAAATATTGTTCTTGGATCAACACCCAGCTCTTTTGCTGTCTTTGTTCTATTGCCTCCGTTTCTTCTGAGTGCTTGTAATATGTATCTCCTCTGAAATTCTTCTCTCGCTTGAGCGAGAGGTAGAATAGGGGTCTCAGATTCCTCAGATAATTCTAAGTCTTCCTTTTCGATTAGTGTGTGTTTTGAGAGTATGACGGCCTTTTTGATCCGGTTTTCCATCTCCCTTATGTTTCCGGGCCATGTGTAGTTATTGATAGCTTTTATTGCTCTAATTGAAAACCCCTCTACAGGGGAGTTATATTCTTTTCTAAATTTTTCAAGATAATATTTTGCAATCAACATGATGTCCTCACCTCTATCTCTTAGAGGTGGTAAATAGAATTTTACGACATTGATTCTGTAGTAGAGATCTTGTCTAAACTTCTTGTTTTTGATCAGTTCTTCAAGTTTTTGGTTTGTTGCACAGATTATTCTCACGTCGACCTCTTCTGGTGTGTTTGAACCTACCTTGGTTACTGTTTTGTCCTGTAGTGCTCGCAGCAGCTTGGTTTGTAAGGTAATAGGCATATCACCTATCTCATCAAGAAAGAGGGTTCCACCCGATGCAAGTTGGAACTTGCCTTCCCTTGTGGATATTGCCCCTGTGAAGGCACCCTTTATGTGTCCAAATAACTCACTCTCTAGTAAGTCTTTGGGGATTGCAGCACAGTTGATCACTACAAAAGGACCGTTTTTACGAGGTGAGTTGTTGTGTATCTCTCTTGCTAGGATCTCTTTTCCTGTTCCAGTCTCACCTTCTATAAGGACAGTGACATCTGTTTGAGCAACCTTTTTCATCTTCTCCATTATGTCTGTCATGTAGGGACTTGTATAAATGATGTTATTGAAGTTTTTTGTGTCTAAATCTTGCTCTAGTCTATTAATATGCAACGCAGATTTTAGAAGGAGAGTTACTTGGGATGCGAAGATAGTTATTATCTCAAGTGAGGATTGATCAAAAAGATTTACAATGTTATCGTTGCCTAAGTAGATTAATCCAAGGATATTCTCTTGATAAATCAATGGCACACATATAACTGAGCAAAGTTTTAAATTAACAACAGAGACGCTCATCTTGAATTCTGTATCGTTCATCGCATCGTTGATAATTAGTGGTTTTCTTGATTCTATTACTTTTTCAATTATTGAGTCTGAGATTAATTCTCGAGGATTAGTGATGTCTTTGCCGTCTAAGGATCTGGCTACCATTATATCAAGAGTGTTTTCTCTGAATATAATTATAAAACCCTTGTCGGCCTTTGTGAGAGAAATTAAGGCATCTGTTAGATTTGATAGAAAGATGTCAAGTTTGAAGTTAGACATTAATTTAGTAGAGGTCTCAAATAGTATTTTATATATGTCTTTTTTGTCAGTTGTATCTTTTTGTTCTTGTTTTCTTCTTTCATAAATGAATGACAGAATGAAATCTCCTATCTCAGCAGGAGTATTTTCACTAAGCTTTTTTCTCCTTGCTGGTTTTCCCTCAAAGATAAACTCTTGATCGCTTGAGGCTACTTGAAGTGTGTAAGAATGTCCATCAAAGAAGATGTTTGCAAAGTGTTTGGGTATTCTTTTATCATCAAGGACGATATCACAGTCTTTTGAACTACCTATCGATGTGATCCTCTTTTTTAGCTCGTATGTTCTGTGGTGACCCGTTGTTTTATTCTTAATTTCAACAAAAGGCATGCCTATCTGCCCTCCTTTTTTGTTGACGGTGAATAATAAAATCCATCGACTATTGAGTATGTGTAGATTAATCCAAATAAAATTAGTGAAGTTATTTGTATTGTCTTAAAAAGGTTTGCCTTGTCGGCAGTCTCTTGATCTTTCACATATCCATATCTGTCGAGCATTGATTGAACATTCCAATACGAGTATATATTGGTACCTAAAGAGGCTAATTGGGTAATGAAAATGAATGACCCTTTTACATTTTGATTATTTGCATATTGAGGAAGACCGAATGGCAAAAAATTTACGTATATGTGATAATTGCTCTTGTGTTGATTGAGTTCTGTTGAAGTAACCTTTTTTTCTCCTGTCATCTCGTTTTTGATTTTATCAAAGAATAAAACCATGGAAGGTGGAAATAGAAAAGGGTCGAGTCTCGCATCGGGTTTTAGAAAAAGTAATTGTCTGAAGTTTGCCTCCGCAGCCTTGTGGTCTTCAATATAAAAATATGCGGCACCCAGATACTTGTAACATTCAGCGAGCTCGTTTTCATCTTTTACAAGATTGTTGTTTATTATCTTACTAAATATTGTGATTGATTGTTTGAAATCCTGATGTTCAAAGAAATATATTCCCTTTTTTAGTAAGTCTTCATTAGGTTGGTTTAGTCCGATGGTAATAATAAAAATAATCTCGAATAGCTTCATTTTCCTTTTACTAAGTGTATTTTAATGGACCTAGTCTCTCCTGCTGTTAATTCAATCTTTTTGATAAAATCTCTATAACCGGCCCTTGACGCCTTAAGGATTATCTCTCTTTTGCCGTCTGTTGCGTCATGAATAGGAATTGTAATACCTGTGTTAATAAACATACTGCTTTGTCCTAGCAGGTTACCATCTATATATATATCACACTCTTGCGGAGATAGAATAAATAATTTTGCAGGTTTGATCTTGTCAAATACAAGTCTCAAATCTACCTTTGAATCTGGTTCTATGTTTATTTCTCTTTCGATATCGAAAAAGAACGGATTTTTTACACGTATAAAATGTCTACCAGATCTTAGTTTTAAGTTGAGGGTTGCTTTTTCTGTCCCTACTAGATTGTTATTGATATAGACATCTCCATAAGGCTTTATATATAGGTTTAACTCTCCAGATTTTACCTCATTTATAGTATCTTTGTCTCCGGTTTTGAGGCTTTCTCCTTTTTTCAATGATTGAATGACTTTATTTCTTTTCTTTCTATGCTCAGTAGGGTCTCTCAAGTGTTCGGGAACCTTTGTTTTGACAGGTTCTTCATTCGATTCATAGTTGTTTTCACTGGTAATCTGTCCTGTGTCTGTATCTGTTAAATTACTTGTTTTTTGAGAGTCTGTAAAATTATTATTCTTCCAATCGTCGTAAATGACTTTGTGATTGTAAAAAATGTCTTTCCAGTATATCGATGTAAGGATAAGTGATATTATCGTTAGTCCAAGTATTCCATATTTTAGTCTTTTAAGTTTATTTTTTTTACTTTCTTCAATTAGTAAGAATCTATCAAAGAGAGCCTTTGCATCATGATCTTCTGGGACAAGATGTAAAAGAATATTTAAATACTCTTGAATTTCCAGGGTAGTGTTGTTATCTCGGATATTTTTATATAGATAGTCTTTTAGGTGTTTTGCTATTTTGTGGTTAAGCTCATCAAAAAAACTGATAGGGTTCTTAAAAAACGCCTGGAGGCTTAATTCTATCTCGGTTATGCCATATTTTTTCAAATATATTATTAGATCTGTTTTTAATTCTTCACAACTGCCATATCGTTCGTTTAGATCTTTTTTGAGGCATTTATGTATTATTGAGGCAAATCTACTATCTATAATGGGGTTTACTTCTCTGGGATCTTTATATTCCCCCATAAGGATGGATTTAAAAATGGATGCTGGCGAGTTCCCCTTAAACGGAAGTTCACCACAAGATATCAGGTATAAGATGGTGCCGAGTGAGAATATGTCTGTCCTAAGATCTATGTCCTTCCCATCTATTTGCTCGGGTGACATATGGGCGGGGGAGCCAGAGATTGAACCGGTTATTGTGAGACTTTCTGCATCTGTTATGTATGCTATACCAAAGTCTGTAATTTTTAGTTGGTAATTATCTGAGATTAAAATATTTTCTGGCTTAATATCTCTGTGAATAACATTATTTTTGTGGGCATGATCTATTGCATCTGCTAATATTGAGACAATCATTGCAGCTATAAAGGGGGAAGATATATCATACTCTGATATAAAGCTGGCCAGATTTTTACCCTTAATAAATTCACTTACTATATAACAGTTGGACTCCTCTGAAAAATAATCAAACACCTCAATAATATTTTTATGTTTTAATCGTGCTAATGCCTGAGCCTCTCTTAAAAATCTCTTTTTTACGTCCTCTTTTTCCACGAGATGTGGGTGCAGGACCTTGATCGCTACCTCTCTATTTAAAAGCTCGTCTCTTGCCCGGTAAACAGTGGCCATACCGCCTGAGCCGACCTTCTCTATGATTTTGTATCTGTTGTCTAAGTGCATATTCAAATTACTATGACAATTCTGACATACCTCATTTGTTTGACTATTTAAAGACAAAATTTTTACAAAAAATTTTATCCATAGGTCTTTTATGTGATTTTTGTGGTTGAATATAGGGGTTGTTTCTAAAAATTGTTTTGCTTGGATATTATGAATTATAGGAGGGATGTGTACAAAATCAGTGAATATCTATCTGTTTGGGACCGGTCAATTCTGTTACAAGTAGGGGTCTGGTGAAATTCTTTCATAGGTGGAGAGAATAGAAGTGATTCAAAATAGTCTGTTGCTGAGCCAAATGTGTAATGTTGCTTGTAAGTAGAGTAGAAGTAGATAGTATTGAGGTGTGAAGGAAAGATATGTGAGTCATAGTGGGTATTAGAATGTTGAATTTTTAGGAGGGCTGTGTAAAAGATGTTATCTCAGTGGAAAGAAAGATAGTAAAGTTTTGTATATTGCGGAAAGCTTGATAGATAATCAATGCCAAAATTGTTGCCTCTCTGAAAGACGCCACTGAATATGAAGATACGGAGTGGTATGAAAATTGCTAAAAGGAATGAAATTTGGGAGGTTCTTTGATGGATACGAGGTGTTATGTAGTGACATGCATCATTGTTCTTTTACATTCTTGTTACACAGCTCCGATTCATAAGAAGGCAAAAGAGCATAACTTAAGTGCTGTTAGGCTCATAGAGGAGAGTAAGTTTGAGTTAGCTGAGCGACATTTGGAGTTGGCTCTTGAATATAATAAGAATTATGCCGAAGCGTATAATAATTTGGGTGTGATTTATTTAAAACAAAACAGATTGGAAAAGGCAGAAAAGTTCTTTTTACTTGCTATTGAATACAATAGTGATTTTGCTGAGGCTCATAATAATTTGGGTTATATTTACCTTGTCAATAATGATTTTAGAAGGGCATTACAGAGGTTTAAGAGCGCATTGAGTATTGACCCGGCATTTGTTAATGCTAGATTAAATCTTGCAAGGACCTATATACTTATGGGAGAGCATAAAAAGGCCGAACCTGAGTTGTTGAAATTAAAAATACTGCAAAGTAGTGAAGAGATTTATTGGCTCTTAGTAAGGATTTATCTTAAAATGGAGAGGATTTCAGATAGCTTTTCCTTAATTGAAGAGATGATGTCAGATGAAAGGATGAAAAACAATGCTATATATCTTAAGGGGTTCGTGAACCTTAATTTGAATAGATGCAGTGATGCTATAGATGATTTTGAGAAGGTGCAGGAATTTTTTCTTAATAATATTGAGTTCAGAGTCAATCAGGCCGCTGCCTATATATGTTCTAAAGAGTATCTCAAGGCTGAGATAATATTGAAGCAAGTTTTGAACATTTACGCGAATGAACCATCTGCACTCTTTAATCTTGGAAGGATAGAGTATGAGAGGAAGAATTTTTATTCAGCAGAAGAGTATTTTAGGCGATCTTATGAAGCAGGTTTTGATTTGGCATGTCCTTATCTTATGGATACACTTTTTATGATCGGAGACAAAGAGGGGTTGTTAAGGGTATCGTCTAAGTGTAAAAAGTAGTGGCAATTAATTTTTTATCTATCTAATTCATTTGGAGATATCTCTTTGAATGGTATGACCTCTGCTAACAACCAGTTATTTTCTGCTGTTTTAGGTCTTATATTTGAACCACAAAATTCACAATTCTCGTCTACAGTGCTTTTTATAGGGGCCCCACACGTGTTGCATTTTGTAGGCATGTCTATTCTGTTGGGTGAATCTCTCCTTTCATCCTTAATAAATGTCCATAACTCGGACAGATCTCTGAGTGTTGAGAGTGAACCAGAATAGATTTTAGAGCGATTATTTTCGTCAACTAGTGCCTCTATCATTGAGGCATCTATTTTAACAGTGATTTTGTGAATGCCATCTTCGTAGTTAAATTTAACAATACTAATCTTTTTGACTATGATGTCTTTTATAAAAAGGAGCTTATGTTCGCTAATAAGTTGATTTATCATAAACCTTAATTTGTTGTAATACCCATCTGTTAGATGTGGTTTAACTGATTTTAAATCTCTTCTGACTTTTGCGTTTTGAACTTCGAAAAAGATATAATTGACTCTATCGAAAAATGCTGTTTCATTAAAGTTGAGAATTTTGTCTTTAATTAAGAAGAGGGTACTTTGAACAAAGTCCGTGACTCTCGGAGGTGGCTTTACTTCTTGAATTTCTGGAATAAAGACGTTTTGATAATACTTTTTTTGGTTGCGACTATGTATTAGCCAGATAAATAAATACGTGATTATTATTATTACAAATGGCATAAAATATCCATATTCTGCTAAAAAGCTTCCAGTTTTACCCACATTGGTTGAATAATGGGTTGAGGTGTTGTAAGTAGGGGTAGATGTGGTAGGTGATGGAGAATATGGAAGTTCTCTTGGTGTTGGAGTTGGTTGAGTATAAGAGGGTGAATAGGAGCCGGCGTCTATTGACGGCCTTTTTGATTTTGGGGTATAGGTATAATTTGTATTGGTACTTTGAGTGTACTTGCCCTTCTCCTTATTATTTTTCCTATCTAATTGTGCGTAGAGGTGATTTGCTGATTTACCTTCTACAAGGATATACTTCCCCGGGAGAGATACAGAGATAATGGCAGTGATGAGGAGACAAGTGATATGATTCTTTATGCAGCGGGAAAATGGTATTTCAAACTTAGTCAATGTGCTTGGTATAGAGTTTCTATTTTGGATATTAAAGCTTAGTGCCATCGTCTGTGCAAAATTTTATTCCAGGGTCATATTCCTTACCACACTTTGGACACCTTAATTTTGAAGAGGCTGCGATCGGGGTACCACAAGACGAACAGAACTTTGCCCCATTTGGGACCTGAGTATTACATTTGGGACATAATGTAGTTGTCGATAATTGAGAACCACACTCTGAGCAGAATTTTCCAGGCGAGACGTTCTTACCACATGATGGACATAGTACAAGGGCTGATGACACTGGTGCCGCTACAGGAGCCCCTTTCTGTTGTTGAGCCTGGTTTATAGCTACCTGGTTCCTCATCTGCTGGGCATAGGCAAAACCCATTCCAAGACCAGCACCAGCCATGGCACCATTTCCCCCTGCCCCAGCATCTCCACCTCCGCCCTGGGCAAGTCCCTTTCCCAACCCAAATAGGGGTTCCGCTGCGGCCGCTTGTTGATAACCGCCGGCTAATTGTGTTAGTGCT